>NZ_PCPW01000009.1:0-167531 GCF_002979835.1 Arthrobacter sp. MYb221 | reverse complement strand
TCGGCCAGCGCGAATTCGTCCTTGCGTTCGGCCAGCCGATGAGCGACGCGCAGCAGGAAGTCACCGCGTTCCGGGGCGGGGAGCTGGGACCAGGTCCCCGTGTCGAAGGCGTGGCGGGCCGCGGCGATCGCGGCCTCGGCGTCCGCGGGCCCGGCCTCGGAGACGAGGGCTACCGGTTCGCCGTTGGCCGGGCAGAAGATCTGCCTGGTCGCGGCCGAGCTGGCCGGGCCAAAGCTGCCGTTAATATAAATCGTCGCGGCATTGAGCAGTAGCTCGTTTTGGTTCTGCGGAAAACTCATGACTCGTCCTTCGTCTTAGTTATCAGGGGAATAGAGGAAGTTTCAAAGTCCGACTCCCAGTCAGACTTTCCGGCTCCCGCCGCGTTGATCTGGCTGGGTCCATCGGATTCGATCTGTGCGTTCAGGAAGGTGAGGTGCGCTTCGTACTGGTCCAGCACATCGCAGATGAGCTGCTCTTTGCTCAGCCCCATCAGGTCGTATCCGTGGCTGCCTTCTTGGGAGAAGACTTCGATGCGGTAATAGATGTCGTCGCCCGCGGAGACTCTCGCGTAGCTCGGTACCGGAAGCTGGACCGGGTACACCTGGTATTTGAAGGGACGTTCCTGCCCGTTGCCGACCACCAGGTCCAGGGAGTCGAGGTTCAGGTTATGCACCGCTTCGGTCTCCAGCTGAACAGCTGCGCCGCGGGCGGTGAACTCCTCACTCACCTCGCGCAGTGCAGGCTCGGCCACCTCAGCGAGGTAACGCTGCACCGCCCGGTGCCCGGGATAATTCATCGCCCGGGACAGGCGCTGCTTCCAGCTGCGCCGTTCGGAGCTGGGACCCATCCGGCTGCTCAGCACCTTGTGCATGGCCCCTTGATAGCTATCGGCCAGCGCAGATTCAACCCGCAGCGATTTAAACAGTCCCAGCATGATGAAGAGCAGCACGAAGGAGAAGGGAAGACCCATGATGACGGTCGCGCCTTGCAGGGTGGGCACGCCATCGACGAAGAGCATGCCCAAGGTCAGCAGGCCCGTGGCCAGCGACCAGAACAGGCGCACCGGCTTCGAACCGTCCGATTGCGCATCCTTCAGATGCGAGGTGAAGTTCGCCATCACCAGGGCACCGGAGTCGGCGCTGGTGACGTAGAACAGCAGGCCGGTGAAGGTGGCGATCGCCGCGGTGATGGGGGTACCCGGGTACTGCTCGAGCAGCGAATAGAAGGCCCGCTCGGGGGTGTTCATGGCGACCTCGCCGAAGGCCTCATTTCCGCCGCGCACCAGCGCCAGCGCGCTGTTGCCGAAGATCGAGATCCACAACAGGATGAAGGCGAAAGGAACTACCAGAACGCCGGTGACAAACTGGCGAATGGTTCGCCCACGCGAAATGCGGGCGAGGAACAGTCCGACGAAGGGCGCCCAGGCAATCCACCACGCCCAGAAGAAGAGCGTCCAGCCATTGAGCCACTCATCGGGCCGGTCATAGGCGAAGGTATCCAGCGCCATGCCCGGGAAGTTCGCGAGGCTGTCGCCGATGTTGATGATGATGCCGTCGAAGAGGTAGGCGGTACCGCCGACGATCAGCACAAAGAGCATCAGCGCAATGCACAGCAACACGTTGAGTTCGGATAGCCGGCGAATGCCTTTTTCCACACCGGTCAGTACCGAGATCGTGGCCATGAAGACGGCCGAGACGATCAGCACGATCTGCCAGCTCATGTTCTCGGGAATTCCGAACATGAAATTCAACCCATAGTTCAGCTGGGCCACGCCAATGCCCAGCGAGGTCGCGATGCCGAAAATCGTACCCAGCATGGCCGCGATATCCACGGAGTGGCCGATCCAGCCATTGATCCGGCGGCCCAGCAGCGGGTAGAGGGCGGAGCGGATCGACAGCGGAAGATTGTGCCGGTAGGCAAAATAGCCCAGCGCCAGTCCGATCAGCGCGTAGAGCCCCCATCCCAGCAATCCGTAGTGGAAGAGCGTCCAGACCACCGCTTGGCGGGCCGCCTCAACGGTTGAACCCTCTCCGGTAGGTGGCGCCAGGTACTGCGTGATCGGTTCGGCCACCGAGAAGAACATCAGGTCGATGCCGATGCCGGCCGCGAAAAGCATCGAAGCCCAGGTGAAAACGTTGAAGGTCGGCCGTGAATGATCCGGCCCCAGCCGGGTCTTGCCGACCTTCGAAATGGCGATGCTGATGACGAAGACGAGCACCGAGACGACGATGAGCGTGTAGTACCAGCCGAAGTTCTTGCCGATCCAGGCGACCGTGGCTCCGATCACCGCGTCGGCAGACTCCCTATCGAGAATGGCCCACAGGGCGATGCCGAGCACCAGCGAGGCCGAACCGAAAAAGACAACTCGATTGATTCGAGTTTCTTTCTGGACCGGTTCGGGCACCTTGGCTTGGTCGTTGGGTTTGCTTGGCGGTTCGGAATCATTCTTAGCCGTTGACATGCGTTCAAACCTACTCAAATTCGTGTCGAAAAGCACCCGAAACCGTGAATCCGAGGCACCGCGAGCATCCGAATTTGTGCCGCCGGGTCTAGTTATACCGGCTTGCTGGCGCGCCTGGCCGCCTTCGCCATCCGCTGCTTCGAGATAGTCCTCACAACCAGCAAAAACGCCCGTGACCTACCCTTTCGAGTCGGCCACGGGCGTCGGAAACTGCGTGCGCTAGAGCACGTCGGTAGCTCCGGAGGCCTTGAGCTTCTCCACCGTCTGCTTGACCTTCTGCGCGTGCTCCTTGGTCGTGACGAGCAAGGCGTCGGCCGTATCCACGACGATCACATCGTCGATTCCGATCAGCGCAACCACCCGGGGGCGATCCCCATAGACTACGCCGGTGGCATTATCCGAATACACCCGAACGTTCTCTCCTAGGGAGATCACCCCGGTGTCCTCGCTGGCCTTGTTCAGCCGACCGATGGCGGCGAAGTCCCCGACGTCATCCCAGTTGAAAACGCCGGGAATCACCGCGACGTCGCCGGCGGCCGCGGCGGGCTCGGCCACCGCGTAGTCGATCGCGATCTTGGGCAGGTCGGTCCAGACCGCGTTCATGACGGCTTCGCGCTCGTCGCTATCCCACGCCTCGGCGATGCGCATCAGGCCGGCATGCAGATCTGGCTCGTTCGACTTGAGGTGCTCGAGCATCAGCCCCACGGGGGCGACGAACATTCCGGCATTCCAGAGGAATCCCCCGCCGGCCAGGTAGCCGCGGGCCGTATCCTCATCCGGCTTCTCCACGAATTCCACGACGGCGCGGGCGGTGGGCGCGTTGGCAACATTCAGCAAATCGCCGGCCTTGATGTAGCCAAAGGCCGTCGAGGCATGAGTCGGATGGATGCCGATCGTCACGATCTTGCCCGTGGCCGCGGTATGGATCGCTTCGCTCAGCGCCTTCTGGAAGATGTCCACCGGGCCAATGACCTGGTCGGCGGCGAAAGAACCCATGATGATATTCGGGTCACGGCGATACAGGATGGCTGCGGCGAGTCCGATCGCGGCCGCCGAATCGCGTGGCTCGGGTTCGAGCACCAGGTTCTCGTCACACAGTTCGGGGAGCTGGTCCATGACCGCGCCGCGGTGGGCACGACCGGTGACGACCATAATCCGCTCACCGGCCAATGGCACCAACCTGTCGTACGTCGCACGGATCAGGGTAGAACCCGAGCCGGTGAGATCGTGCAGGAATTTGGGAGCCGAGGCTCGGGAGAGGGGCCACAGTCGGGTTCCGACGCCACCGGCCGGAATCACGCCATGGAATCGCGCTAAAAGGTCTGCATTCACGAGCACAACACTAATTCATTCGGTGGGCAAACCCGGTCATTGAAGCTCTCGGGCGATCAATAAATACGAAACGTGTCTATGCGTTATTACGCGCGTATTTCCGGCCTTCTGGCGCATATTTGCCACTATTCGGTGAACATACTCACAAGGGCGAGACTCAAGATAGAACCGAGGCTCATATGTGGTTTAGACTCGCACAAGGAACGCTCGCACAAGTGCGTCAAATCTCATTGTGTGCAATATACACATGCGCCGTTGCGAGCCTTGGAGGTTTAGTTCAGTGTCGAAGACTTCGTCAGGCACCCTATACCGCGGCCGTGAAGGCATGTGGTCCTGGGTGGGACACCGGGTCACCGGTGTCGTTATTTTCCTTTTTCTTTTAGTGCACGTGCTTGATACCGCACTTGTACGCGTCGATGCCAGTGCATACGACGCAGTGATTGCCACGTACAAAAACCCCCTGATGGCACTCGGTGAAACCGCTTTGGTCGCCGCCATCCTCTTCCACGCATTCAATGGACTGCGTCTGATCTTGGTTGACTTCTGGAAGCAGGGCACCAAGTACCAGCGCCAGCTGTTGTGGGGCGTCATCGGCGTTTGGGTCGTTGTATTCGCCGGCTTCGCAATCCGCCACCTCTCGCTTGCATTCGGAGGACACTAAACCATGAGCGCAGAAATTGCTGCCCCCCGTAGCCAGCGTATAGACCCGAAGTATGTTCGCGGACCAAAGTCCCGCAGCAGCTTCGAGATGCTCGCATGGCTGTTCATGCGCCTATCCGGCGTAGTACTGGTCGTTCTGATCTTCGGTCACCTGATCGCCAACCTGCTGACCGGCACGGGCATCAACGCCCTGTCCTTCGGCTTCGTTGCCGGCAAGTGGGCCTCACCAATCTGGCAGTTCTGGGATTTGGCGCTGCTTTGGTTGGCGATGCTGCACGGCACCAACGGTGTGCGTACCATCATCAACGACTACGCCGAGAAGCACGCAACCCGTGCCTGGCTCAAGGGCGTCCTCTATGTGTCGACGATCTTCATCATCGTGCTTGGCTCCCTGGTGATCTTCACCTTCGATCCTTGCGTTGTGAACAGCCCGTTGCCACAGTGCTAAAACCCCTTTTTTAGCCACACAGATTTTTCAGAAAAGAGAGCATCAAGAATGCAGGTACACAAGTACGACGTAGTCATCGTCGGTGCCGGTGGTGCAGGTATGCGTGCCGCGATCGAGTCCGGTCAGCGCGCGCACACCGCAGTGCTTACCAAGCTTTACCCAACCCGTTCGCACACCGGTGCGGCCCAGGGCGGCATGTGCGCAGCACTTGCCAACGTCGAGGAAGACAACTGGGAGTGGCACACCTTCGACACCGTCAAGGGTGGCGACTACCTGGTGGACCAGGACGCAGCGGAGGTCATGGCGAAGGAAGCCATCGACGCCGTGCTCGACCTGGAAAAAATGGGTCTTCCGTTCAACCGCACCCCGGATGGCAAGATCGATCAGCGCCGCTTCGGCGGCCACACTCGTGACCACGGCAAGGCCGCCGTGCGTCGCGCCTGCTACGCAGCTGACCGCACCGGTCACATGATTCTGCAGACCCTGTACCAAAACTGCGTCAAGCACAACGTTGAGTTCTACAACGAGTACTACGTGCTGGATATGCTCATGGTTGAGGAGGATGCCTACCGCGAGGACGGCACCGCCTACAAGCAGAAGCGCGTTGCCGGCGTCGTTTCCTACGATCTGGCTACCGGCGAGCTGCACATCTTCCAGGCCAAGTCGGTTGTCTTCGCAACCGGCGGCGCGGGCAAGGTCTTCAAGACCACCTCGAACGCACACACCCTGACCGGCGACGGCATGGGCATCGCCTTCCGCAAGGGCATCCCGCTGGAAGACATGGAATTCGTGCAGTTCCACCCGACCGGCCTGGCCGGCTTGGGCATCCTGCTTTCCGAAGCGGCCCGTGGCGAAGGCGCGATCCTGCGCAACTCCGAGGGTGAGCGCTTCATGGAGCGTTATGCTCCGACCATTAAGGACCTCGCTCCGCGTGACATCGTCGCACGTTCGATGGCCAATGAGGTGCGTGAAGGCCGCGGCTGCGGCCCGAACAAGGACTACGTGCTGCTCGACCTGACCCACCTGGAACCGGCGCATATCGATGCGAAGCTTCCAGACATCACCGAGTTCGCCCGCACCTACCTGGGCGTTGAGCCGTACACCGAGCCAGTTCCGGTCTTCCCGACCGCGCACTACGTGATGGGCGGCGTGCCAACCAACATCGAGGCCGAGGTCCTGCAGGACAACGACACCGTGATCCCGGGCCTCTTCGCCGCCGGCGAAGTTGCTTGCGTTTCGGTCCACGGCTCGAACCGTCTGGGCACCAACTCGCTGCTGGACATCAACGTGTTCGGCAAGCGCGCTGGCCTCTCCGCGGCCAAGTACGCGGCCACCGCGGACTTCGTGGAACTTCCGGAAGATCCAGAGAAGTTCACCAGCTCCCAGATCGACTCCATGCTGAACTCCACCGGCACCGAGCGCGTTTCGGTACTGCGCAAGGAACTTCAGGACATCATGGATGCGAACGTCCAGGTGTTCCGCGACAAGGATTCGCTGGATCGTGCACTGGTAGTCATCGAGGAACTGCGCGAGCGCTACAAGAATGTTTCGGTCCAGGACAAGGGCAAGCGTTTCAACCTTGACCTGCTTGAGGCCATCGAGCTCGGCTTCCTGCTGGACATGGCAGAGGTCATGACCGCTGCAGCCATGCACCGCAAGGAATCACGCGGCGGACACTACCGCGAAGATTACCCGAACCGCGACGACGAGAACTTCATGAAGCACTCGATGTCGTACCGCGACGCAACGGCTACCACCGAGGGCATTTCCGGCATTCGCATGGAAACCAAGCCCGTAATCTTCACCCGTTACCAGCCGATGGAGCGTAAGTACTAATGAGCACGGAACTTCCGGAACCAGCATCAAAGATTGAACTCAAGCCAGGTGTCGGCGGCGGCGGAGAGATCCCTACCTTCGACATCACCTTGCGTGTTCGCCGGTACACCCCGGAGAGCACCGCTGACGCTTACTGGGAAGACTTCAAGCTGACCATGTACGGCACGGACCGCGTGCTGGACGCCCTGCACAAGATCAAGTGGGAGCACGACGGTTCGCTGTCCTTCCGCCGCTCTTGCGCCCACGGCGTCTGCGGTTCCGATGCGATGCGCATCAACGGCCGCAACCGCCTGGCCTGCAAGTCCCTGCTCAAGGATCTGGACACCTCCAAGCCGATCACCGTTGAAGCCATCAAGGGCCTGCCCCTTGAAAAGGATCTCATCGTTGACATGGAACCGTTCTTCCAGTCCTACCGCGAGGTCATGCCGTTCCTGATCAACGAAGGCCATGAGCCTTCCGGCGAGCGTTACCAGTCGGCAGAAGACCACGCCAAGTTCGAGGACACTACCAAGTGCATTCTTTGCGCCGCGTGCACCTCGTCTTGCCCGGTCTTCTGGACCGACGGCCAGTACTTCGGCCCGGCAGCCATCGTCAACGCGCACCGCTTCATCTTCGACTCGCGCGATGATGCAGGCGACATGCGTCTGGAGATCCTGAACGACAAGGAAGGCGTGTGGCGTTGCCGCACCACCTTCAACTGCTCCGAAGCTTGCCCACGTGGCATCCAGGTGACCAAGGCTATCGCCGAGGTCAAGCAGGCGATCCTGTCGCGCACCATCTAAGGATTCTTCCTTAACCCGCCAAGGGGCTCGAACCATCCGGTTCGGGCCCCTTCGCGTTAACTGCTGGCAACCAGCAGAGGAATTCCCGCCAGCGTATTTTGACCGATTCTGATTTGTGGCATGATGAGCAACAAGGGAGCTGGCGGCGACGCCAGCAGCCCTAAAAATTTCACAGACTTCCACGCACGCCACCCGTCCGTGGTTGAGGCCCATGCACAGGGCGTCCGCGTCGCAGCTGCCCGCGGAGCGCACGGGGTAAACCCGTTCCTGGCAAATATGTAATTTCCACGCAAAGGAGAAACAATGGCTGAGAACAAGAACGTGAACCCCTCTGGTTCGACCACCCAGGCTGGCATTCCGACGGTCAGCGATCGCAACTCGCTCACCGTAGGCGCCGACGGGCCGATCGTCCTGCACGACCACCACCTAGTCGAAACCCTGCAGCATTTCAACCGGATGAACGTTCCGGAACGCCGCCCGCACGCCAAGGGCTCCGGCGCTTTCGGCGAATTCGAAACCACCGAAGACGTTTCGCAGTACACCAAGGCGGCCCTGTTCCAGCCCGGCGTCAAAACCGAAACCCTGATGCGCTTCTCCACCGTCGCTGGCGAGCTCGGCTCCCCGGACACCTGGCGCGATGTGCGCGGCTTCTCGATGAAGTTCTACACCACCGAAGGCAACTTCGATCTGGTCGGCAACAACACCCCGGTATTCTTCGTGCGCGACCCGATGAAGTTCCCGCACTTCATCCGCTCGCAGAAGCGCCTGCCCGACTCTGGGCTGCGCGACGGCACCATGCAGTGGGACTTCTGGACGCAGAACCCCGAATCAGCCCACCAGGTCACCTACATCATGGGCCAGCGCGGCCTGCCGAAGACCTGGCGCGAAATGAACGGCTACGGATCGCACACCTACATGTGGGTCAACGCCAATGGCGAGAAGTTCTGGGTGAAGTACCACTTCCTGAACCAGCAGTCCGAGAAGTTCGAAACCATGGGCGGGGAGAGGGCCGAATCGCTGGCCGGCTCCGATGCCGAATTCCACCGCCGCGACCTGTTCGAGAACATCAAGGCCGGCAACTTCCCGAAGTGGGACCTGTACATCCAGGTCATGCCGTACGACGAGGCCAAGACCTACCGCTACAACCCATTCGATCTGACCAAGGTCTGGTCGAAGAAGGACTACCCGCGCATCAAGGTCGGCACGATGACGTTGAACCGCAACCCGGAGAACTTCTTCGCGCAGATCGAACAGGCGGCCTTCTCCCCGGGCAATATGGTTCCCGGCATGGGCATGAGCCCGGACAAGATGCTGCTGGGCCGCAACTTCGCCTACGCGGATGCCCAGCGCTACCGCATCGGCACCAACTTCCAGCAGCTGCCGGTGAACAAGCCGAAATGCCCGGTCACCTCGTACAACTTCGAGGGAAGCATGACCTACGAGCACACCTCGGATCGCAGCGTCTACGCCCCGAACTCCTTCGGCGACAGCTACAGCGACCAGACCGGTCCGGCGGAGAACTCCTTCGAGTCCGATGGCGAGCTGGTCCGCTCGGCCTACACCCTGCGTGAGGACGATGGCGACTTCGTCCAGCCAGGCATCCTGGTGCGCGAGGTGATGGACGACGCCCAGCGCGCCGAACTCGTGGAAACCGTCACCGGCGCGCTGGGCGGAGTGATCGAACCGGTGCTCACCAACGCCATCGAATACTGGAAGAATATCGACCCGGACGTCGGGGCCAAGATCGAAGCCAACGTGCGCGCCCGGTAGGCATTGCGCGGCGCTCTTCCGGGTGCAGGAGAGTGAGCTGAAACAGGTTGGTCCCCGCGAACATTCGCGGGGACCAACCTGTTTTTTTGCTTAACCGTTAGCGTGCTGTAGCTCCCGTTAGCGATTCTGACTGATTTTCGGGTTCATCGCACTTATGCGGATCGGGTTCCGATTCCAGGACTGCTTCCGTTTCATGCTCCGGGGAGACTTGCTCCCGGTTTGTGCCCGTTGCTCCAAGGGCGGGAACGTCTTCCCCGTTGAAAACCCGGCGGACCCGGTCGATATCCAGGGATTTGTCCCACCAGGCGATGAACAACGTAGCCACCGCATTGCCGCAGAAGTTCACCAGAGCACGGCACTCGGACATGAATTTGTCGATGCCGAAGATCAGCATAATGCCCGCTGCCGGAATGGTGCCCAATGTGCTCAGCGTTGCCGTCAGTGCGATGAATCCACCGCCGGCCACGCCTGCCGCGCCCTTCGAGGTCAGCAGCATCACCGCAAGCATTCCAATCTGCTGACCGACGGTAAGGTCCGTGTTGGTGGCCTGGGCTATATACACGGCAGCCAGCGACAGGTAGATCGCCGCCCCATCGAGGTTGAAGCTGTAGCCGGTAGGGACCACCAGGCCCACGGTTTCCTTCTTCACTCCTGCATGTTCCAGCTTCTTCATCAGCCCCGGAAGAGCCGGTTCGGCCGTTGAGGTACCCAGGATCAGCAGCAGTTCTTCGCGGAAGTGCTTAAACATCTTGAAAATGTTCAGTCCCAAGAAGGCCATGATTCCGCCAAGGAAGAAGACGACGAAGACGATAGAAGTGCCATAGAAGAGCAGGATCAGCCAGCCCAAGCTTGAGAGCGTTTCCACCCCGTATTTGCCCACGGCGAAGGCCATGGCGCCAAAGGCGCCCAGCGGGGCTGCTTTCATGATGAAGTTCAACACCTTGAAGATGACCGTTGTCAGACGCTGAACCATCTCCAGCACCGGGGCACCTATTTTACCGACCGCGTTGATCGCGATACCGAACACCACAGCCATGAAAATGATCTGCAGGATGTCGCCCTCGACGAATGGCGAAGCGACGGATCCCGGGATGATATGGGTGAGGAATTCCCACCACTGCTGGTTCTCGCCCTTGTCTATGAGTTCGGCCGCCTGGCCGGTGGTTTCGATCTTGCTCGCATCGGCGTTCACACCGTCACCCAAGCGGAAGATGTTGATCGCTACTAGTCCCAGGAGCATTGCGCAGATGGTGCCGATCTGGAAGTAGCCTAATGCCTTGAGCCCCGTGGCTCCGACCTTCTTCAGGTCGGCAACGCTGGCGATGCCGCCAACAATGGTCAAAAAGACGATGGGACCGATGAGCATTTTCATCGCTTCGACAAATGTCGTACCGATCGGTTGCATGGCTTGACCGGTCTTCGGCGCGAGCCAGCCCAGAATGATGCCGGCGACGATGGCGATCAGCACCCAGAAGTACAATTGCCGGTACCAGCGCTTGCGTACGGGAGGGTTGCTTTCGCTGTGCATGGTATTGCCCATGATTCCTACCTCAGTGTTGGAATAAGTCTTACTCCGTGGATCTCAGGCGTGCTTAGGAGCGAGACTAGAAAATATGTGGGGGGGGTCGAAGACTAAGTCGCTCCGTGGGCGGAGTGCGGACTCTCGGGTCGGGTCGAGCACCCGACCCGAGAGCGCCGTGGTGCAGCTTAGACGGCTGCCAGGGTGCTGCTCAGCGCGTGGACGATGGCTTCGGTGACTGCTTCCGTGTCGGCGTTGCCGCCGATGTCCCGGGTCAGGTTTCCGGAGCCGGTGGCGACCTCGATGGCCGCCTCCACTCGGCGCGCCTCCTGCTCAAGGCCAAAGTGCTCGAGCATCAGCGCGGCGCTGGCGATCGCACCAATCGGATTGCAGATCCCCTGGCCAGCGATATCCGGAGCGGTGCCGTGGACCGGTTCGAACATCGAGGGGAAACGGCGTTCCGGATTCAGGTTCGCGCTGGCCGCCAGGCCCAGGCTGCCGGCGAGAGCCGATCCGAGATCCGAAAGGATGTCCGCATTGAGATTTGAGGCCACGACCACCGAGAGTTCTTCCGGATTCAGGATGAACTTCGCGCTCATCGCGTCGACGAGCACGCTTTCAGTGCGCACCTCCGGGTAATCCAGGGCCACCCGGTTGAAGACCTCGTCCCAGAGCACCATGCCGTACTGCTGGGCATTCGATTTGGTGACTGAGGAGACCTTCTTCACCGTGCGAGTGCGAGCCAGATCGAAGGCGAAGCGGATGATGCGTTCGCAGCCCTTCTCGCTGAACAACGCGGTCTGCAACGCGATTTCGTTGCCCGGTCCACGGCCCGATAGGTTGCGCCCGCCCAGTCCCGCGTACTCGCCCTCGCTATTCTCGCGCACGACGATCCAATCAAGTTCGGTGTCGTCGGCCTTGCGCAGCGGCGAGGTGACACCGGGCAGGAACTTCACTGGTCGGATGTTGGCCCACTGGTCGAAGTTCTGCGTGATGTTCAGGCGCAGACCCCACAGGCTGACATGGTCGGGGACGTTTTCCCAACCGACGGCACCGAAATAGATCGAGTCGAAGTCCTTCAACGTTTCCAGTCCGTTCGGATCCATCATGACCCCGTGCTGGGCGTAGTATTCACAGCCCCAAGGAAATTCGGTCCAGTCGAAGGCGAATTTGCCCGAGGATTGCTCGGCGATGGTGTCAAGCACGCGGCGCCCCGCCGCAACAACTTCCTTGCCGACGCCGTCGGCCGGGATTGAAGCGATCTTGAATACCTTGGTCTGGCTCATAGCGTTCTCCTCTGGAGTGAAAGTGTTCCGCGTCACATGCGAACTTAGTTTCAATTAGACCGGCTCCGCTGAATTGCGTCCAAGACTGAAATTGCATATTCCGAATAGGAAAAACCTATGAGTGGTGGCCAAGACTCGACGCGGCATACGCTTCGGCGACGCTCAGAAACGCCCGGGCTGCCGGCGTCAGGTTCGACTGCCTGCTGATAATCGCCACATGCAATTCGGCCACAGGCTCCAGCCGCGTCACGCGAAGTCCCGAACGGCGCGCCAGCGGCGCCCACGAGACGGGGAGGATCGCGTGCCCCACGCCGGCCAACACCAGCGGAAGTATCGAGGTGCGATGTGCAACCTCCGCCACGATCTCAATGTTGACGCCACCGGCGAGAAGGTCGTCAACCAGGGCGCGCATCAGTGAGCCCCGCTGCGAGATGATGACGCGTTCCCCACCGAGATCCTGGCCACTGAGCACCTCGCGTGCCCCAAAATTATCGGCCGTCGGATTGATGATCAGCATCAGCGGCTGGCGTTCGAGTTGCACCACGTCGACCCCGGGGGCGGTGATGGGCCGATCCGCGCCAAGCAGTCCTATTTCATTGCTGCCGTTACGCACCGAGGAAACCACATCGTCGACGGTAAACGCCGCGGCGGTGCTCACGGAGATCTGCGGATAGCGTTCGGTGTAGCCGGCTATCAGCGTGGTCAGCGGTTCGATTGCGGGCGAGGGCATGGCGATCAGCTCCAGGCGCCCGCGGCGCACCCCCTTCAACGCTGACATGGCCGAATGCGCGGCATCCAGGTCCCGGACCACCAGTCGCGCGGGTCCCACAAGCTCCTTGCCGGCCTCGCTGAGCACGGCCCTGCGCCCGACCCTGTGGAATAGCGGCAGCCCGATTTCCCGTTCAAGGCTTTTGATAGTTTGCGACAGCGATGGTTGTGCGATCAGCAAATGCTCGGCCGCCCGATTGAACCCCTCATGGTCGACCACCGCTAGAAAATACCTCAGCTGCCGAACATCCATGTCTCTCCTCCGCCGCGTTGCCCTGGCCATCACCGTGGCCCACTGACTATTATGTGATGCACCCCACGGGTCGCGTCACATCGTGAGTCAGTATGTGTAGCGCTGTTGGGGTTCCGTGCAGCTGGCCGGACAGAGAAAAACCCCGTGGAACATTTTTGTTCCACGGGGTTTTTGCTTTCCGTTCGGTTAACGCTAGCATCGCAGCGCGAGTTCCTCGCTGAGATTCCACGCCCCGCCGCGGGTGTCGAACAGCTGCAAAGTCCGCACCTCGAAGCTCAGCTCCACCTCGCGCAGCTGTTCCTGCGCGGCATCCAGGTCCGCACTGGGCACGTTCTGCGCGATCGTCAGGTGCGGGTGGTACTCGAATTGCGATTCGTGGCGCAACTGGTCGGCCAGCAGCTGCCGATGCAGCTCCCAGCACCGCTCGGCCCCCGCCGCCAGCGGCAGGTAGACCACCTCGCTGGCCGGGCGGAACGAGCCGACCGAGGCGAGCCGCACCTCAAAGCACGCACTGCCTTGGGCAACTCGGCGCACCTGCCTGGCCGCCTGCTCCCAGGAATCGCCGTAGGACCCGGAGATCAAGGTGATATGCGGGGCGATCGGCTCGGTCGCCGCTCCCCCATAAACCCGCCGCCATTCGCGCAGCACGCTGCGCTGTGGTTCGGGCACGGGAATGACAACCCCCAGCGTGAAGCGGGGCTCGAGCATTCCGGCCTGCGGCTCGATCACGGTTAGCTGTGGCTTCCCAGCGGCGGCAGGAAGCCGACCTTCTCGTAGACGTCGGTTATCGTCGCCGAGGCCACCGTGCGCGCCTTGGCGGCCCCGGCCAGCAGCAGCCGGTCCAGTTCCGCCGGGTCATCGAGCAACGCCAGGGTGCGCTCGCGGATCGGGGTGAGCCGTTCCACCACGGCCTCGGCCACGGCCACCTTCAGGTGCCCGTACATCTTCCCCTCGAATTCGGCGACCAGCTCGGTCACCTGGCGCCCGGTCATCGCCGCCAGAATGTCCAGCAGGTTCGAGACCCCGGGCTGCTCCTGCCGGTCGTAGGCGACGACGCTGCCGGCATCGGTGACCGCGGACTTGATCCGCTTGGCGATCAGCTTCGGCTCGTCGAGCACGTTGATCAGCCCGGCCGGGGACTCTGCGGACTTGGACATCTTGGAGGTCGGGTTCGCCAGGTCGTAGATGCGCGCCCCTTCCTTCGGGATGAAGGCCTCGGGCACCACAAAGGTCTCGCCGAAGCGGTGGTTGAAGCGCTTGGCCAGGTCGCGGGCCAGCTCCACATGCTGGCGCTGGTCATCGCCCACCGGCACGCCTTGGGGCTGGTAGAGCAGGATGTCCGCGGCCATCAGCATCGGGTAGGTGAACAGCCCGACGCTGGACTGGTCGGACCCGCCCTTGGAGCTCTTGTCCTTGAACTGGGTCATCCGGCTCGCCTCGCCGAAACCGGTGAGGCAGTTCAGCACCCAGGCCAGCTGCGCGTGCTCGGGGACCTGGGACTGGACGAACAGCGTGGATTTCTCCAGATCGATGCCGCCGGCGATGTACTGGGCCGCGGTCACCCGGGTGCGCTTGCGCAGCTCGGCCGGGTCCTGCGGCACGGTGATCGCGTGCATATCGGGGATGAAGAAGAACGCCTCGTAGTCGTCCTGGGCCTTGACCCAGTTGACCAGCGCGCCGAGGTAGTTGCCCAGGTGCAGCGAGTCGGCCGAGGGCTGCATGCCCGACAGGACGCGGGGACGGGTGGTGGTGGCGAATGTTTCGCTCATGGGATGAAGTGGTCCTTTAGAACTGGTAGTCGACGACCAGCGGTGCATGGTCGGAGAAGCGCAGATCGTAGGCCGAGGCACGGTCTACGTGGGATTTGATGGCCTTCGCCGCGAGCTGCGGTGTGGCCATCTGGTAATCGATGCGCCAACCAGCATTATTGTCGAAGGCCTGCCCGCGGAAAGACCACCAGGTGTAGGGACCCTGGGCTTCGGGGCCGGCCAGTTCGCGGGCCACGTCCTTGTACCCGATCTCCGCGCCGAAGAACCCGTCGAAGTAGGTGATCTCCTCGTCCATCACGCCGGCGCGCTTATTGTGGTTCGGCTTCCAGTTCTTGATGTCCTTCTCGGTGTGCACGACGTTCAAATCGCCCACCACCAGCACGTGGTCCTTCTCGTTCTTCAGCTCGAGCAGGCGAACGTTCATGCGTTGAAGGAAACGGTACTTGTCCACCTGCTTCTGGGTGTTCAGCTCCCCGGAGTGCACATAGGCGGAGACCACGCACAGCGTGCTGCCGTCTTCCATGGTGAAGTCCGCTTCCACCCAGCGCCCGGATTCGGCGAAGTACTCCTCGCCGATATCCCCGCGCACCGCGGTCGGCTCGGCGCGCGAAAGCACCGCCACCCCGGCGCGGCCCTTGTCCTTGGCTTCGGCATGCAGAATGTGCCAGCCCTCGCCGATCAGCTCGCGCACGATCGCATCCGGCGCGCGCACCTCCTGCAGGCACAGGATGTCCGCGTCGCGGGCGGCAATCCAGTCGGCCATATTGCGCTTGTAGGCCGCGCGAATGCCGTTGACGTTGACCGAGGCGACGCGCACGGCGCCCTGAAGCTTGCTCAAAATTTCCACGCTGGTAGGTATCACAGTTCCACCTTACAAAAAGACAGCGCAACGTTCGGCGTGAACGTTGCGCTGCGCGGTAACAAAATAGTTTAGTTGACGATCTCGCCGTCGATCGCCTCGCCGGAAGGCTTCATCATGTCGCGCGCGTTGGTCGCGGTCATTTGGATGGTTTCCAGGGCGCGGTCGATCATTTCCGCGGAGTTCTCGGCGTTCTGCTCGCGCTGCTCGGCGATCACCCGGGCCTGCACCTGGATGATCTTGAAGGAGTGATCCAGCTTCATATCGCGCTGGCTCGTGCCTTCGTCGACGACGACGGTGGAGCCACCTTGCGCGCGGCCGGTGGCTGCCGCGGTGGCTTCGCGCAGCGAGCTGTTGATCTTATCCGCCCCGCGCTTCAGGCCGAACATCATGAACGCCGCAAGCAGCAGCCAGCCGGCGGAGATCGCGACGATGAACCAGCCGACGACCTCGTTCGAGTTGGCGGCGAACACGACCGCCACCAGGAGGACGACGACCATCACTGCCATGGCCAGAGTCGATGCGTTCAGGGTGACTTTCTTGCCCTGCTTCGCGGTGCTGCCTAGAGGTTCCATAGCTGAAATTATCTCATTTTGGCTCCGCGCTGACCAATTTTCAGGCCCCCGGTTCGCCCACAGCGTGCCTCGGTGGCGCTAGGAATTGAATACGCGACTCATGAAGTCCCCCAGAGACATCCCGTCCAGCGCCGCCCGGATGATCAGAAAGCCGGCGATGCCCACCACCCAACCGAGGGTTTCCTGCGCGTAGCCGCCCAGTTTTCTGCCCACCCGTTGCAGCCAGTTATCCAAGCGGTCTCCGGCCGCCGCGCGGATGGCCACGAAAATGAGGCCCGGGACGATCATCACCACGCAGTAGATCGCCAGCAAGGAGAGCTGCATCGGTTCGGACCAACCACTCTGCTTGAGTATCGCCATGGCGCCGAGGTAGGGAAGCATCGTGGGCAGTTCCAGCAACCCCGCGACCAGCGCCAGCACCGCGATCCCGGACTTGCTATCCAGTGCTCGGGCCAGGAACCCGCGCAGGTTCTTCGGTACTTGCGGCCCGGCAGCCCCCGGCGCAGCTGGGTCCGTTGGCTCCGCGCGCTCTCGGGACGCGCCACCGACGGCCGATTTGCGCAGCGCAGCGGCCTTTTGCGCATCGGTTTTGTAGGTCAACGCCCAGATGATCATGCCCGCCCCGAGCAACAGGCTGAGCAGCCTGATCGTCGGGTGTTGGAAGAAGCCGGCCGGAACCAGTCCCGCACCAAGGTTCCAGCCCGAGCCGATCAGCACGCCAATCACCCAGTAGAACGCCGCGAGCAGCCCCAGATACACAATCACGCGCGGGATGGCTCGCCGGTAGTCGCGCCGCAGCAGCAACCAGATCGGGATGACCAGGGTGCCGATGCTTGTCGCATCGATGAGCGCGAGGATTAGCAGCATCAGGCCCGGGGACTGCATCAAGAAGTTCATGCTTCTCACTGTGCGGCTTCGCTACGTGCTTGAAAATCGGGCAACGGGCCACCTGGCCTCCTACTTTAGGAGGACGCGAGGCGGCCGGAATAACGGGCATGCTTAATGGGTGAGAAGAAAACTAGGGCTGCTGCTGCGCCGCCTGGGCAGCGGGGATCAGGAACCCGAAACCGTAGGCATGTACTTGCTGCTCACCTCCGTGCTGCACTTGGCAAACCTGGTCAATCCCCCGCTGGCGGGTTTTGCTGCGCTGGCCGGATGGTGGTTCCCTGTGCTGGCCCTTGGCACGGCTCCGCTGTTTCTGCGCCGCCGGATGCCCACGCTCTGCGCCTTATGGCTGCTGCTGTTCGCGGCATTGCTGCTGGCGATGGGCAGCATCGGCGGGTATTTCCTGCTCTTCGAATCCGTATTCACCATCTACCTGCTGGCCGGCGCACCGGTGCGGCGCTGGACGCTGATCGTGTTGAGCCTGGTCACGCTCACCGTGGCCGGGTACATCTGGGCGAAGACCGGATCCACCTCCGATGCGGTGCTGGCGATCTTCATCGCCGGGTTTGTCTTCTTCACCCCGATGCTCTGGGCGGAGAACGTGCGTACCGCCAAGGAGCTGGCGCACAGCGAATCGGCGCGGGCCGCCGCGGTAGGTGCCGCCGCGGCGGATCGCGAGGAACTGTTGGTGGCCGAGCATCGGGCGTCGAATATCGAGGAACGCACCGCGCTGGCCCGGGAGATGCACGACGTGCTTTCCGCACGGCTGTCCTCCATCGCGCTGCTCAGCGGCGCACTGCTCGAACGCGAGCCGGTGACCAGCCGGCCTGATCTGCGCGCCCCGCTGGAAAGCATCCGTGCCGAATCGGTAGCCGGGCTGCAGGAGATGACCTCGATGGTGCGGATGCTGCACGCGGGCAGCAGCTCGGCCCTGCGCGCGGACCTTAGCGGGCTGCCCGAACTGGTGCAGTCCTTCCAGCAGGCCGGGCAGCGAATCCGCTATGACACCGGCGTGGATTCGGATCTGGCCCTGGTAGCCGAGCAGACCCAGACGGCGATCTACCGGACGGTGCGCGAGCTGCTGGTCAATCACGCAAAGCATGCGCCGGGCAGCGCGCTGCACCTGGAGCTGCTCCAGGCGCCGGCGGCCCTGGTGGTGCAGTCCAGCAATCCGCTGCGCGACGCGCCCGATTCGGCCGGCGCCCCTAGCGCTGGCGGAGCAGGCAGCGGGCTGAATAATATCCGTGCCCGCGTGCAGGCCCTGGGCGGGCACTGCGAATTTGGCAGCGGCAGCACATTCTGGACGCGGTGCGAATTCCCCACCGTCCCGGAAATCCAGCAAGGGAGCCGCATGAGATGAGCGTCAAAATCTTGATCGTCGACGATCATTCCACGGTGCGCATGGGGATCCGGCTGGTTCTCGAGGCCGACTCGTCCATTGAAGTCCTCGGCGAGGCGGCCGACGGCCGGCAGGCGGTGAGCATGGCGCGGGCGCTGCGCCCCGACGTGGTGCTCATGGATCTGCGCATGCCGATCCTCGATGGGGTCGCGGCGACAGCCGAAATCAGCTCCGCCGGATTGGCCCGCGTGCTCGTGCTGACCACCTTCGACGATGACGCCTACCTCTTCGGTGCGCTGCAGGCCGGCGCGCACGGGTTCCTGTTGAAAAGTTCCACGCCGACGCAAATCCTCGACGGGGTGAAAACGACCGCGCGCGGCTGTTCGGTGCTGGACCCCGAGGTGACTTCCCGCGTCGTGGCGCAGGCGATGGCGGCACTGGACCCGCACCCGGTGCCGCCCCCGCTGCCCGAGGCCCTCACCGACCGGGAATTGGAGGTGCTGGCCGGCCTCGGTGCGGGATTGAGCAACCCGCAGATCGCCGCGCGCTTGGGCATCGGGGAAACGACGGTGAAAACCCACGTATCCCGGGTGATGGGCAAGTTGTCAGTCAGCTCCAGATTGCAGGCGGCAAAGATCGCCTTTGCGCACTGGGGCTAGGCAAAACCCGCGCGGCTTACCAGCTCACCAGGCAGAACGGATGCTGCTGCGGGTCCAAATACACGCGGAAGGTCTTCGAGCCTTCACCGGTGAGCGCGGCACCGAGGGCGAGTACCTGCTGCTCGGCGAGATCCAGATCCTTGACCTTGACATCGAGATGCGCCTGCTGCGGGTGCAGATGCCCCGGCCATTCGGGGGCCACATAGGGGCTGACCGCCTGGAAAGCCAGTCCGGGACGGTCCGGTGCGTCGCCGATGCTCACCCAGTCCGGCTCATCGTCGAGCCGGATCATGCCCAGCAGCTGCTCATAGAATGTGGCCAACGCGCTGGGATCCTCGCAGTCGATGACCATGGCCTGCCATGTGCCAATCATTTCCTTAGCCCTTCGCCTTGAAAAGTCGTGTGTGCTTCGGATGCTTCCCATTATGCCCAGCCGCAGGCCCCGGCGATAGTGCCCGTCGGGGCAAGAATCCACGCTCTGCGGCGGTTCGGCCGTTGGCTTGGTGCGATGGGTTTTTGCCGATTCGGGCTAATTGCCGGCAGAGCTCTGGTTCTCCGGTTGCGCACGCTGCCAGGACTCGTTCATCGCGGTAATGGCAAAGTCGATCAGGGCGAGCACCCGCGCCGAGAGCTGCGCCTTGCGCGGCCAGATCGCCACGACGGCGCTGGGATAATTCGGCGGGTTGAGCCGGCGAATTGCCAGTTTGCGCCCCTCGAGCGATAGCTCGGCATTGTTCGGCCGTGACATCAGCAGCCCGTAGCCCAACCCGCGGCCAACCATCGCGTTGACCAGAATCATCTGCGGCACCGAGGCGGTGATCTTCGGCACCAGCCCGCGCGCCGCAAAAAGCTGCATGGTGTATTCGGTGCTCGGCACCGACTGGTACATGATCAACGGTTCCGTCACGAGATCGCTTAATTCCAGTGGCCGCTCAAGGCGCGCCAGCGGGTGCTCGGGGTGCAGCACCACCTGCATCTCGGTCTCGTAGATGACCTGCTTATTCATCTCTTGCGGCAGCAACAGGTCGTAGACGAAGGCAACGTCGAGGTCCCCGGAGTTCAGCGCCGGGATCAGTTCCTCATGGGTGCCCACGCGCACGCTGACGTCCAGCTCCGGGTGCACCCGGGGAAATCCCTCGAGCAGCGCGGGGACCACATGGGGTGAGAGCGAGGCGAAGCAGCCAAAACGCACCGGACCGCGCAGCTTTCCCTCCTGGTGCGGAAAGGTCGCCTGCAGCTCATCGACCTGGGCAATGATTTTTCGCGCCATCGATGCGAAGTACTCCCCCGAGGCGGTCATCGAAACGCCATGGGCCTTGCGGCGCAGGCACAACGGTTCGCCGGCGATTTTTTCGATTGCGGTAATCGATTGGGACAAGGCCGATTCGGAAATCCTCAGCTCGCTGGCGGCCGAGCCTAGGGTGGCATGTTCGGGCAATTCGGCAATGATTTCCAGATGGCGCAGGGTGAACTTCGGCATACAGTTAAGTCTACCTTCAATAGTTCTGCAGATCTTTGAAGTTTACCTAAGGTTTGTGCGGTGCGACACTGTAGTGACTTACAACTCACGCAGTACTGGTTTTTGGGGCCAGCGCAGCTCAGCGAGGAGCACCATGGGTAACACCGCAAACATCGCAGGACGGAGCGCCAAGTCCAATCAACGGCGCGTCGCTTTTGCCACCATCATCGGCACCACCGTTGAATGGTACGACTTCTTCATCTACGCCACCGCAGCCGGCCTGGTCTTCAGCCAGCTGTTCTTCGAACCGGCCGGCAAGGAAATTGGCCTGCTGATCTCCTTCGCCTCGGTGGGCCTGTCCTTCCTCTTCCGCCCGCTGGGTGCGTTCCTCGCCGGGCACTACGGCGACAAGATCGGCCGCCGGGCGATGCTGGTGCTTACGCTGAGCCTGATGGGCGCCGCGACGATGCTCATCGGCGTGCTGCCAACCTACGAGACCGCAGGCATCCTGGCGCCGATCCTGCTGCTGTCGCTGCGCATCCTGCAGGGCATCTCCGCCGGCGGCGAATGGGGCGGCGCGGTCCTGATGGCCGTCGAGCACGCACCCGATACCCATCGCGGACGTGCTGGTTCCTACCCGCAGATCGGCGTGCCGCTGGGCATGCTGCTCGCCTCGGGCACCATGGCGCTGATGACCGGCGTCATCTCCCCGGGCGAAGAATTCGTGCAGTGGGGTTGGCGCGTGCCGTTCCTGGCCTCCATCGTGCTGATCGCCGTGGGCTACTTCGTGCGCCGCGCGGTCGACGAGTCCCCGGTCTTCGAAGAGATCGCCGAGCAGAAGGCGCAGACCAAGGTGCCGATCCTCGAGCTGTTCCGCAAGCACTGGCGTCTGGTTGTCGTCGCGGCACTGGTTTTCGCGGGCAACAACGCGGCCGGCTACATGACCACCGGCGGCTTTTTCCAGTCCTACACCACCGACCCGGATGGGCCAATCGGTCTGGAACGCACCGACGTGCTCATCGCGGTGGTCTTCGGGGCCGCAATCTGGCTGATCATGACCCTGGTCTCTGGACTGCTGGCCGACGTGCTGGGCCGCGTGCGCACCTACCAGGTAGGCTTCGTGATTCTGGGACTGTCGATGTTCCCGGTCTTCGCGCTGGTCAACACCGGGTCGCTGGGCCTGCTCTACCTGGCCTTCGGCATCTTCGGCATCGGGCTGGGGCTGACCTACGGCGCCCAGTCGGCGCTGTACTCCGAAATGTTCCCCGCTTCGGTCCGCTTCTCCGGCGTGTCGATCTCCTACGCGATCGGCGCGATCGTCGGTGGCGCTTTCGCCCCGACCATCGCCCAGGCGCTGGTGCAAGCGACCGGCGGGACGAACGCGGTGGCCACCTACCTGCTGATCGTGGTGGCGATCTCGCTGATCGCAGTCTCGATGATCCGCGATCGGAAAGGCATCGACCTGTCCTTCCGCAATCAGGCCGAACAGGAAGTCGGCGCGCTGGTCTTCGACAAGCGCGTGGCAGAACCTGCCAAGGATCTGAGCAACCGCTAAACGGCACCTGTCATACAGCAATGCCCCGGCAAGAAACCAAATGGGTTTCCTGCCGGGGCATTGCCGTGCCCGTGGTGCTTAAAGTGCATGGATCTGCACGGCAAGATCCCGCATGGCTACGGCCGCGAGGGAGAGCCTGACCCCGGCTCCGTACACCATCGAGACCCCGACCCTTCGAACCGCCGGGTGAATTCGCTTGGTCACCAACCTCCGCCCTTCGTAGGTCAGATCAGAAGCGGGTCTCTGCACCAAAATCGCGTAGCCCATCCCCCGCCCCACCATCGAGCGGGTGACTTCGAAGTCGGTGGTGCGATACCTGATCCAGGGAGTCAGCCCCGCGGCTTTGAACACCATTTCTGTATGCTCTCGGCTAGGCGGCACGTCCAGCAGGATCATCGGCTCTGCGACGAGCTCCGCCAAGGCGACCTTCTGTTCACCGGCCAAAGCGTGGCCTGCCGGCAGCACCAGCGAGGGCTCGGTGGAAAAGAGCTTGGTCCGCTCCAGCCCGGCATCGAGCGAAAAATCGTAGACCAAGGCCAAATCCAGTTCGCCGGCCAACAACATCTCGTTGATGCGTTGCTGCGTTCCCGCATAGAAGTCCAGCTGCACCTGAGGGTGCAGCTGGCCATACACGTCCAAGAGCTCGGTGAGCACGGTGGGGGCCAAGGACGAGTAGCAGCCGATCTTTACCCGCCCACGCAGCACCTCTCCCACGCCGCTGGCCATTAGCTCCAGATCTTCGGCGCCTTCGATGAGATTGCGCGCCTGTGACAGCACGTAGCTGCCGGCAGGAGTGAGCTGCACCCCATGGGCTTTGCGCCGGATCGTCAGCTGGGTATTGAAGATCTTCTCCAACTCGTTCAGTGACCCGGTCACCGCCGAAGCCGATAGCGATAAATTTTTCGCCGCGCCGGCTATCGATCCGGCCGCGCCGATCGCTACCAGGCATTCGAGCTGCCGCAGGGTAAAACGCATTTCAAAACCTCGCCTAAACCGTGGATACAGCTCACATAAAACCAGTTTACCGACGATTGTGGCTTGTCGCACACTGGAGGAAGCCAGGAACATAACACGTACAGGAGCCCAGCCATGAGCACTTCCACCGACGCACCTGCCAGCTGCCCATTCAGTGGGGCAGCCGCCGAGGCTTCCAGCATTTCACCTGCGAAGGCCCGGCCGTCCAGCGAGACCGGAGCGGAAGCGCCTAGCGCGGACTGGGTCACCATCGCCGACTTGCACGACGATCCGTTCCCCATCTACCAGAAGCTGCGGGCGCAGGCTCCGATCCACTGGGTGCCCGCCGTCAACAGGTATATGGTCACCTCTTACGCGGCCGCACATGAAATCGAACAGAACGAGGCAGATTTCACCGCCAATGAACGCGAATCCCTGATGAAGCGCTCCATGGGGCATTCGATGCTGCGCAAGGACAATCCAGAACACCAGATCGACCGTGACTCCTATGGCAAGACCCTGCGTCCGGCAACCATCAAGAACCACTGGAATGAGATCTTTGCCGCCAACAACGACAAGTATCTGAACGAGCTGCAGGCCAAGGGGCCCGGCGCCGACTTCGTCTGGGACTATGCGGCCCCGTACACCGCGGAAAACCTGCGTCTGATCTGCGGATTCCACAACGCCAGCCAGCAAGACATGCAGCGCTGGAGCCAGAGCATGATCGACGGCACCGGAAATTACGCGGACGACCCGGCGATCTGGGCTAAATCCGCCGAGTCCTCTGCCGAGGTCGACGCCGCCATCGCGGAAATGCTTCCCTACCTGGCGAAAAATCCGGATCATTCGCTGCTCTCCGGGCTCGCTTCGATGCCGATTCCGTTGGAAGCGATCCGCGCGAACCTGAAAATGACCATCGGCGGCGGGCTGAACGAGCCACGCGACGTGCTGGCAACTACCGTCTGGGCCCTGCTGAATCACCCGGACCAGCGACACGCGGTGCAGAATGACGATGCGCTTTATTCCAAGGCGTTTGAGGAATCCGTGCGCTGGGTGGCACCGATCGGCATGTACCCCCGGGAAACCACACGTGATCTGGTGCTCGAGGGCATTGCTCTACCCCAGGGGGCCCGACTGGGGGTCGTGCTCGGTGCCGCGAACCGCGACCCGCAGGTGTTCGATGATCCGGAGTCCTTCAACATCTTCCGTCCGAAAAAAGCCCACTTGGCCTTCGGCGGTGGCGTGCACTTCTGCGCCGGCACTTGGATCGCCCGCGCACAGGTCGCCCAGATCGCCCTGCCAACTGTCTTCGGACGCCTGCCGAACCTGCGATTGGATCCGGCCAATGCGAGCGTCGACGCCGGATGGGTCTTCCGCGGCATGACCAAGATGCCGGTGCTCTGGGACAGCTAATCCGCGCCGCATCTCCCGAATTTTCACCAACAATTCCAGTACGAAAGCGAGCCCCCGTGCCTACCATCATTTTTTCACAATCGGACCAGTCAGCTACCGAGATCGAGGTCTCCGAAGGCACCAGCTTGATGCGCGCCGCGGTCAGCAATGGTGTGGCCGGAATCGTCGGTGAATGCGGCGGTCAAGCCATGTGCGCGACCTGCCACATCTACGTCGACCCGGAATTCTCTGCCGAACTCGATGAGATCGGCGAGGACGAAGAGGAAATGCTGGACTGCACCACCGCAGCCCGCACCGAATACAGCCGGCTGGGCTGCCAGGTGAAGATGTCCGCCAAGCTCGCGCGGATTCGCGTAAGCGTACCGAACGAGCAGGTCTAGAGCCCGTGGGTGCAATTAACGAACGCGTCGTGATCATCGGCGGCGGGCAAGCGGGAATCCAGCTCGCCGACTCGCTGCGCGCGCAGGGGTACCAGGGCGAGATCAGCATCGTGCACGATGACCGGGCACTGCCCTACCAGCGTCCGCCGCTGTCCAAGGACTTCCTCGCCCAAGGCCCGGCCCCCGAGCCGCTGCCGCTGCGCGCGGCCAGCTTCTTCGCGGAGCAAAACATCGAGCTGCGCAGCGGTCTCACCGTGCTTAGCGTGGACACCGTACGACGCAGCGTGGCGCTCAGCGACGGAAGCACGCTGGGCTATGCGCATCTGGTGTTCGCCACCGGGGCACGCAACCGGCAGCTGGCCTGCCCGGGGGCGGAACTTCCCGGCGTGCTGGGGCTGCGGACCTTGGCTGACGCGCAACAGCTGCAACAGGCGTTGGGCCGCGCGCGGCAGGTGGTGGTGATCGGCGCCGGATTCATCGGCCTCGAATTCGCTGCGGCGGCGCGAGCCCGCGGGCTCGCCGTCACGGTGCTCGAATTCGCGCAGCGGCCGATGGGCCGCGCGGTGTCCACCTGCCTGTCGGACTGGTTTGCCCAGGCCCACCGGGACAACGGCATCGATCTGCGGCTCGGCGAGGGTGTGCGCGAAATCCGTGCCACGGGCAATTCCCTGGTGGTCGGATCGAGCACCGGCGACGAATACGATGCTGATCTGGTGGTCTATGGCATCGGGGTGCTGCCCAATATCGAGCTGGCCCAAGCCTCCGGGATTCACACTGAAAACGGAATCACCGTGGACGCCGCGCTGCGCACCAGCACCGCCGGGGTCTACGCCATCGGCGACTGCGCCTGGTTCCCCAACGCCTTCAGCGGATCGCGGACGCGCCTGGAATCGGTGCAGAACGCCACCGACCAGGCCAAAGCACTGGCCGAAGTGATCGCGACCGGATCCGGCGAGTACGCCGCGCTGCCCTGGTTCTGGAGCACGCAGGGAGCGTTGCGGCTCCAGATCGCAGGGCTTGCGCACCCGGAGGACACTCCGCTCGTGCTCGGCGAAATGCGGGCCGGCAAGTATTCGGTCGCGCTCTTCCGCCAGGGAGTGCTCACCGCGGTGGAGTCGGTTAATTCACCGGCGGACCACATCGCCGCGCGCAAGCTGCTCGCCTCCCGCACCGAAATTACCCCGGCGATGCTCCGCGAACCGGGGAGCACGCTGAAGGAATTGGCCAAGCGCGCGGTTCTCATCGGCGCCTGAGCCCGAACCTCGGAATCAGCTCAGCCATCAACGTCCAGTCAGGAACTCCATGAACACCGCCACCAGCACCCCAGGCCGCCGCGGCACCAATCAGCGCCGCGTCGCCTTCGCCACGGTCATCGGCACCACCATCGAATGGTACGACTTCTTCATCTACGCCACCGCCGCCGGACTCATCTTCGCGCAGCTGTTCTTTGAACCGGCCGGCGCCCAAATCGGGCTGCTGCTGGCGTTCGCCTCGGTGGGCATCTCCTTCCTCTTCCGCCCGTTGGGTGCCTTCCTCGCCGGACACTATGGGGACAAAATCGGCCGCCGGGCCATGCTGGTGCTCACCTTGACACTCATGGGGGCCTCCACCACGCTGATCGGCGTGCTGCCCACCTACGACACCGCCGGGGTGCTGGCACCAATTCTGCTGTTGTCCCTGCGCATCCTGCAGGGCATCTCGGCCGGCGGCGAGTGGGGAGGCGCGGTGCTGATGGCCGTGGAACACGCTCCGGCGGACCGCCGCGGCCGGGCCGGGGCCTACCCGCAGCTCGGTGTGCCGCTGGGCATGCTGCTGGCTTCCGGGGTCACTGCCCTGATGACCGGAGTGATCTCGCCCGGCGAAGCATTCCTCGCCTGGGGCTGGCGGGTCCCGTTCCTGCTGAGCATCGTGCTGGTCCTGGTCGGATACTTCATTCGCCGTGCGGTGGATGAATCACCGATCTTCGAGGAGATCGCCGCCAAGAAGGCGCAAACGAAGGTCCCCGTAGTCCTGCTCTTCCGCAAGCACTGGCCGCTGGTGCTCATTGCCGCACTGGTCTTCGCTGGGAACAACGCCGCAGGCTACATGACCACCGGCGGATTCCTGCAGGCGTATATGACCAACCCGGAGGGTCCGGTCGGCTTCAGCCGCACCGCGGTGCTGATCGCGGTGTCCTTTGGCGCGGTCATGTGGTTCATCTTCACCGCGCTGTCCGGATTGGTGGCCGACAAGCTAGGGCGCAAACGAACCTACCAAATCGGTTTCATCTCGCAGCTGCTGTGCATATTCCCGCTCTTCTGGCTGGTCGATACCGGGAATCTAGGTCTGCTCTATCTGGCGTTCGCCTTCTTTGCCGTCGGGCTCGGATTCTCTTATGGTCCGCAGGCGGCGCTGTATTCCGAGCTGTTCCCGGCGTCGGTGCGCTTTTCCGGTGTGTCGATCTCCTACGCCCTCGGTGCGATCCTGGGTGGGGCCTTCGCCCCGATGATCGCCACCGCCCTGGTGAACGCCACCGGAGGGACCAATGCGGTGGCGCTGTACCTGATCAGCATCACCGCGGTGTCGCTGATCGCCGTGTCGCTGTTGCGTGATCGCAGTGGGATCAACCTGTCCATCGAGAACCAAGCCGAGCAGGAAGTCGGGGCCACCATCTTCGACAAGCGCGTTGCCGTTGCGGTCCCGGAACAAGCAGGCATCCGCTAGACCACTTTGAGCATGTATCAGGCTCGATAACCTGGCTCTTCGGCGGTCGTGCCCGGGTCAGCGCGGCGGGCGTGGCCAGCGGAGCTGACCGCCGGAGGCATCACCAGCCGGCGTTCCGGGTACGAAAAAGGCCCGTGGGCCATCCCGCCGCGGCGGGATGGCCCACGGGCCTTCGGGTTGCGTTGCGCCTAGCTGGCGACGCTGGCGGCGTGGGCGGCGTTGCGTTCGGCCGCCTCGACCACGTTGTTCAGCAGCATCGCCCGGGTCATCGGGCCCACGCCGCCCGGGTTCGGGCTGATCCACGAAGCGACCTCGGCGGCCGCCGGATCCACGTCGCCGGTGACCTTGCCGTCAACCCGGGAGACTCCCACGTCGAGCACGATCGCGCCGGGCTTGATGGACTCGGCCTTGACGATGTGCGGGACCCCGGCGGCGGCGATGATGACATCGGCCTGGGCCAGCAGCTCGGGCAGGTTGGTGGTGCCGGTGTGCGCCAGGGTGACGGTCGCGTTGACCGACCGGCGGGTGAGCAGCAGTCCGACCGGACGTCCGATGGTCACGCCGCGGCCCAGGACCAGCACGTGCTTGCCGTTCAGATCGATATCGTGCCGGGCCAGCAGGTCCACGCAGCCCAGTGGGGTGCATGGCAGCGGGGAGGCCATCGGGCGGTTCACGTTGGCGACCAGGCGGCCCAGGTTCATCGGGTGCAGCCCGTCGGCGTCCTTCTGCGGATCCATCGCCTCCAGGATCGTGTCCTGGTCGATATGCTTGGGCAGCGGCAGCTGCACGATGTAGCCGGTGCAATCCGGGTTCTCGTTCAGCTCGCGCACCTTGGCCAGCAGCTCCTCCTGGGTGGTTTCCTCCGGCAGATCCACGCGGATCGATTCGATGCCGACCTCGGCGCAGTCCTTGTGCTTGCCGCCGACGTACCAGGCCGAGCCCGGGTCGTTGCCCACCAGGATGGTGCCCAGCCCGGTGGCGTAACCCTGCTCCTTGAGCTTGGCGACGCGTTCGGCCAGCTCCGCCTTGATGGTTGCCGCGGTGGCCTTGCCGTCGAGAATACGTGCGCTCACACTGTTCCTTCCGTTGTGGCCTGCGCAGCTGCTGCGCGGCTCACGATGCTGTTCGGTACCAGACCCAGGCGCGCGGTCCGTATTCACTGCAGGTTGCTCGCTCCCCGGTGGTTATCCACCTCACGCCAGTCACGATGCTTCTGCGCACAAGTCTAACGAACTTCGCGGTGCGCACACCGGTGGATGACGGGCGAAAAATGTGATTTCCTCGGCCGAAGGCTGTGCACCACGTAGCGGGTGCGGCGGGAATGCGCACCGCTCCGGGGTTGTTGTACCCGGTGAGCGCAACGTGGAGAAAGCAGGTTCGGGTGAGCTACCAGAGCATCGTGATCGGCGCCGGCCAGGCGGGGCTTTCGGCGGCCTATCAATTGCACCGGCGCGGACTGGTAGCCGGCGAGGATTTCGTGGTGCTCGACGCGAACGAGCGCCCCGGCGGCGCGTGGCAGCACCGCTGGGACACCCTCACCCTGGGCAAGACGCACCGGATCCACCCGCTGCCGGACTTCCCCTTCGAAAATCAGGACCCCACGCGGCCAGCCTCCGCGGTGGTCTCCGACTACTATGCGCGGTTCGAAGCGCTGCACCGGTTGGCGGTGTGCCGGCCCGCGAAGGTGGCGGCGGTCAGCCACGACGGAACCTGGTTCAGCGTTCGGCTTTCCAGCGGCGAGGAGCTCGCGACGCGCACGCTGATCAACGCCAGCGGCACCTGGACCAACCCCTTCTGGCCGGTCTACCCCGGCAGCCAAGAATTCACCGGGCCGCAGGTGCACACCTCCGGATTTGTGGCGCCGGAGCAGTTTGCCGGGCAGCGGGTGCTGGTGGTCGGCGGCGGGGCGAGCGCCACCCAGTTCATCGTGCAGCTGCGGGCCGCCGGGATCGACACCCTCTGGTCCACCCGGCGCGCCCCGGACTGGCGGGAGGTGGGCAACGATCCCGAATGGGGCGTGGCCGTGGAGCGCGAGGTCAACGCGCGGACCGCCGCCGGGCTGCCGCCGAAATCCGTGGTCGGCACCACCGGGCTGATTCTCACCGAGGCGATGCGGGCGGGCATCGACTCCGGTGCGCTGATCTCCCGCGGGGCCATCTCCTCGCTGGGTGCACGGTCGGTGCGCTTTGCCGACGGCACGAGCGAAAAGGTCGACGCGATCCTGTGGGCCACGGGGTTCCGCCATGCCCATCGGCACCTGCGCGGGCTGAAGCTGCACACCAGCGCCGGCGGGATCCGGGTGCTTGCCGATTCGGTGAGCGCGGCGGCGCTGCCGGGAATGTTCTTCGTCGGGTACGGCGCCTCGGCCTCCACGATCGGGGCGACCCGGGCCGGGCGGAAAGCCGCGGTGGCGGCGGTGCGCCGGCTGGCCGAGCTCGGGGTGGCGGCTGGTTCCGCGGACGCGAGCGAAGCGGGGGCCGAAAATCGCCCGCCGCAGATGACAACGGCCAGGTAAATATCGCGCTGGCAAGACGCCGGATTCGGCGCAGGGGGCTCCGGGAGGTTAACCTCGATCCATGAGCAACCAGTACATCGTGACCCTTTCCTGCCTGGACCGACCGGGCATCGTGCATGCAATTTCCGGCGGGCTGCTGGGCGCTGGTTGCAATATCACCGAGTCCCAGCAGTATGAATCGCCGGATTCGAACACCTTTTTCATGCGCATCGAGGTGGCCACCGAACAGTCCCTGGTCCAGGTGCGCGCGGCGCTCGCGCCGATCCGCGAGGAATTTGTGATGTCGCTGCGCGTGGACGACGCGGCCAAGCGCACCCGCACCATGATCATGTGCTCCAAGGCGGGGCACGCGCTCAACGACCTGCTCTTCGCCCAGCGCGCCGGAAATCTGGCCATCGAGGTGCCGGTGATCGTCTCCAACCACCTGGATCTGAAGCCGATGGCCGAGTTCTACGGGGTGGACTTCGTGCACCTGCCGGTGACCCCGGCGAACAAGTTCCAGGCCGAGGCGGAGCTGCTGGCCCTGGCCGATGAGTACGATATCGAACTGGTGGTGCTCGCCCGCTACATGCAGATCCTCTCCGACGCCTTGTGCGAGCGGATGGCCGGACGGGTGATCAACATCCACCACTCCTTCCTGCCCTCCTTCAAGGGGGCGAAGCCGTACCACCAGGCCCACGCCCGCGGGGTGAAGCTGATCGGCGCGACCGCGCACTATGTGACCGCGGACCTGGATGAGGGGCCGATTATCGACCAGGAGGTCACCCAGGTTTCCCATGCGCGCACCCCCGCCCAGCTGGTCGCGCTCGGGCGCAGCGTCGAGGGCCGCACGCTGACCCGTGCGGTGCAGTGGCACTCCGAGCACCGGGTGATGCTCGATGGGCAGCGCACCATCGTCTTCTCCTAGTTTCGCGGCAGTGCCCGGCGGCGCGCACCGCGCAGCGCTTCGCCGAGCCGGACCCCGGCTGCGGATAGGATGGGTGCCATGGCTCACATAATTACCATTGACGGCGTTACCCCTACCGTGGGCGCCGAAGTTTTCCTTGCCCCGACCGCGACGCTGAGCGCCGACGTGCAATTGGCTGATCGCGCCAGCGCCTTCTACGGTGTCTCGGTGCGCGGCGATTCGGCCCCGATCCGGGTGGGCAAGGGCACCAATCTGCAGGACAACGTCGTATTGCATGCCGATGCGGGGTTCCCCTGCACGCTCGGGGACGCGGTATCCGTCGGCCACAGCGCGGTGGTGCACGGCGCCACCGTGGGCGATGGCTGTCTGGTCGGGATGAGCGCGACGATCATGAACGGCGCGGTCATCGGCGAGCAGTCGCTGGTGGCGGCCGGGGCCCTGGTGCTTGAGGGCACGCAGGTGCCGCCGCGCTCGCTGGTGGCCGGGGTTCCCGCGAAGGTGCGCCGCGAACTGACCGCGGACGAGGTCGCCAGCCTGAACGTGAACGCCGAGCACTATCTGGTGCTCGCCGCCAAGCACCTGGCCGCCAACGGTTCCTGACCGCCCCGCCGATTCTCGACTCCCAGTACAAGGACACCGCCGATGACCTCGCATATCCGCACGCCACCGACCGCGCAGCCCTCGGCTCTGCCGGCCGCCGAGGCCACCGGGCGGACGCTGAACTGGGGCGTGGTGTCCACCGGGCGGATCGTCTCCAAGGTGATCGGAGACCTGCAGGCTCTAGCCGACGCGCAAGTCTGCGCGGTGTCCTCGCGGAATACGGCCAAGGCGCGGGAATTCGCCGACGAGCACGGCATTGATCGGGCCTACGGGTCCTATCAGGAGCTGTTCGCGGACGAGCAGGTGGAGGTCGTCTACATCGCGACCCCGCATGGGCAGCATTATGAGATCGCCATGGCTGCGCTGGCGGCCGGCAAGCATGTGGTCTGCGAGAAGTCGCTGACCATCAACGCATCCGAGGCGCGCACGCTGGTGGAATTCGCGGCCGAACGTTCGCTGTTCCTGATGGAAGCGCTCTGGGCACGCTTCACTCCGGCATTCGCCCGGGCCCTGGCGATCCTCGCATCGGGGGAACTGGGCGAGGTCACCTGGGTGCAGGCGGATCTGGGGTTCCACGCCGCCTATGATCCGGCCTCGCGCCTCTTCGACCCGAAGGCCGGCGGCGGGGCCCTGCTGGATCTGGGTGTGTACCCGCTGACCTGGGCCATCGGCGCCCTCGGCTTCCCCGAGTCGGTGCACGCGGTAGCTCAGCTCAATCGGGACGGCGTGGATACGCAGACCGCGATGAACCTCTCATACGCCGGTGGCAAGCATGCCCAGTTGCTGCTGACGCTCAACGGGGGCGCCCCGCAGCAGGCGCGAGTCACCGGCACCGGCGGATGGCTGGCCACGAACGCGCCGCTGTACAACGCGAGCAAATTATTCATCCACCCCACCGATGGCCCGCCCCGCGTAGAAGAGTTCGAGGCGGTAGGCGAGAACTACGGATACGAATTCCGCGAGGCGACCCGCTGCATCCAGCAGGGGCTCACCCAGTCGCCCACGATGCCCTGGGAGCACTCGGTGAAAACCATGGAGCTCTTCGATACGATCCGCGAGTCTGTAGGGGTCGTCTACCCGAACGATCTGGTGACGCGCTGAGCTCCGGTCGCGGAAAAGCTCTGCGGCACAAAAGCGCCGGCCCCACGCTGAATTTCAACGTGAGGCCGGCGCTTTTTGCGTGGTGCAGCCGTGCGGCTAGTTGACGGGCTGTTCCGCGGTGGCCAGCTGGCCATTTTTGGCGCTGCTGCGCCGCCAGTAGGCGGCAATGAGCGCGCCGGAGAGGTTGTGCCAGACGGAGAAGACCGCGCCGGGAAGCGCCGCCTCGGGGGTGAAGAAGTCCTTGGCCAGCCCCGAGGCGAGGCCGGAGTTCTGCATGCCGATCTCCACGGCCATGGTGCGGCGGCTCGCGATCGGCTGCTTGAACAGCTTCGCGGTGCCATAGCCCAGGGCGATGCCCCCGGCGTTGTGCAGGATCACCGCGAGCAGGATCAGCAGGCCCGCGCTGAAGATGGCCGCCGAGCTGCCGGCCACCACGATGACCACCACGAAGGTGATTGCGATGACCGAAACCCACGGCAGGGCCGGCAGCACCATGTTGACCAGGCGGGGCAGGATCGTGCGCAAGACGAGGCCCAGGACCACCGGAATGAGCACGATCTGCACAATGGACAGCGCCATGGTTCCCGCGGCCACCGGCAGGTATTGCCCGGCGAGCCACAGGGCCAGCAGCGGGGTGAAGATCGGCGCGAGCAGCGTCGAGACCGAGGTCATCGTCACCGAGAGGGCCACGTCGCCCTTGGCCAGGTAGGTGACCACATTCGAGGCGGTGCCGCCCGGGGCGCAACCGACCAGGATGACGCCGGCGGCCAGCGCCGGAGGCAGCGCCAACGCCATGGCGATGCCCAGGCCCAGCAGCGGCATGATGATGAATTGGGCGATGACTCCGAGGAGCACCGGCAGTGGCCTGCGCACCACGAGGGCAAAATCGGGCAAGGTGAGCGTGAGCCCCATGCCGAACATGATGACCATCAGCAGCGGATTGATCAGCTTGGAGAAGCCGGAGAAGGTTTCGGGGGTGAGCAGTGCGAGCGCGCCGCCGGCCAGCACCAGCAGCGGGAAGAGGGTGACCGCAACTTTGGCGCTGCGTTCCTCGCCGGCCTTTTCGGGCGCGGAGTGAACAGGAAGATCAGAAGACATGGGATAATCTTGGCAAATCGATCATCATTGCGCCAATTGTGACGGCAATTCGATCAAGCGCAGGCGGTCAGGGATCGACGATTTCCACGTCCAGCTGCCCCGCGCGCCACAACCGCGTCATCCGCTGCGCCAGCTCCTCGGCTTCCAAGGCCTCCGAAGGCGTCATGAAAAACGTATTGACCCGCAGGCGCTGTTGTGGATCCAGCTCCTTGGAGAGCAGCACCATTGGCCGGCACCCCTTGATCTTCACCGCGTGGAACAATCCGCAGTGCCGCTCGATATGGTGCACCGAGCAGCCCAACTCCGAGGATTCCACATCCGTGGCTCCGCCCTTCTCCCAGGCGTCCAGATGATCCAGCTCGCACCGCTCGGCGGGCATGCTGCATCCAGGATAGGCGCACCCCCGATAGGCGGCGCGTATCGCCCGGCCCTGAGCCTTGGAAAACAACCGCTGGGTGCGTCCCAAGTCCAATGGCAGGCTCTTGCCGTTGAGCACCAACGGGTACACTCCCGCGTTGCATAACGCCGCCCGGGTTTCGCCTGCCGACAACTCGATGCCCGAGGAGGTTACGGCGAAATCCTTGCCGCGCTCGCGCATCTTCTCGTAGTCCAAGATGATGCTCACCTGCGGGGCGACCAGTCCCGGCCGCTTCCCCTTCGAACCACCCGAACCGGTGCGGTCGGCCATCAGCAGCGCCATGAAGCCGATCAGATACCGGCGTTCGGGCCGCAGCTCTTCCCACGGCGCCTGCGCCTCAGGGCCGGCACGGGCAAGATCTGGCGGGTCAACCGCGGAATCGGGAAGGTCCTCGGCATCGCGGCTCTGCGCCACCGCGGTCGAGAGCCGCGGCGCATCGGTGCCCGGGAGCGCCGGCGCTGCAGGACAGCCGCCGGGCAGATCCGCTGGGCGGCTTTCGGCTTCCGCCGCCGGAGCCGCCGGTTCTTCATCCTGGGCTGCGCTGCCGCGCTCCACGGCGTTGCCTGGCTCGTCGTTTTCCGCGGGCTCGGTGGCGTCGTTGCCGGGCTCGGCATGCGCCGGGCGGTTTTCGACGTTCTCGGCATCCGCGTCGCCTTTGGCCCAGCCGGGCATCGAATCCGAGTCGTCCCACGAGCTGCCTGGCTCCCCGGTCAGCTCGGCATCCAAATCCTTCAACGCCTCCCGGTTGCCCGCGATCGTCTTCGGATTGTTCAGCGCCTGCTGGAACGCTTCGATCTGCGCCGCCTGCGCAGGCAGCACGCGCAGCAAGTACTCCACCAGCCCGTTGCGCACCCCGAGCTTGAAAAAGCCGATGTCCGCCAGCAGCGCCTTCATCGGCCGCTTCCCGGCCTTCACCTGCGCGACCAGATCCGCCACATGCTTGCGCGCGGTTTCCGGTTCGTTCTTGATGAAGCTCACCGCTTCGGCCTGCAGCCGCGCTTTGGCGGCCTCGCCCTCGGCTCCTTGGCCCAGATCGTTGCGGGCCGCGTGGATCTTCTTCGCCGTCCCCACGACCAGGCGCGGATCTGCGGCGGGATCGGCGAACTGCTCTGCCAATTGCGGCAGCCAGGGGTCGAGGCGTTGCCCGGCTTCGTCGACCCCGGCGATCAGGCAATCGGCCTGCACCAGGCGTTCCCGCGCGGTGGTTGCGGGCACGCCCAGCCAGCCGTGCAGCAGCTCCGCGGTCGCCTTGAACTGCGTCCGGCCGGTGGTGGTCTGCCCGTGCAGTGCGTCGAGCTCTTCGGGTGCCGTCTGCGAGCCGGCGTCGGAAATCTTCTGGAGGGACTGCTGGTCCAGCTTGTGCGCTCCGCTGCGGCGCAGTGCGTCGGCCGCATGGATCTGCGCGTGGGCCACGGCCGCGGCGGCCCGCTCGGTGAGCCAGGCGAAGTAGGCGGCGTGCCCCGGGGCGGGCGTCTCGGCGGCGATGGCCTGCGTCGCGGCGGTCATCAGCGCCAGGCCCCGGGCCAGCTGGCCCAGGGCCTCTGCGGTGCTGCGGGAGTTGTCCATGGCCCCAGTGTGCGCGGCGGCTAAAGCTGCAGTGCGGGTTCCCTCGCCGGCTGTGGACAAGTGGTGCGTGCCGGGCCTGCGGCGTTACGCGCGGCGGCCAACCCGAGGGAAAGATCCGCGATGAGGTCCTCGGGTTCCTCGATGCCCACCGAAAGGCGGACCAGGTTGGCCGGGATTTCCAGCTCGGTGCCGATCAGCGAGGCATGGGTCATTTCGCGCGGGTAGCAGACCAGGGATTCCACCCCGCCCAGGGAAACCGAGAGCTGGAAGTACTCCATGGATTCGGCGAAAGCGCGCGCGGCGGGTTCGTCGGTGAGCTGCAACGAGACGATGCCGCCAAAACCACGCTGCTGGCGCGCCGCAAGCTCATGGCCGGGATGGGATTCCAACCCGGGGTAATAGACCCGCGTCACCTCAGGCTGGTCATCAAGCCAGCGTGCCAGCTTAGCTGCGGAGGCGCAGTGGCGTTCCATGCGCAGTCCCAAGGTCTTCAGGCCGCGTGCGGCCAGGTAGGAATCCTGCGGGCCGGCCACCGCGCCGCCGGCGAATTGCTGGAAGCCGACGGCTTCGGCCAGCGGCTGGCCACGGAAGAGGTGATCGGCGACGATCACCGCGCCGCCGAGCACATCCGAGTGTCCCCCGATGTACTTGGTGGTGGAGTGGACCACCGCGTGGGCCCCGAAGTCCAAAGGCCGCTGCAGGTAGGGAGTGGCGAAGGTGTTGTCCACTACCAGCAGGGCGCCGTGCTCGCGGGCGATGTCCGCCCAGCCGGCAAGATCGGCGATGCCCAGCAGCGGGTTGGAGGGAGTCTCCACCCAAAGCAGCGCGGTGTTCGGGCGCACCGCTGCGCGCACCGAGTCCAGGTTGGTGATATCCACCGCGGAAGAGGTGATGCCCCATTTGCTGTGCAATTTGGAGATCAGCCGGTTGGTGCCGCCGTAGCCGTCGGCGCCCAGGATGATGTGGTCGCCCGGTTCAAGCACCGCACGCAGCAGCGCGTCTTCGGCGGCGATGCCCGAGGCGAAGGCGAACCCCGCGGCTCCGCCTTCCAGGGCGGTGAGCTGCGCTTCGAAGCCATCGCGGGTCGGGTTCGAGCCGCGGGAGTATTCGTGCCCGGAGCGCAAGACGTTGATTCCGTCCTGGATGAACGTGCTGGTTTGGTAGATCGGTGGGACCACGGCTCCGGTGTGCGGGTCTTTATGCTGGCCGGCGTGGACGGCGAGGGTGTTGAAGCCGCTCATGATGCTCCTTGGGTTTGCGGGGCCAGGGCCCGGTTTAGTGCGCTGTCCAGCGCTTGGGTGAGGTCGGCGAGCAGATCGGCGGGGTCTTCAAGCCCCACCGAAATGCGCAGGGTGGAGGTGTTCAGGCCCGCGGCGAGAAGTTGCTCCGCGGAGAGCCGGCAGTGCGTCATGGTGGCCGGGTGGGCGACCATGGTGCGGGTATCGCCCACATTTGCGGCCAGGGAAATCAGCTGCAGCCCGTCGATCACCGGGGACACCAGCGAGGGGTGGGCCAGTTCGATGGCCAGCACGCAACCGGTGCCCTTGGGCGTGAGCTTTTTGGCCAGCTCGTGGCTCGGGTGGGCCCGCAGCGAAGGGTGGTGGATGGCCGCAATGCCCGGGTGATCTGCAAGTTCCTGGATCAGGGTGCTCACGCTGCGCTGCACGTGTGCGGCACGTACCGGCAAGGTTTCGATGCCGGTCAGAATGCCTTGGGCGCTGGCCGGGGCCAAGGCCGGCCCCAGGTCGTGCAGGAATTTGGAGCGGACCAGCATGGCGTAGGCGGCCGATCCGTGGCGTTCAAGCAGCGAGGCATTGTTCAGCCGCACTCGCGGGGCGGCGATTTGCGGCCAGCGGGTGGAATCCGAGAAATCGAACTTCCCCGAGTCCACGACCACGCCGCCGAGCACCGAGCCGTGTCCGGCTAGCCCCTTGGTGGCCGAGTGCACCACAATGTCGGCGCCAAAATCCAGCGGGCGAATATTCAGCGGGGTGGCCAGCGTATTGTCGACGACCACCGGAATGTTGTGCTCGTGCCCGATCGCCGAGATAGCGGGCAGGTCCGCCACGGTGCACAGCGGGTTGGAGACGGACTCCAGGAAGAACGCCCGGGTGTCTTCTTCGATGGCCCCGGCCCAAGCTGCGGGGTCGGCCTGGTCGACAAAGCTGACCCGGATGCCGAAGTCGGAAAAGGTGTCGGTGAACAGGTCCACGGTGCCGCCGTACAGCGAGGAGGAAACCACGATGTGCTTAGGACCCTGGGTCAGGGCAAGCAGCGAGAGCGCAACGGCCGACTGCCCCGAGGCGGTGGCTACCGCTTGGGCTCCGCCTTCAAGGGCGGCCACCCGCTGTTCCAGGATGGCCACGGTGGGGTTGCCGGTGCGTGAATAGGTGAAGCCGGCCTGGCGCAACGCGAATTTTTCGATCGCTTCTGCGTGCGATTCGAACTGGTACGCTGCGCAATTGTGCAGTGGCGGCAGCATCGGGCGGAAATCTCCGCTCGGACGATACCCTGCATGGACCGCGTCGGTTCCTTGGCGTTGGTTCATAGCTCCTTCTCGTTTCTGATCCACGAGAGAGTGCACCGAACACCCGGCGTCGTACCGCCCCTCGGCCGCCCTGAGGCCACAACGGTACGAAGCATGGCGCCTTATGGCACGTTCGGAACTGCTCCATCGTTCCTGGCATTAGCACCTTTCGGTTTCCCGATGGTTGCTGCGACGTCTACGAGCCAGATCTCTCGGTCGCTCTTGATGGGTTGTTGTTCTTCCATGGTTGGACATCGGCATCCGGCGGCGCAAACGACGCCCACGCCCGCGCTTCATACAGGGGCACCTAGCTTCACATCCCGCGCCAGTCCCGTAATGGGGCCCGGCCCGCAGTCCCTTTGTGACGCGCGGCAACCGCCAGAATCCTTGAAGAACCAGGGTTTTGCGCAACTATTATGTCGCCGACGGTCCGCCAAATGACACGGTGTTACGTCTTGGGGGCCGGGGATTCAGTCCAGGACCTCAACTCCGAAGCTTGAGACGACCGAGCGCACCTCGTCCAGATAGCGCCGCGCTTGCTCGGTCAGCGGAATCGCTGCATGGTCGATCCAGCCGATCTCGATGCGCTCATCGACATCCAGCGGGATGGCGACGATGGACGGATCCAGCTCGTCGCTGATGATGCCCGTGGAGATCGTGTACCCGCCCAGGCCGATCATCAGGTTGAAAATCGTCGCGCGGTCCGAAACCTGGATCTCGCGCTTGCTGGAGCTGGTGGAGAGCACTTCCTCGGCGAAGTAGAACGAGTTGTTCGCACCCTGGTCGAAGGTCAAGCGCGGCAGGTCTTCGAGGTCCTCGAGCGTCACCCGCGCCCGGGAGGCCAGCGGGTTGCTGCGCGAAATGAAGATGTGCGGATCGGCGAGGAACAGGGGGTGGAATACGAGCCGGGACTCGCGCAGCAGCTTGTCGATGACCTTCCGGTTGAAGTCGTTGCGATAGAGGATGCCGATGTCGCTGCGCAGGGTGCGCACGTCCTCGATGATCTGTTCGGTGCGGGTCTCGCGCAGCGAGAATTGATATTCCTCGGCCCCGCTGGCCTGAACCATCCTGACAAACGCATCCACCGAGAAGGAATAGTGCTGCGTGGAAACGCCGAGCAGGCGACGGACCGAGGGACGGCCGAGGTAGCGATGCTCAAGCAGCTCCACCTGCTCCAGAACCTGCCGGGCATAACCGAGGAATTCTGCTCCCTCGGCGGTGAGCGTCACTCCCCTGGCCGAGCGGACCAGCAAGGTGCGTCCCACGCGGGCTTCGAGCTCCTTCATCGCCGCCGACATGCTCGGCTGTGCGACGTAAATCAGGTCAGCCGCCGCGGAGATCGACCCCTCGCTGGCGACCGCGATGAAATAGCGCAACTGCTGCAGTGTCAAACCACTCGTCCCCTGAACCATAGTGCAAGTCTATATGAATCCATAGTTATATCGAGTTACCTGATATCCGCGATCTCACTGCATGATGGACGCATCGACTTACTTTCGGCCGGCCCAGGCCACTGAGCACCAGATAGGCCACCATGGCAGACGCGTTCACCTTCAGCATCAGCACCACCAAATTCGACGAAGACTACACCCCCTGTGCGAGCTCACGAGTCACGACAAACTTCGCCAACCTGGCCCGCGGGGAAAACCGCCAGGAGAACCTGCGCAACGCTCTGACGATGATCAACCGCCGCTTTAATTCCCTGGCTCACTGGGACAATCCTCAGGGCGATCGCTATGAACTCGAGCTGGAGATCATCTCCGCCAATGTGCACTTCGACTCGGCGAACGCAGCGGAGCAGTTCCCGCTGCTTGAAGTCTTAGACACCACCATCGTGGACCGAGCCACCAGCACCCGCAGCCACGGCATGGTGGGCAATAATTTCTCTTCCTATGTGCGCGATTACGACTTCAGCGTGGTGCTTCCGGCGGCCGGCAACGGCTCCGGTGCCCCTAAATTGCCTGAAGATTTTGGCGAACTTCATGGCCAGCTCTTCCAGCACTTCCTGGATTCGCAGGCTTATCGTCAGCGCTTTGCGCAACTACCCGTGGTCTGCATCAGCGTCTCCACTTCCAAAACCTACTACCGCACGGGCAACAGCCACCCGGTCCTCGGCTTGGAATACCAGCAGGATGAGAACTCCCTGACCGATGCGTACTTCGGCAAGATGGGGCTGCGCGTGCGCTATTTCATGCCACCGGGCGCCGTCGCTCCGCTGGCGTTCTACTTCCGTGGCGACTTGCTCAACGATTACACCAATCTGCAGCTGATCAGCACCATCGCCACCATGGAGACCTTCCAGAAGATCTACCGCCCCGAGATTTACAACGCAAGCTCCGCTGCACCGGCCGTCTATCGCCCAAGCTTGGGGGCACAGGATTTCGCCCCGACCAGGATCTCCTACGACCGCGAAGAGCGCACCCGGCTCGGCGCAGTGCAGGGCAAGTACACCGCGGAGCACTTCATCACCCCGAACCGCGAATTGCTGGACCAGTGGGCCGCCACTTGCCCCGCTCCCGTCGCCTGAGAACCGAAAGACACACGATGACATCAAAGCTACTTCCCACCTCCATTGTCGGCAGCCTGCCCAAGCCTTCCTGGCTGGCGAAGCCCGAAACCCTCTGGTCTGATTGGAAGCTGGAAGGCGCGCAGCTGCGCGAAGGCAAGCAGGACGCCATGCGCGCAGCGGTGCTGGAGCAGACCCGGCGCGGCATCGACATCATCAGCGACGGCGAGCAGACCCGCCAGCACTTCGTCACCACCTTCATCGAGCACCTGACCGGGGTCGATTTTGAAAAGCGCGAAACGGTGCGCATCCGCAACCGCTACGACGCGAGCGTGCCGACCGTAGTCGGTGCGGTGCGGCGTGAGAAGCCGGTGTTCGTTGAGGACGCGAAGTTCCTGCGCTCGTGCACCGACCGCCAGATCAAGTGGACCCTTCCCGGCCCAATGACCATGGTCGACACGCTGTATGATGCGCACTACCGAAGCCGCGAGAAACTGGCCTGGGAGTTCGCGGCCATCCTCAACCAGGAGGCCAGAGAACTCGAAGCAGCCGGGGTGGACATCATCCAATTCGACGAACCGGCGTTCAACGTGTTCTTCGACGAGGTCGCGGACTGGGGCGTCGCCGCGCTGGAGCGCGCCTGCCAGGGGCTGAAAGCTGAGACCGTGGCGCACATCTGCTTCGGCTACGGGATCAAGGCGAACAACGATTGGAAGGCAACCCTCGGCGCCCAGTGGCGCCACTACGAGAAGTCTTTCCCACTGCTGCAGGCCTCGTCCATCAACACCATATCCCTGGAGTCTCACCACTCCAATGTCCCGCTCGAGGTCGTTGAGCTGGTGCGCGGCAAAAAGGTCATGCTCGGCGCCATCGACGTGGCCAGTGAAACGGTGGAAACCCCCGAAGAGGTCGCGCAGACGCTGCGCAATGCACTTGAATTCGTCGACGCGGACAAGCTGGTGCCCAGCACGAACTGCGGCATGGCACCGTTCCCCCGCGACGTCTCGCTGGCCAAGCTGAGCGCGCTCAGCGCGGGAGCCGGCATCCTGCGCGAGGAGCTGGTTGCTGCACGCGTCTGAGCTGGCGACGGCCAATTCACGGATCGGCTTCATCTTGCACGCTAGCTCGCAGTCCCGCCTGCGGAAGGTCCTAGCAAAGTTCTTGCCTGGAAGGCCGAAAACCCATCAGCCCCGGCACCAGCCGGAGGCTGATGGGTCTCGCCGTTCCAGAGCCGGGAAATAGGGCCAATCTCTGACCCGCGTGTCGGCCACCACTGGACGGAAACAATCACCATTGCAGGGACCGGTCCAGAGCAATCGTCCTGGCGCCGGATGCATCCCTAGCGGCAATCAGCAACTAGGGGCAGGATAGATGGCATGGATCCTGACGATGCTTTGATTCTTCCCGACGTTGCCGCATGGCGGGCATGGCTCGATGAGCACGAAGAGACCAGCGACGGCGTATGGCTGGTTGTAGCGAAGAAAGGGACTACCACTCCGACTTCGCTGACTGTCACCCAAGCCCTGCCCGAGGCGCTATGCAGCGGATGGATTGATGCCATTCGTCGCAAGCGCGATGAGACGACTTTCCTCCAGCGCTACACCCCTCGGCGCAAGGCCTCTGTCTGGTCGGAGAAGAATACTGGATATGCCCAGGAGCTGATCGACCAAGGCCGCATGCGCCCGCGAGGGTATGCGGAGATCCAAAAGGCGAAGGACGATGGACGGTGGGAACGCGCGTACCAAGGCCAAGCCACCGCCCAGGTGCCGCAAGATCTCCAAGATGCGCTGGACCGCGCCCCGCTTGCTGCCAAGAATTTCGCCGCGTTGAAGTCCCAGCCGCGCTATCACATCCTGCACCAGCTGATGATTGCCCGGACCGAGAAGACCCGGAGCGCGCGGCTTGCCAAGTTCCTGGCCGAGCTGGAAGCCACCGACACCGAAGGCTGAGGGGCCAGCTCCCTGTCCACGATGCGCAAAACGGTCAACGATGCTACTTAGTGCGGTTCCGCCGCCTAGGCTGATTCTCCGGGTTCTCAAGTAATCGAGCCGAGGCGTCCTTGAGCGAACGGCGTTAGTCCCAACTGTCGGTAGGACATGTCAGCATTTAGTAAACCGCGATCGAAGGATATCAATTGGACTCTCAGCTTCCTCTGCGAATACTTGAAGCCGTTGGACTGCTGCACCGCTTGGGCTACTACGGGCTGCGTGTTTTGCCCGGAATGAATGCCTCAGGTACGGCCTGGCGGATTGTTATTTTCAACGTCACGGAATGGAACCTCGAGGATGAGTTCGGCGACCCCTATAACGCCGAAGAGCGTTGCCTCTACTCCACCTCTGGCCAGAACGTCTTCAACAATGACATCCAATTTCCCGAAGACGTCAGCCATGTGAGCGTTGCGGAAGCAATTCTTGAGGCGATGCCGTCACTCCAGCGCAGTACCGGCAAGGAGAATGGAAACAAGCAATATACCGACTGGTACGCGATGCTTTTGTCCCAAGTTCATAGCCTGGCTGATCTCCCCGTTGCCTACGCCGACTACTTCGACGATTCACTCGGCTGGGAGCTGGGGTGGTGCAGCAGGCACCGTGTGCCAGCGCCGCCGAAGCATCTGCCTGCACCCACGCTCAGCAAACGCGCTGACAGCGACGAGCACTACGTGCTCGAGCTCTGCGATCAGGTGCTGGAGGCAAAGCGGACAGGCCAGCAAACGTTCCCCTGGCTCGTCGGCGATCCGTCAGCCAAGAATGGAAAAGTTAAGCCGCTACCGGTGGACGGTTATTGGGCTGAACTAGGAGTAGTCGTGGAATATCACGAAAGGCAGCACACCGAATCGGTGCCGTTCTTCGACGACAAAATCACGGCGAGCGGACGACGACGCGGCGAACAGCGCAGAATCTACGATGCCCGCAAAGCAGAACTCATTCCGGAGCACGACTTGAAGCTTGTCATCATTGATTTCAAGGACTTCAGCAACAAGCGCGGCAAGATCGTTCGAAAGCCTGCTGAAGATTTGAGAATCGTCGAATCGATACTCGCACAGGCTATGGAAGATCCCGCAGGAAATATCACAAGATAAAGATCGCAGAGCTACCTGCGGCACCCATCGGAACTGCAAGGCCAGGATGGCACATCCGGATCTGCGGCAACACCTTGGCACCGAGGTGCCAACGCGGCCGGCGAGGCTATTTGGTGCGGATTGCCTCGGTGATGGTGGTTCCCACGTAGAGCACGGCACCGGAGAGCAGCAGCAATCCACCGCTGATTCCACCGCCCAGAATGAGGCTGGCGAGGCCAAGAACCATCACCGTGCATCCCAAATACATGAAGATCGACGAGCTGGTATTCGCCTGGGACTTGTTGGAGGTATTCACGTATTCTTCCGGCTGCGGCATGCCTAAACTCTAACATCTTGACAATCAGAAGGGTTTCATGAAGCGCCTGACTCGCCTACTCAGCGCGCGCTTCACACAAGGACAAGGCACTTGCACGGTGTGGCAAAGATGCGCAGAATAAGCTCCGAGGCTCGCACCAAAAACTTACGTCACCGGTGTGACCAGTTCGGGAGGGAACCCTTTGACTTTACGTGTGCTCGTGCCCAATGGCCGGCTGGCAATGAAACTGGATCTGCCTGGCATCACTCCGATCTACTGGCACCTCAACGACTCGAACGAAGAAGCGCCGGAAGCAGAGGTGCTGATCACCGAGCGTCCGCTGCTGGTCGAACGGCGTGCACGGGTCGCGCAGATTCCAGGGTTGCGCCACGTGCACCTGCTCTCCCTTGGCTATGAATGGGTCCTGGAACACCTGAACCCCGACGTCAGCTTGAGCAATTCCCGCGGGGCGGTGGAAGACGCCACCGCCGAGCACACGCTGGCTCTGGTTCTGGCTTCGCTGCGTGAGCTTCCGGAGGCCGGGGCTCAACAGCTCAAGCGGGATTGGAATCCGCTCTGGGGTGGCACGCTCCACGGAGCCACCGTCTTGCTCTTGGGATTCGGCGGCGTCGGACAGGAAATCCGCGACCGTCTGCTGCCCTTCAAGCCCAAGGAAGTGATCGCGGTAGCCAGCCGTGCTCGGCAACTGCCCGATGGCACACCGGTCCATGGGATCGATGAGCTGCCAGCGCTATTGCCCCAAGTACAGGTCGTGATCGTGGCTCTGCCCGATGCCCCGTCGACACGCGGACTCGTTAATGCCGAGTTCTTGGCCCATATGCCGGACCAGTCCCTGCTGGTAAATGTGGGACGTGGTCCAGTGGTCGATACCGACGCGCTGCTTGCCGAATTGCAGTCCGAGCGGCTGCGCGTGGCATTGGATGTCACCGATCCGGAACCATTGCCCGAATCCCACACCTTGTGGGCGGCCCCGAATTGCCTGATCACCCCGCATATTGCCGGAAACACGTGGATGTTCATCGATCTGTCCATGAATCTGGCCGTTGAACAGATCCAACGCATCGCCGCGGGAGACGATCCGCTGCATGTGGTCCGCGGCGCACTGCAGGAGAATTAGCCTCACCAATTTTCTCTCCTTGCCTGCTCCCCGGGTTCCGATCGCCTAGGCTGGTTCCTACGATGGATATCAGGCAGAAAACCCATGACACCGGCGGCCGGGAACGCGCGATCGACGAGGCTAACCGTACAGGTGAGGACGAGTTCCGCATCGATATCGAGCGCATTCGATTCTCCCCGTACTTCTCGCGCCTCTCGGCGGTGACCCAGGTGATTCCGCAGGCGGGTTCGGGCACCACCGTGCACAACCGGTTGACGCACTCCTTGAAGGTCTCCGCGGTGGCCCGCACCATCGCGATCCGCTTGCGCACCGCAGATGAGCCAACCCGAAAACTCGTCGCCGAGCTCGGCGGCTGCGACCCCGTGGTCGTGCAGGCGGCGGCCGCGGCCCACGATTTGGGCCACCCGCCATTCGGGCATTTGGGTGAGCAGGAATTGGATCGTGTTGCCCGCAATACCTTGGGGTTGCCCGACGGCTTCGAAGGCAACGCGCAGACCTTCCGCATCCTCACCGCGCTGGATAGCTGCGATGCCACACCACGCGGGATGAATCTGACCCGTGCCGTACGCGGCGCGGTGCTGAAATACCCGTGGACTCGCAACGAATGGCGCACTATGGCTCCGCTCGCCCCGGAAATGCTGCCCCGCGGGGTGGGGACCGACCCGGCGGCGGGAGCCTTGAAGTACTCCGCCTACGACTTCGAGGCCGCCGAAATGCGCGATGTGCTCTCGGTGTTCCCCGCCATCGGCAAATTCCAGCAGACCCTGGAAAGCTCCGTGATGGATATCGCCGACGATATCGCCTACGCGGTCCACGACCTCGACGATTTCTACCGTGCAGGGATCTTGCAGTACACCACCGTTTCGGCCGAGTTCCGTGCCTGGCTCGATCAAACGGTGCAGCTAGCTGCCATGCGCCAGGCCGACCTCGACCTGCGCAAGCCGGGCCACGCCTTGGAATCCACCTGGCGGCGCGCCTTTGCAAAGGACCCGTGGATCGCCGACGCGGAGGCCTTCCGCGCCTCGGTGCAACGCGTGGGCCATGACCTGGTCGAGGGGCTGCTGGCGGTTCCTTATGATGGCGGTCTGGAGGCGGATCGGGCGGTCACCGCTTTCACCCGGCGCTGGATCGACCGGCTGCAGGAATCCGTCACGGTGGAACGCAATCCGACGATCCGCAGCGGACACGTCCGCCTCACCAAGGAGGCCTGGCACGATGTGGGCGTGCTGAAGTTCGTGCACTCGCGCTTTGTGCTGGACCGCTCGGATTTGGCCGTGTACCAGCGTGGCCAGACGCGCATCGTCAGGTCTTTGGCCGAGGGCTTCCATAGTTGGCTCAACGACGCGGAGGATGCCGCCCGTGCCCCGCGCCGGCTGCTCGATTCGGTGGAAGCCGCCACCGACGAATACCGTCAATTGCGCGCGCACTCCCCCGAGCTTTTCTTGCAGGCCGGACCGGATGAGGTGCAGCGTTTGGGCCAGGCCCGAGCGATCGTGGATTACATTGCCTCGTTCACCGATGCCCAGGCGGTCTCGCTGAATGCCTTGCTGGCAGGTACGGCGGATAACCTCTGGGAGGCCGGGCGCGGGCTGTAGCTCGCCGAAGCCATTGCCCGACTAAAGCAACTCGATGCCGGGTCCGGAGAGGCTGCCCTCGCGCGCCTCGCGGGCGGTGGCGATCATCAGCAGCTCTAGCGCCGGGCCGCGGACTTCGGGTCCGGTGCCAAAGATGACGCCCGCATCTTCGGCCACGAGGCTGACGCGTTGGGCCAGTTCCTTCGCGCCGCCAAAGGACTGGCTCGTCCGGGTCTGGTAGCGAATAGCCGCGGTGACGGCCTGCGCCGGATAGCTGCGGGTGATCCCCAAGGGCCTGCGGATATCTTCGCCATGGGCGACTTCTTCGACGAGTCGGCTGGCGAGCGGGGCCGGCGGCCCGCTCTTGCGCACAGCTACCTCGCGCAGCCGCTGCAAGGTCAGTTGCGGAGTCGCGCCCTTTTCCTCGGCGACTCCATTTGAGTTTTGCCGGTCGAAATCAAAGCGCGCCCGGAGCATGGCGAGCAGCAGCCCAGGGGTGGTGGTGCGCGCGTTGTTCACGAGATGAGCGGCGACGTCGTGAACCGTCCACCCCGAGCACATCGATGGACGCTCCCACTGCTCCGGGCTCAGGACGGACAGGTCATCGATCAGTGCCTTGCGTTCGGCATGTACTAGTTCCCAGACTTCTTGCATAGGTAGAGTCTGGCAGTTGGAGCCACGCGAAACAACACGCGTGGTGTGCCACAGCGTCGGCCAACACCTTGGAGGAAGCGTTCACTCGCCATGTGCCAGCGGGCAATCATCCCGTGCGCTCGGAGGCACAGACCATCACTTTCTTGGACAACGTATGTTCGCCGCTCAATCGGTCGGACACCGCCGGAGCTCTCTACCGTAGTTTTACTTTTAGTGGCTAGGCTAATAAGCGGCCCCTCGTGGGCTTGCTCCGAAACCAACTCAGCGAGGAATGAAATTGAAGTTGAGACCTCTCGCAGTCGTGGCTGCGGCACTTGCCGTGGCGACGCAGCTGGCTGCTTGCGATGCCACAGGTGACATACGGCCAGCTGGATCGAACGACGATGCCCCGCCGTCCTTGCAGGGCCATGAGATCGCCGTATTATCTACGGTTGTTCAGAACAATAATCAAGAAATTTCCATCGGCCGCGCTATCGCCGGCGGTCGCTATTCGATTGCGGTCCGGTGCAACGGTCAGGACCAAGCAACACACATCCCCTGGGCTGGCGGCACCGAGAACAATCGAGGCCAGCTGGAGATTCTTTGCTCGCCAGAGAGCCCGGTCAGGTACGCAGAGATCGAGCTTCCTGACTACGCCGAGGCCGTCTCATTCCAGCTTCAGCAGCTGCGCGCCAGCGAAGTGACCATCTCGATTGCCGCGGTCGAAGGCTGATCCTGGAAACTCTATGCACGAGTTCAGATACTTCAGGTTAAAACCGTGGGCACCAACTCTTTCGAGTTGGTGCCCACGGTTTTTGGCCGGCTAGGACTACTTGGTCAGCAGTTCCAGCGTCTTGTTCAGGGTGGCGCTTGGACGCATTACGGTTGAGGTCTTGGCCTCGTCCGGACGGTAGTAACCAGCGATATCCACTGCCTTGCCCTGGACCTCGGCAAGCTCGGAAACGATTGCTTCCTCATTCTCGCCCAGTGCCTTGGCAACTGCGGAGAAGGCCTCAGCAAGCTGAGCGTCCTTGTCCTGCTTGGCCAGTTCTTCTGCCCAGAACTTAGCCAGGTAGAAGTGGCTGCCACGGTTGTCCAGCTGGCCAACCTTGCGCTTTGGCGACTTGTCTTCCAACAGGAAGGTGCCGGTCGCGGCATCAAGGGTGTCAGCCAGCACCTGAGCGCGGGCGTTGTCATTGGTGGTGGCCAGGTGCTCGAAGGAAGCGGCCAGGGCCAGGAACTCGCCGAGCGAATCCCAACGCAGGTGGTTTTCGTTCACCAGCTGCTGGACGTGCTTTGGAGCCGAACCACCGGCACCGGTCTCGAACAGCCCGCCGCCGGCAAGCAGCGGAACGATCGAGAGCATCTTTGCCGAGGTGCCCAGTTCCAGAATTGGGAACAGGTCGGTCAGGTAGTCGCGAAGCACGTTGCCGGTCACCGAAATGGTGTCCTCGCCACGGCGGATACGTTCGATGGTGTACTTGGTGGCCGCAATCGGATCCAGGATCTCGAGGGTCAGGCCGGCGGTATCCAGATCCTTGAGGTACTCGTTGACCTTGGTGATCAGCACCGCGTCGTGCGCGCGCTTTTCATCCAGCCAGAATACGGCCGGGGTGGCCGAGGCGCGGGCACGGTTCACGGCAAGCTTGACCCAGTCGCGGATGGCAACGTCCTTGGTCTGGCAGGCACGCCAGATGTCACCGGCGAAGACCTGGTGCTCGATGAGGACCGCGTCGTTCTCGTCCAGGATCTGGACGTGGCCGTTGGCCGCCAGTTCGAAGGTCTTGTCGTGGGAGCCGTACTCTTCGGCCTTCTGAGCCATCAGGCCAACGTTTGGCACGGTGCCCATGGTGGTTGGGTCAAAGGCGCCGTTTGCACGGCAATCCTCGATCACGGTCTGGAAGACGCCCGAGTAGGAGGAATCTGGCAGGACTGCCAAAGTCTCGGCTTCCTTGCCATCTGGGCCCCACATCTTGCCGCCGAGGCGGATCATTGCTGGCATCGAAGCATCAACGATCACATCCGAAGGGACATGCAGGTTGGTGATGCCCTTGTCGGAATCGACCATGGCAACCGCTGGGCCCTCTTCAAGTCCCTTGGCGATCAGCTTCTCCACACCGGCGCGCACGTCGTCGGAGAGCTCGTCCAGTCCGGCGATGATGGCCGCCAGGCCGTTGTTCGGGTTCAGGCCGGCTGCTGCCAGCTCGTCGCCGTAGGTCTCGAAGAGTTCGGCGAAGTACGCCTTGACGACGTGTCCGAAGATGATTGGGTCCGAAACCTTCATCATGGTGGCTTTCAGGTGTGCCGAGAAGAGCACTCCTTCTTCCTTGGCGCGGGCCACTGCGTTCTTCAGGAATTCGGACAGTGCCGCCACGTGCAGGACGGTGCCGTCGATGACTTCGCCTTCGAGGACCTTGAATGGCTTCTTCAGAACCTTGACTTCTCCGTCTTCGCCCACGAAGCGGATGGAGATGCTCTTGTCCTTGTCGATGACGACGGACTTCTCGTTCGAGGCGAAGTCATCGGCGGACATGGTGGCGACATTGGTCTTCGAGTCGGCTGCCCAGGCACCCATGGAGTGCGGGTACTTGCGTGCGTAGTTCTTCACGCTCAACGGCGCACGGCGGTCCGAGTTGCCTTCGCGCAGCACAGGGTTCACTGCCGAGCCCTTGAGCTTGTCGTAGCGTGCGCGGACGTCGGTGTCCTCATCCGAGGATGGGTTTTCCGGGTAATCCGGAAGCGCGTAGCCGGCTGCCTGGAGCTCGGCGATGGCGACCTTCAGCTGCGGGATGGAAGCCGAGATGTTCGGCAGCTTGATGATGTTTGCCTCTGGGGTCTTGGCCAAATCGCCAAGCTCTGCCAGGGCATCGGAGATGCGCTGTTCCTCGGCGAGGTAGTCCGGGAAGGTGGCGATGATGCGTCCTGCCAGCGAAATGTCGCGGGTCTCAAGTTCAACACCGGCGGTCGACGCGAAGGCCTCCACGATCGGCAGGAACGAGTGGGTTGCCAGCATCGGGGCTTCGTCGGTGTGGGTGTAAATAATCTTGGCCATAGGTGTGGCGTCTCCCTGAACGTCGTGCGGAAGCGGGCTAACCGCCCTAAACTCAACGTTCCAAACTTACCTGATTTTAGCCTGCACCACACTTTTGGGTGCCCAGATTTCCCCGGGCAGCACAGCGTTTAGCCCCGAAATGCCGGGATGAATAACGGTAGAGCAGTTCGTCACATTTAAGTTAATGCGCAATAACTCAAAGCGGGCTATGGCGTCTTTTCGGCGCTCGGAGCGGGCAATGAAGCGATTTGCGCCAGACCCAGTACCGCCTTCTCAAAAAGTTCAGCAGGCTTTGAATCAATTCCCGCCCGTTCTTCATGGGCGAAACATTGCCACGCAACGCGCCAGGTAGTCGCCAGCATTTCGGCAAGCAGCAGGGCTTGGATCGAATCCAGCAGCTCGCGGTCAATCAACGATTGGCTCAGCGCTACGACCAGTTCCTGCTCACGCCGCGTGGCGATCATGAGCAGCTTCGGATCCTGCAGCATGAGCCTTGAGATCCTGCGGAATTCATGGTGCCTGACTTCAACGCTGAAGTGCCCGCGGCACACTTCGAGCAGTGCGTGAAAAATTTCTGCGGCGGAACTTCCCGGGGTCATTTCGGCGGCGACGAGCGCGTTGATCAGTTCTCGCTGGCCCGGAACTATAGCGGATTCCTTGGAATCGAAATAGCGGAAGAAGGTGCGGTCCGAGATCCCTACGCGTTCGGAGATCCGCGCCACCGTGATGGCCTCTAGCCCCAAGCTTTCGACAAGGTCGAGGGTCGCGGCCTGAATCTCCCGTTTGGTCGCGGCTTTGCGTTCGTCACGAATTCCCATTGAGCTCCCCCTGTCATTCTGCGTGCATTTATCGTCCCATGACCGCACGGCGAAAACTTATTTCCTGTCACAGTCTGCCAGTTCTTCTTACGAAATTCTGTCACTCTGTGACAGAATTTGAAAGTTGACATCACCTAGAAAGAGGAATCCGTGACTTCCGAGCGCACCGAAATCAAGGCCGAGTCCGCCCCTCCGCGGCCTGAGAAACCCGAACTGACCACGAAACAGCTCACCGGAATCATCGGCGCACTGGCACTTGCCGCCTTCCTGATGATCCTCAATGAGACCGTGCTGACCGTGGCGTTGCCCGGAATCATGTCCGACATGAATATTTCGGCGGCGGCCGGCCAATGGCTCACCACCGGATTCCTGCTCACCATGTCCGTGGTCATTCCCACCACCGGCTTCCTGCTGCAGCGTTTCAGCACCCGCTCGCTGTTCATCTTCGCGCTGTCCAGCTTCTTCATCGGCACGCTGCTCGCCATCTTCGCCCCGAGCTTTGCCGTCTTGCTTGCCGCCCGAATCATCCAGGCTATTGGTACCGCGATCGTTTTGCCGTTGCTGATGACCACCACCTTGACGCTAATTCCAATGCACAAGCGCGGCGCGGTGATGGGCCTGAACTCCATCGTGATCTCCGTCGGACCGGCAGTCGGCCCAACCGTATCCGGCGCGATCGTCCACGCTTGGGGATGGCACTACATCTTCGTCCTGATGGCCCCGCTATCGATGATCATCCTGGCCTTGGGCATCATCTTCCTCAAGCTTCCGTCGAATACGCGCAAACTTCCCGTTGACGTGATCTCCGTGATTCTTTCCGCGCTTGCATTCGGTCTGCTTGTTTACGGAATCTCCACCATCGAGAAGGCCAGCGAAGACATGCTGCTCACCGTGGCAACCTTCGCCATCGGCTTGGTCTCCCTGGCCCTATTTATCAGGCGCCAGATTCGCTTGACCCGCGAGGGCAAGGAATTGCTGAACCTCACCCCGTTCACCTCGCGAACCTTCACCTTCGCAATTCTGATGATCATGATCGCCTTCGGCACCTTGCTCGGCTCGATCATGATGGTTCCGATCATCCTCGAATCCGGCAAGGGCATCAGCTCCCTGGCAATCGGCATGATGCTGCTGCCGGGCGGCCTGGCCCAGGCCATCGTTTCGCCCATCTTTGGTCGCATCTACGACAGGCACGGACCACGCCCGGTGCTGATCCCCGGTGCCATCATGCTCGCGCTGGGACAGTGGATGTACGTTTCGGTCACCACCGAGACCGAGCTATGGATGTTCATGCTCAGTCACAGCGTCTTCTCGATTGGCCTGGCACTGCTCATGACCGGCTTGATGTCTTCGGCCATGGCCTCGGTGAATCCACGCCTCTACGGCCACGGCTCGGCCATCTTCAACACCGGCCAGCAGCTCGGCGGTGCCATCGGCACCACCATCTTCATCACCGTGCTGACGGCGCTCTCAAACGCCAAGCTCCAAGAGGGCGCCGAGCTTGCCGAAGCCTTGTTTGCCGGCGCCCACGCTGCCTTCATCGTTGGTGCGTTGCTCGGCACGGCCGGCGTGGTGCTTTCCCTCTTCGTGAAGGTTGAAAAGCGCGGCTAGCCACGATTGCCCGAAGCGCGGGCAAAATTGCGCGGGGTTCAGCAGCCAGTGGCTGCGGAACCCCGCGCTCTTTTAACGATTGCCTTCACTTCGGCCGCACCCCGCCCCGCACAGCAAATTTACGATCCAGTCAAAAGATTGTTGAACAATCTCTATTTTTGGTGCATGCTTAGATAAACGGCACAGCGAGACGGGGATCACAAATGACATGCATCGACCTGAATTCCGACGTAGGCGAATCCTTTGGCAATTGGGTTATGGGCGACGATGCGGCCATTTTCAGATCCGTCTCCTCGGCCAACGTAGCTTGCGGCTTCCATGCAGGGGACCCCACCGGCATTGCGCAGACCTGCCGCGCTGCAGTCTCCGCGGGCGTCACCATCGGTGCACATGTCGGATATCGCGATCTTGCCGGGTTCGGTCGTCGATTCCTCGACTGCTCCGCTACCGAACTCGCCGATGACGTGCTCTACCAGCTGGGCGCACTGCAGAGCTTGGCCCGAGCTGCGGGATCCAGCATCAAGTACGTCAAGCCGCACGGCGCCCTCTACAACACCATCGTGCACCATGAGGTCCACGCTCAAGCCGTCATCGACGCCATTAAAGCGTTCGGCGACGATCTTCCGGTGCTGCTCTTGCCCGGTTCGGTGGCACTGGCCAAGGCCGAGGCCGCCGGGCTGCGTCCGGTCGCCGAAGCCTTTGCCGACCGCAACTACACCCCCGAGGGCACCCTGGTCTCGCGCCGCGAGGCGAACGCCGTGCTCCACGACTCCGTGCTGGTCACCGAAAACATGATCCGCCTGGCCACCGAGGGGACCATCAAGGCGGTGGACGGTTCGATTATCCAGATGCCAGCCGAGTCGATCTGCGTGCACGGCGATACCGCAGGATCGGTCGCGATGGCGGCCGCGGTCCGCGCCGGACTTGAATCGGCCGGCGTGCAGATCAAGAGCTTCGCATGAGCATCACCGCGGTACACGCCGCCGGAAGCCACGATGTGCTCGTCGAATTGGATGATCTCGAATCCGTCCTTTCCCTCGACGCCCTGTTGCAGGCCCAACCGTTGCCTGGGCAACGCGACGTCCTAGCTGCCGCCGCGACGCTCATGGTGAAATTCGAAAACGTCGAACAGGCCCGGCAGGCCAGGCAGCTGTTGCCCAAGCTGACATTGAACACGGCAGCGGCAACTACGGGCAAACTTGTCACCATCGAGGTCTATTACGACGGTGCGGATCTGGAAACCGTCGGGGAGCTCACCGGCCTTGGGGCCCAGGGAGTTATCAACGCGCATACCGGCCAGCAGTGGCGTGCGGCGTTCGGCGGATTCGCGCCCGGTTTCGCCTATCTTCTGGGAGAAAACACCGACCTGCAGGTTCCCCGCCGCGAGAGCCCCCGTACCCAGGTGCCCACCGGTTCCGTGGCCCTCGCCGGTGAGTACTCGGCCGTTTACCCACGCCAGTCCCCCGGCGGATGGCAGCTGATCGGCCATACGAATGTCGCGCTGTGGGATCTGGGTCGAGAAAATCCGGCGCTCATCCGCCCGCAGGACCGTGTGCAGTTTATTGCCTCACGCCAAGCGCTGACCGTGAAAACGGCGGCCTCGGCCGCTACCGAAACCGAAGCTCCAACGGGTACCGGATTGGCCATTCTCGATTCGGGTTTGCAGAGCCTGCTCCAGGACACCGGCCGGCAGGGCTTTGGCGGGCTCGGCGTACCGGCCAGCGGCGCCGCCGATCTCGCCTCCTTGCATCAGGCAAATCGGCTGGTTGGAAATACGGCCGATTCTGCCTGCATCGAAAACCTGACCGGTCGGATGAGCCTGCTCGCCCACGGCGACCAGGTCCTTGCGGTGTGCGGAGCCGAAGCGAGGCTGGTCATCACTCCGGCGGCCGGCGACGACCTCCGTGCCGAACGCGAGGTTTGCATGGACGCGCCCTTCGCCCTGCTGGACGGCGAGCGCCTGGATCTGGAGCCCACCGGGAACGGATTGCGCAGCTACCTTTCGATTCGAGGCAAGATCCAGCTGCCCCGAATTCTGGGTTCGCTGTCCACCGACACGCTCTCCGGGGTGGGTCCGGCTCCACTGATGGATGGAAGCTTCCTGCCGGTATCGCTGCCGGAGAACCTGCAAATCGTGGGACAGGGCGAACCGAGCACCCTGCCCCGGCCAGATGCCGAGGGCTGCTATGTTCTGCGCGTCCAGGCTGGCCCGCGCGATGACTGGTTCGGCCCCGCCGGACTGGCGAAACTACTGGACCAGCGCTGGCTGGTCACCAGCGAGTCCAACCGCATCGGCGTGCGGCTGGGCGCGGAAGGGGACGCCAGCGCGCTTGAACGCGTTCGCTCCGGCGAGCTTTCCAGCGAAGGCGTCGCGCTCGGCTCCTTGCAGGTACCTCCCTCGGGATTGCCAGTGCTGTTCCTGGCCGATCACCCGGTCACCGGCGGTTACCCGGTGATCGCCACGGTCATCGCCGAGGATCTATCCGCCGCGGCACAGTTGCCGCCAGGCTCACAGCTTCGTTTTGAACTTTCCGAATCCACCCCAAGCACCGAAGGATCCCAGGCATGAAAAAGGTCTTGATCGCCAACCGCGGCGAAATCGCTGTTCGTATTGCCCGCGCCGCAGCCGACGCCAATTTGGTATCGGTTGCCGTCTATTCCGATCCCGATGCGGATGCCCTGCATGTGCGCCGGGCCGATGAAGCCTACGCGCTGGGTGGGACTTCGAGTGCCGAAACCTATCTGGATATTTCCAAGATCATCGCCGTTGCCAACCGCTCCGGGGCCGACGCGGTCCACCCGGGCTATGGGTTCCTTTCGGAGAACGCCGGCTTTGCCCGCGCAGTCATCGAGGCCGGGCTGATCTGGATCGGCCCAACCCCTGAAGCTATTGAGCTATTGGGCAATAAGGTGACGGCGCGCGAAATTGCGGTACGCGCCGGTGCCCCGCTGGTGCCCGGTACCGATGCACCAGCGGCCGACGCATCCGAGGTGCGCGCCTTCGCCGAGAAGCATGGCGTGCCGGTAGCCATCAAGGCGGCGTTCGGAGGCGGCGGACGCGGGTTGAAGGTTGCGCGCACCATGGAAGAAATCGAGGATGCCTTCGAATCGGCGGTCCGTGAAGCCACCGTCGCCTTCGGCCGCGGCGAGTGCTTTGTGGAGCGATTCCTGGACAAGCCGCGCCACGTCGAGGCACAGGTTCTCGCCGATACGCACGGCAATGTCATCGTGGTGGGTACTCGCGATTGCTCGTTGCAGCGCCGTCACCAGAAACTCGTCGAAGAAGCGCCAGCCCCATTCCTCTCGGATGAGCAGCGTGCCAAGATCCACGAGTCGGCCAAGGCCATATGCCGGGAGGCAGGCTACGTAGGCGCAGGAACCGTCGAATACCTGGTTGCGCCGGACGGACTCATCTCCTTCCTGGAAGTTAATACCCGTTTGCAGGTTGAGCATCCCGTTAGCGAGGAGACTGCCGGAGTGGACCTGGTCATCGAACAGTTCCGGATCGCCGAGGGCAAAGAACTGTCTTTGAAGGAAGATCCGCAGCCGGTAGGCCATGCCTTCGAATTCCGCATCAACGCCGAAGATCCGGCCCGTGGTTTCCTGCCCGGCCCGGGGACCGTGACCCGGTTCGAGGTCCCTACCGGCTCCGGAATTCGTGTCGATGCCGGGGTGCGCAGCAACTCGAATATTCCCGGGCAATATGATTCGCTGATGGCTAAGCTGATCGTGCATGGTGCGACTCGCGAGCAGGCTCTGCGCCGCGCCCAGGTGGCTCTGGCGGAGTTCACCATCGAGGGTGTTCCCACGGTTTTGCCCTTCCACCGGGCCGTCGCCAAGCATCCAGACTTCACCGCCGAGCAAGGCTTTAAGGTCTACACCACTTGGATCGAATCGGACTTCGCCGAGGAACTGGCAAATAGCGAGGAAATCGCCACCACGTCCGTCGGCGGTGAGCGTGAAGTGCTCACCATCGATCTAGACGGCAAGGCGATGGCGTTGGGCCTGCCTGCCGCGCTGGTGCACGCCATCCGCCACGGTGGTTCCGCCTCGGATGGGGCAGGCGGAGGCGAGGCTTCGGTGGTCGACGCCGACGCACTGCTGTCCCCCATGTCCGGAAATCTGGTCTCTTTCTCGGTCGAGGACGGAACCCCGGTGGCCAAAGGCCAGACGGTGGCAGTCTTGGAAGCAATGAAAATGGAATCACCGGTCATCGCGCATCGCGATGGAGTCTTCACCGCGGCATCGTTTAACCCGGGACAGGCAATTAATCGTGGTGAGTCATTGGGAAGCATTGCTTAGCCAATGCGGGATTCTGCGAAGCACTGGCTAGATTAGAGGAATGAGCGTGAACGAGATCTACACTTCGATTCCGCTGGGCAGCGGATCCACCCATGCGCATACCAGCACCTGGGTGGCCTCGACGTTGCGCCAAGAAATCGCCCAGGGGCGGCTGTTGCCAGGCTCTAAGCTGTCGGAGCAGGCGCTGGCCGACGCGCTGGGAGTCTCACGTAATACCCTCCGCGAGGGGTTCACGCTCTTGGACAGTGAATTGATCATCACGCGAATTCCAAACCGTGGAGTGTTCGTGTCGTCCCCGGGTGCCGCAGACATCCGTGAGATCTACGCGGTGCGTCGCACCATCGAACCCGCAGCGCTTGCGTGGGGGCCCGCTTTGGATGTCCCGGCACTGGCCCAGGCGATCGTCGAGGCGCGCGCCGCGGCCAAAGCGCATGACGTTCCGGGCATGGCTGATGCCAATCAACGCTTTCATGAGTCCGTGGTGCGAGCCACCGGGAGCGTTCACTTGCTCGAACTCATGGGCCGAATTCTCGCCAAAATGCGCTTGGTCTTCCATTCGATGAGTGATGCCCCAGATTTCCATTCGCACTATGTGGAACGAAACGCTGCACTTGTTGAATTGCTGGCCTCCGGCCAACGGAACGAAGCAGCCCAAACCCTACTGGGCTACCTGGATACCGCGGAAGCCGAACTTCTCGACCATTACGAGTCATCTCAAAAGATCTAGGAGCGCTATGCCTGAGTCTTCTTTGCCTGCATTGGCCGAAACGATTGCACGTCGAGCCCACGAAGGGCAAAACGATAAGTCAGGCGCGGATTACATTACGCATCCTGCTCGCGTGGCGGCCAACGTTAGTGAACAAGGCGGTAGCGAAGAGGCCGTCGCAGTGGCCTGGCTACACGACGTCCTTGAAGATTGCGCGGTCACTTCCTCGGATCTTCTGTCTGCTGGGATCCCGCAGCGGGTCATCGATGCTGTCATTTCGGTGACCAAACGTGAAGGGGAACAAATCGAAGATTATTGTGCCCGGGTCCGGGCAAACCCCATCGGACTCATGGTCAAGTACGCCGACCTCGCGGACAATACCTCCCCGGAACGCACTGCGCTGCTTGAGGACGCGGTACGAACCCGGTTGGCGGAAAAGTACGCGTACGTCCACTCATTGCTGGCGAGCTAAGTGCGTCTGCGCCTGGTCGTCCAGTCCTGAGGTATACCAGGTTATGGGACCGGCATAGCCGGTCGTAGATTAATGTCCGGGCTGTGCCGATGACTTGGTGTGCGGAAATCGCTAACCAAAAACTGTCCTCAATACGGTTGCAGAGGCCCCTAGCCGTGCTCGCGAATACGCTGTTTCGTTGAAAATCTGCACGGCATTTTCTCTTCACATGATCCGTGAAGCGCGTAGCATCGAAGTACTAGGTGGGAAGGACCGTGCCGACATGTTTGAGAAATTCACCGATCGAGCACGGCTTGTCGTTGTCTTGGCACAGCAAGAAGCCACTGCTCGAAACGACGACCATTTAGGCACGGAGCATTTCCTGCTCGCTCTGGTGCGAGAACCTGATGGTATTCCTGCCAAAACTTTTGAGGCCCTGAACATCTCCTACGAAAATGTGCGCGAGCAGGTCAACGCGTTGGCAGGCAACGAGAAGTCCGGAATTACTGGCGAGCTGCCGATCACCAAGCATGTAAAGAAGCTCTTAGAGCTATCGCTGCACGAGGCCAAAGAGCTAGGCCATGACTTGGTCGACACCGAGCATCTCTTATTGGGGCTGCTTCGCGGTAGCGAAGGCATCGCGTCCAAAGCCTTCAAAAGGTTGGGAACCACTCCCAACCGAATTCGTCAGGAACTCATTAGGCTCTGGTCTGGTAATTCTGGTGAATCTCAAACCGGCAGCTAAGCCGGTCCTTCCAGCACTTGGGTGATCGCCACCTCATCATGCCTTGGGCCCAGCGTTCTGTTTGGAGAGTATCGTTAGAAACGGCTAGCAGGTCAATTAGTACGTGGCCAGAGCAACTTGAGTGGAGTTTGTCCGCCACGGATACTGCATATTTTCCTTGCGCCGCTGCTGCGACGGACCGAAGCAGCCATACTTTGGTTCATTTTCCGAAAGGACAAGACTTGAAACTGCCTGTAGCCGAACTACACATCCATTTGGAAGGTTCGTTAGAGCCCGAAACGATTTTTGCCCTTGCCGCCAAGAATCGGATCGCTCTGCCCTACCAGTCGGTGGAGGAGCTGCGGGAGCAGTACGATTTTAATAACCTTCAGTCCTTCCTTGATCTTTTCTACGCGAATATGGCCGTGCTGCGCACCAGCGAAGATTTCCATGAAATCACTCGCGCCTACCTGCAGCGAGCACACGATTCTGGTGTTCGTCACGTTGAACTGTTCTTTGATCCCCAAGCACATTTGGAACGCGGGCTGACACTGTCCGACGTGATTTCCGGAATCAGTGCTGGTCTTGATGAAGCCAAGCAGCGTTGGGGCATGACTCATAAGCTCATTGCCTGTTTCTGGCGACACGCCCCGGCAGCCTCTGCCATGGAAATCCTGCAGCTGATTGTTTCCGAAAAGCATGAGATCGATGGAATCGGCTTGGACTCTTCCGAGCTTGGATTCCCTCCTGAGCTCTTTACTGAGGTCTTCGCTTACGCCCGCGAGCACGGCTTGCATCTGGTGGCCCATGCGGGCGAGGAAGGGCCAGCTGACTATATCCGTCAGGCCTTGGACCTGTTGCGGGTTGAGCGCGTTGATCACGGCATCCGTTGCTTGGAGGACCCTGAGCTCGTGACACGCTTGGTCAATGAACAGGTGCCTCTGACGGTATGTCCTTTTTCGAATGTGCGATTGCGTGCAGTGGATACCCTGGCAGATCATCCGTTGCCTCAGATGCTCGAAGCTGGGCTGAAGGTTTCCATCCATTCGGATGATCCTGCCTATTTCGGCGGCTATATGGATGCCAACTTTTCGGCCATCACCGAACAATTCTCCTTGACTGCCTCGCAGCTGGCTACGCTGGCCCGGAATTCCTTTGACGGATCTTTCCTCGAAGCGGGAGAAAAAGCGGCTCGCGTAGCCGAGGTTGATGCGTGGCTCGAATTACAGGCGGACGCGGAGCCGCGTTAATTAGAAGTGCCGCGATTCCTTGGGGATGGAATCGCGGCACTGGACTCAACAGGTACTCGTACTTTGGGGGTTACGGCACCTGATACATCGAGTCCCTGGCATCGGTGATTAACATATGCCCGGGGGCGTGTCCGATAGCCAGCACAGGACGGGATTCCATGACAGCGGCTTGTGGGGTCACGCCGCATGCCCAAAAAATTGGAATGGTTCCGTCCGGAATGGTGAGTGCATCTCCGAAGTCTGGTTTGCCCAGATCCGTGATGCCTATTTCTTCGGGATTGCCCACATGAACCGGGGCTCCGTGTACCGCTGGGTAGCGGGAAGTGATACGCACGGCGTCCGCTACCTGAGAAGCCGGTATTGGACGCATGGAGACGACCATCGGTCCGGAAATACTCCCGGCCGAGGCGCTGCGAATGTTCGTCTTGTACATAGGCACGTTCACACCTTGGTCGATGTGGGCAACGCCTATGCCATTTTCAATCAGGGCCGCTTCGAAGGTGAATGAACACCCCACGATGAAAGTCACCAGATCATCTCGCCAATACTCGCTCAGATCCGTAGGTTCGGCTATTTTCTGGCCGTTTTGGTAGACCGTGTATTTCGGAAGATCGGTGCGAATATCGCCATCGGGCAGTAATTCGTTGCTCGTCTGGCCCGCTTCCAGTACCCCTAGAATCGGGCAAGACTTCGGGTTGCGCTGGGCAAAGAGTAGTACCTCAAAGGCCAGCTCGCGTGGCACGATGATCAGATTCGCTTGGGCATATCCGGCAGCATACCCAGCGGTGGGTACGCTCAGTCCTTGCCGAAAGAGTTTACGGGCTGCTGACGGGGCCATACTGGCACGTTCGTCGCGATGTGGTTCGAGCGGGATCATGAAGTTCTCCTAGATCTCAGACGCGAGCTCAGGCCCACATTTTTGACAGGCCAGTGAGCGACATCCATCCGAGGTAAATGGTCAAGAGCCAAGTCAAGGCGCCAATAATCAACAGCCATGCCGGGTACTTGTAGTCGTTCAGCAAGTCTCGGCGGCGCCAAGCCACCCACAACAGGACCGCAAAGCCAACGGGGAGGATCAATCCGTTGAAGGCGCCGGCGAAGATCAGCAAGGTCTGTGGGGCTTGGCCCAGGAATAGGTAGATTGCGGCGCATACGGCGATGAACGCCACGGTGATCAGATTTCGTGTGCGTTCTTTGGTCACCGATTTGGTGACGAAGGAAACCGAGGTGTAGGCGGCTCCGATGACGGAAGTCAACGCGGCGGACCAGAGGATGACGCCGAAGGTGCGTAGTCCAATATCTCCGGCTGCTGCGCCGAAGGCCTCGGCGGCCTTGTTGTCGCTGGTCAAGGCCACGCCACCGGCAACGACGCCGAAGATGGCGAGGAACAGCAATACTCGCATGACACCTGTGACGATGATGCTGACAACCGAGATGCGGCTAACGGCCTTGACATGCTCGACACCCGAAGTGCCGGAGTCAATCATGCGGTGCGCACCGGCATAAGTAATGTAGCCACCGACGGTGCCGCCGATCAGCGTTGTAATGACCAAGAAATCTATGTTTTCCGGCATCACGGTGTTCTTCAGCGCTTCGCCAACCGGCGGGGCAGCAATGATTGCAACGTAGAGCATCAACAGGATCATGATCGCCCCGAGGAGTACCACGATCCGGTCCAGTGCCATGCCGGCTTTCTTCGATAGGAAGATGAGAATGGCGATTGCCGCTGAAATTGCGCCACCTATTTTTGGGTCAACGCCCATCATCGCGTTCATGCCAAGACCGGTGCCGGCAATATTGCCAATGTTGAAGACCATGCCACCGATAAATACCAGCGCCGCAAGGAACCAGCCGACGCCGGGAAGCACCTTGTTGCCCAATTCCTGGGCGCGCAATCCGGAGACTCCGATAACTCGCCAAACGTTCAGCTGAACTGCGATGTCTACCAAGATCGAAACGACAATCGCGAAGGCGAAGGACGCTCCTAGCTTGACCGTAAATTCCGAGGTCTGGGTGATGAACCCCGGCCCGATTGCGCTTGTTGCCATGAGGAACATGGCGCCCATAAGGGCTGTGCGCCGTGCCCTACTGCTGAGCTGCGGCTGAGTCTCTGAATGTGCCATGGTTCCATCCATTACAGGTTGCGGTGACTGCGGTCACAAGTCTTGGTGACTCACAGAAGAATACAGGTTGTTCAACAATCTGCACAAGAGGTTGTTCAACAATCCTCTTCCCGAATTTCCCAGAGACCGCGGTTGACCTGTAACTGTGTACACAAACAATGGCACAAGAATTCTTAAAATACGACACCTCGCCCCGCGAAAAACACAACTTCAGAGTTTTTGCGAGCCGAGGTGCCGAGCGAGCATGACTAGCCCTGACGCGCTTTCATCCTTGGATTCTTCTTGTTGATCACAAAGACCCTGCCGCGACGGCGGACCACTTGAGCACCGGGCACCTTCTTCAGTGCTCGGATTGAATTTCTAACCTTCATACGCTTTCACCTCTTCTCCATATATCCGACTCCTCCTGATCTGGCCCAGTTGCACTCGAAGCGCCATGCAGGGCCAGAAGCTGTTCATCGCTTAGTTCGCAGGATTCCAAGAGCGCCCTGACCTCAGCTTCGCAATGCTCCGAGCCGGTCAATTCCAGATGAGTGCAAGCAACGTCGCTTTCCCATGCCCCGGTTGATTCCATCCAGACCCGTGGCCCAGTACCGGTGAGCGCAACACGTACGCCGGGGCAGCTTGCCATCCAGAGCGTCCCGCGAACGCACATGCAGGTTGCGACTACCTCCGGCAGCACCTCGCGGAAACGGTCGGCATCAAGTGGTCGCTCGACTCTGATGAGAATTTTTGAATCTGCGATCTCCGAATCACCCGCGCCATGCGAGAAATGACCGGGGCGAGACCTAAGAAGGGCTTCGTGCTGGTCATAATCACCCAAATCAACTTCGCTTGCGCCTGAATTGAGCGCCGCATGCGGCGCTAATTCCGCGATCAGCCTCGCCCCATGCTCGTATTGCTCACCGGAAGCTTTTAGATGCTCAGCCGATTCGCCAAGAAGCTCTACGCTCACTCCTTCAACGAGCATCAGGCTATCGGCCAGCGCGAGTTCACGGATCAGGAACTCCCCTGCGGTTCGCTCATCATTTGGCATGGCATTGAAGCCTGACTCCCACAGGGTCCTTCGATCCCAGAACTGGTCTTCCGTCGCGGCCGGGTCCAGCGCGAGGACCACGTGGTCGATTGTGACCCCACGCCCCGCAAGCTCGGAACGCACTATGTCCAAGACCTGATCACTATGCCAAGTAGCCGGCAGCAGTTGGATCACCACGGCATCTTCGCGCCCAGGTAGCAGGCGCAACAGCGTCGGGAGAATTTCAAAGCGCACAGCGCAGCCTATGCAACCGTGCTCGAGTACGGATTCGGCGCGCTCGGTAGCATTATGCTTTCCTTCAACTCGGCGCAGGACACGATTGCCCTCTAGCAGATCGTGGCCAATAACCAGCGCCTCGGGATATTTCCCAAGCAGTCGACTGACAGCGACATCTCGGCAGTGGACTTCCAAAGATGAGACAAAAATAAGCTTCATAAGGCTCGAGTTTACATGAGAATGATTCTCAATATAAATAACGAATACTTCGTGTTAACCGGCAGCGGGCCGCCAAAATCATCAATGATCGATGATTTGGCGGCCCGCACCGTGGAAAATTCCTAGTGGAAGAAGTGACGCGCTCCGGTGAAGTACATGGTGATGCAAGCAGCGTTTGCCGCGGCGACAACTTCCTCATCACGAACCGAACCACCAGGCTGAACGACAGCCTTAACGCCGGCGTCAAGCAAGATCTGCAGGCCATCGGCGAACGGGAAGAACGCATCCGAGGCGGCAACGGCACCTTCGGAACGTTGCTCGGAAGCGGAGCCGTCAACGTTTTCCGCGCCCCCGGCGGCATCTGCACCGGATTCAACCTTCACGCCAAGGGTATTGGCGCGCTCGACTGCAAGCTTGCACGAGTCGACGCGGTTGACCTGGCCCATGCCGATACCCACGGCTGCACCGTCCTTGGCGAGGAGAATTGCGTTCGACTTCGCCGCACGCACCGCACGCCAAGCGAAGGCAAGATCAGCCAGCGTCTTCTCGTCGGCAGCCGGGCCGGCCGCAAGGGTCCAGTTCGCCACGTCGTCACCGGCAGCAGTGATCTTGTCACTGGCCTGCACCAGCATGCCGCCGGAAACCTGACGGAACTCGTTTGCGTTGCGCGCGTAGCCCTCTGGCAATGCCAGCAGGCGGATGTTCTTCTTGGCCGAGAGGATCTCTACTGCTTCTGGTTCGAAGTCCGGTGCGATGACCACCTCGGTGAAGATGCCCTTGACCGTTTCGGCCATTGCTTTGGTCACCGTGCGGTTAGCGGCGATGACACCGCCGAAAGCCGACACCGGATCGGTGGCATGCGCCTTGGCATGGGCCTCGGCAATTGGATTGGCCGCCTCCGGGGAAGCGACCGCAACGCCACAGGGGTTGGCATGCTTGATCACTGCCACCGCGGGCTGCTCAAAATCGAAAGCGGCGCGCAGCGCCGCATCGGCATCCACGTAGTTGTTGTAGCTCATCGGCTTACCGTGCAGCTGGTCCGCCTGAGCGATACCGGCTGGGGCCGCCTCGTCAACGTACAGTGCTGCCTGCTGGTGCGGGTTTTCACCGTAGCGCAGCGCTTCGGCACGCTGCAGGGCTACGCCCGCGTAGGCTGGCCAGTCGATAACACCGTCGCCGTCCTCGTCAAGGAACTGGCTGGCGGTCCAAGAAGCCACTGCGGTGTCGTACGCCGCGGTATGGGCGTAAGCCTTCGCCGCCAGACGCTGACGGGTCTTCAGATCGAAGCCGCCCTCTGCGGCGGCCTCGACGACCTTGGAGTAGAAGGTTGGGTCCACCACGATGGACACCGCTGCGTGGTTCTTCGCAGCCGAGCGGACCATGGCAGGTCCTCCGATATCGATCTGCTCGACAACCTCGTCCTGGCTGGCTCCCGAGGCTACGGTCTGGACGAATGGGTAAAGGTTCACCACGACTAGGTCGATCTGCTCGATATCCATGGCGGACAGGGTGTCCATATGTTCGCCCACGCGACGGTCGGCAAGGATGCCGCCGTGGATGCGCGGGTGCAGGGTTTTCACACGGCCATCGAGCATTTCCGGGGAGCCGGTAACCTGCTCTACCTCGGTGACTGGAATCCCTGCTGCCGCGATCTTCTTGGCGGTGGAACCGGTGGAGACCAACTGCACGCCAGCTTGGTGCAGTCCGGCGGCCAGTTCCTCCAGGCCAGTCTTGTCGTATACGGAAATCAAGGCGCGGCGGATGGCCACACGATCCAAGACGGTCTTACTCACGAAAATGCTCTCCCGGCGGTGAGATGAAAAGGGGCGGGCAACCAATGGTCGCCTCCCCTATTCTAGCGCCGGAAGCAGGCGATTCTTCAGTTCATGTCAGCGCTACTGAACTGGTTGCTCCAGCTGCGGGAAATGCTCGACGAGCTGCTGCGGTGTCAGGCAGAGTTCGAGCAGTTTTTCTGCATGATCGTCGTCGGCAACATAGGCGACCAAGTCGACCTTTGTCCGTTCGTTCAGCTCCTCACGCAATGACTGAGCGACGGCAACGAGGGTGTGATAATAGCGCTTAATTGTGCTCTCCCACCCTTCGCGGGTAGCCAGATCCGTCATCGCATCCGACCAGATTTGCGCGGCCGGGTCTTGGCATAGATCGATAGCGGACCAATGCCAATCGCTCGGTTCCCACTTATCTGAGTAGAAACTGTCGCCATCGTCGTCTTCGAGATCTGCCTCGATGGCGCTCAGGACGGCATCGAGATCTTCGCTGTCCTCGTCCTCATCTGCCTCATCGGTCTCATCCGCGGAGTCTTGAAACTCATCCTCGGTTTCGGTGACATGCTCAACGCTGAGCTGCCCCTGAAGATCAGCGTCCGAACGATCCTCGTAGTTGTCGTCCTCGTCGAGATCTTCGCCGCGTTCCACCAGTAAGTCCCGAGATTCGCTTTGGCGATCGCGTTCGAGCGCTTCAACAGAATTTAATGCCAGCAGCGGCATTGCGATGTTCTCGCTCTCCGAGGTGCTGACACCATGCAGGGCAATGGCATAGAAGTTCTGTTCCGGGTGTTCGGCAATCACTTCCGCCGCGTGTCGAAGGGCAGCCACCCGTATCGCCTCTTCGAGAGCGGTCCAATCTACTCCCATGACCAGAGAATACTCCCTTCGGGCCCCGCGCAACAGGCCTTGACGAAGCCGTGCAAAAGGCGTAATGAGATGCGCTGAAGCTACAGGTTTCGGTATGCTTCGACGCGAAGCGTGCCGCACTTTATGTGGCCGATCCTAGGAAAGGCCAACGACAGTGCCAACTGCCACACTCCCCTCCGGCACGCACATTGTGCAGGAGCTGCCCTTCAAATGGAAGGTGCAAGGCACCATCTTCATCATTGGTGGGCTGGGCTTCATGTTTGATGCCTGGGACGTGACCCTGAACGGTGCGCTCATCCCGTTGGTGGCCGCCGAATGGGGCCTGGACCGCCCCACGGCCGCGTTGCTTGGAACCTCTAACCTGGTGGGCATGGCGCTTGGCGCTTTCCTATGGGGAGGAATCGCGGACAAATACGGTCGCAAAAATGCCTTCTCACTGACCTTGCTGATGTTTTCGATATTCACCGTGCTTGGCGCGCTCTCCCCTAACTTTGGTTTCTTTGTCGCCTTCCGCTTCCTTGCAGGAGTAGGCTTGGGAGGCTGCATTCCGGTGGACTACGCCTTGGTTGGCGAATTCACCCCGGCAAAACTGCGCGGACGGGTGCTCACGGCAATGGATGGCTGGTGGCCCATCGGCGCGGCACTGTCCTTCTTCGTTTCCGGGTGGGTTATGGCCACTGCCGAGAACTGGCGCTTGATTCTCGCGGTGATGATCCTTCCGGCCTTCATGGTGTTTCTGGTGCGTTTGAAGATGCCCGAATCCCCGCTGTTCCTCGCGGCCAAGGGACGCGAGGTCGAAGCCCGACAAGTCATCGATGAATTGGTGCAGCGTACCGGTGCCGCACCTCGGGACTACGTCATCGAGGCGGCCCCATCTGGCAAGGGACCACGCTGGTGGGAGCAGGTCGTGGAGCTGTGGCGCTACTCGGCCAAGCTGACGGCAACCAGCTGGCTGTTGTTCGTCACCGTCTTGCTCGTCTACTACCTGGCACTGACTTGGCTTCCCACCATCTTGACCGAGGCCGGCATGGCGCAGTCCGCCTCGTTTTTCGCCACCGCGGTGATGGCCCTGATGGGTCTGGTCGGTGTGCTGATCGCCGCCTTGCTCGTAGAGCGAGTGGGCCGCAAATGGCTGCTCGGCATCTCCGCACCACTGGCGGGGATCGTGCTGATCGTGGTCGCCGTCAGCCTGGACGCACCGGCCACCGCGGTGGCCTGGATTCTGGTGTTCGGCGTTGTGGTCCAGGTGGCGATTCCGGTGTTGTATGCCTACGTCTCCGAGCTGTACCCGACCGAACTGCGCGCCAGTGGCTTCGGCTGGGCCTCAACCATGTCCCGCTTTGCCGCGGGCTTTGGTCCGTTGCTCTTCGCCGCCCTTTGGCCGATCGTCGGACTGCCCTGGCTCTTCGCCGGGGCTACCTTCTTGGTGCTCCTCGCGGTGTTGTTCATGGCCCGCTTCGCCCCGGAGACCCGCGGGCGCGACCTTCGCTAGGGACTGCGCAAGCCAAAGGGAGCACGAATGCTTCGTAGTGGACGAGGCGACTTTTTCCTCGCTTACCGAGGTATTGTGAGCTCATGCCTAGGCTCGGAACTGTGCGGCCGCTCGGCGTCACGCGCCGGGTAGCTTTCCCGCTGATTTTCGCGGGCGCCCTGGCGGGAGCGCTGGCCTCCTGCAGCGCGGACACCCGGCCGGATTCGGCCTGCATGCCGCCGGAATTTTCGCTGTCCCAAGGGACCGCGCAGCGCGGAGATCCGGTGCAAATTTCGGCACCAGATGCGGATTGCGACCCTCGCTACGGACCTCAAGCCCAGGTGGAAATCAGCGTCACCGATGCGCAAGGCATCGAAGTCATCCACACCACCGAACCCATGGGCGATGCCGGGAAGTTCAGCTACACCTTCGAAGTGCCGCAGGACATGGAACTTGGCAAGGCGGCTATCAGCGCCTTTCCGCACGCGGTGGACTGGTGCGATGACACCGGGGTGAACAACCGGATTTACGGCGGGCTGGCTATCGTTCGCGCTTCGTGCAGCATTCCCGTGAAAACCTTAGCGATCATCCGCTAGGCCGGCAAGGAATGCCGCCCCGTGCACCGGGCTTCGGGCCAAGAAGCGAAGGTCCTCGAAACCTTCGACGGCCAGTGCCGCGCGGAGGCGCTCTTGATAAATGGGCTGGTGCTCGATTACCCCACCGCCGAGCACCACGGGAGCGGAGATTCCCAGCTGGCCGGCGACAACGCATACCTTGGTCACCACAAAGGTGATCGCCCGCTGAAGAATTTCTTCGGCCGCAGCATCCCCCGACGCAATAGCTTGGAAAACTAGCGGTGCGCACCGGGCCCAGTATTCACGCGAACTTCGCTTGTGGAAGAGCCCAATGAGCTCTTCGGGATTCGCGCACTCGACATGTTCCAGCAACGACGAGGTCAGAGCCGACTCGCGCCGACCTCGGTTGAACTCATCCAGGGCGTGGCGTACCGCCTCACGGCCAAACCAGTAACCCGCTGCTTCGTCTCCCAGCAGGTAACCCCATCCCCCGTACCGTGCGGTCTGCCCGGCGGAATTCAGACCCCAAATCGCTGACCCGGTTCCCAGAATGACCGCGATCCCCAGGTCAGATTGCCCGGCGGCCAGGATCAGCCGCGTATCGTGCACCACCCTGACCTCAGCATCCGGAACAAACGGTTCGATGAGTTTGCGCAGCGCCAGGCTATCGGCGTCGGTGTCGATCCCTCCGGCACCTGCAATCACCAAATCAACCTGCGGTTCGCCGAGTTCCGCGAACGCTTCGCGTAGCGCCTGCCGGGCTTCGTCCAGGCTGACGTTTTGCACGTTGGCGCTGCCGGTGCGAACCTCTGCAACGATCTGGTCGTCCAGGTAGCGCACCGCGTGCGTTTTTGTTCCACCGATATCGAGCGCGATCAGTCGAAGCGGTGCTGATTTACTTGCGTGCGTCGATTCCATGGTGACCTTTGTCTGCCGTCTCTTCGGGCTCTTACCCGGCTTTAGCTTTTCATCGCGCTTGCCCAATGGCCGAGGAAGCAGCCACACCACCTGCACAGAACGCGATTTTGCAGAACCGTCCACGTGAGAGCGCGGTGGAGAGCTCAACCATTCCGCTTATTGGATAGTCTAAATGCAAGCTTACTGTTCTCAAGGAACCGTTGTTCCGAGAAAGGCATTCATGCATGATGACATCTCGCTGACCACCGGACGCGTCAAACGCGTCCTCAATGAACGAATCCGTCCCTCGGTGTATTCGGATTCGGTCCCGTTCGAGGTGTCGTGGCATGAGCTGCCAGGTGAACCGATCCCCGCCGTGGAAGGTATTGCCCTTGACTACACGCCGACGCAGGTCGGCGCCGCGTGGGGAGCCGCTTGGGGTACCACCTGGTTCAGGCTTCGCGGGCAGGTCCCGGAAAGTTGGGCCGGACGCCGCGTGGAGGCGGTCATTGACCTGGGTTTCGATGCCAACATGACCGGGTTCCAGTGCGAAGGGCTGATTTACCGTCCCGACGGGATCACCATCAAGGCGCTGAACCCGCGCAATCAATGGGTTCCGGTCAGCGAGTCAGCCGAGGGCGGTGAACAACTCGAGCTCTTTTTGGAGGCAGCTTCCAATCCGGTGCTCCTTGATTATCACCCGTTCTTGCCCACCGAGCAGGGAGATATCCTTACCTCGTCCCCGCGCAAGCTCTACACCACTCGCCGCATGGATTTAGCGGTCTTCGAACCGGTCGTCCATGATCTGGTCCTCGACCTTGAAGTGCTGCTGGATCTGCAAGCCGAGCTGCCCGAAGGTCCACGACGCATGCAGATTCTGCAGGCGCTGGATAACTCAATGGACGTGCTGGACCTGCAGCGCATCGTTGACACCGCGCAGGCTGCACGTGACCGGCTCTCCCAGGTGCTCGCCGCCCCGGCGGAACACAGCGCCCATCAGATTTCGGCGATCGGCCACTCGCATATCGACTCCGCCTGGTTGTGGCCACTGCGCGAAACCATCCGTAAGGTCTCACGCACCTGCTCCTCCATGGTGGAACTGCTGGATTACGATGATGAGTTCCTCTACGGAATGTCCAGCGCACAACAATACGCCTGGCTGAAGGAACACCGTCCCGAAGTGTGGGACCGCGTGAAAAAGGCGGTGGCCGACGGCCGTTTCCTCCCGCTAGGCGGCATGTGGGTCGAATCGGACACGGTGATGCCTTCCGGGGAGTCTTTGGTCCGTCAATTCCTCTATGGACAGAAGTTCTTCCGCGACGAATTCGGGATCACCTCGGCCGGAGTGTGGCTTCCGGATTCCTTCGGCTACTCCCCCGCGCTGCCGCAGCTGATGCGCCGGGCAGGCTTTGAATGGTTCTTCACCCAAAAGATCTCCTGGAACCAGCAGAATAAATTCCCACACCACTCGTTCTTGTGGGAGGGAATCGACGGATCGCGAATATTCAGCCACTTCCCCTCCATGGATACCTATAACTCGCAGCTTTCCGGCGAGGAAGTCGCCAAGGCTTCCCGACAATTCCGCGAGTCACGGCTGACCAACAATTCGATCGCCCCGGTGGGCTGGGGCGACGGTGGCGGCGGAACCACGCGCGAGATGACCGGCAAGGCGCGCCGCCTGGCAAACCTTGAAGGCAGCGCCACGGTGAAGTGGGAACATCCCAACGACTTCTTTGACCGCGCCCAGCAAGAGTTGCCAAGCCCTCCGGTTTGGGTGGGCGAACTCTATCTTGAGCTTCACCGTGCCACGCTCACCAGCCAGCACCAGACCAAACAGGGGAACCGGCGCACCGAGCAGCTGCTGGTCGAAGCCGAACTATGGGCGGCCACCGCCACCATCTATGCCGGCGCCGAATACCCCTACGAGCGGATCGACGCGCTCTGGCAGACGGTATTGCTGCACCAGTTCCACGACATCCTCCCGGGCACCTCGATCGCCTGGGTGCACCGCGAGGTGGTGGCCCGGTACGCGCAGGTCATCGAGGAAGCAGAAGCGCTCATTGGTGCAGCGCAGCAAACGCTCGCCGGAACCGGCACGACATCGCTGACCTTCAACGGCGCAGCCTTTGCCCGTGCGGGCATACCCTTCGGGGCCGCCGGCGAAATTTGCGCAGCCGAACACGAGGCGGTGCAGGTCGCCGAGCATGAGGGCGGATACCTGCTGGAGAACGCTCTGGTGCGGATTTTCGTCACCGCCGAGGGTCTGGTGAGCTCCGCAATCGATGTGGCTACCGGCCGGGATGCCATCGCTCCGGGGCAGGTGGCGAACCTGCTGCAGCTGCATCAGGACTTCCCGAATATGTGGGATGCCTGGGACGTGGACAAGTACTACCGCAATCAGGTCACCGACTTGCGCGCGGTGGACTCGATGGAGCTTTCCCGCGAAGCGGATGGAAGCGTGAAGCTGACAATTCTGCGCAGCTTCTCGAATTCCAAGATCGAACAACAGCTCGTTCTGGCGCCTGGCTCACGGACCCTGCAGATCAAGCAGAGCACCGAGTGGCATGAGGCGGAGAAGTTCCTCAAGGTCTCCTTCCCGCTGGATATTCGTGCGGAGCATACGATCGCCGAGACGCAGTTCGGCTACCACCAACGAGTCACCCATGTGAACACCAGTTGGGAGGCTGCGAAGTTTGAAACCTCCATGCACCGCTTCGTGCTCGCGCAGGAGCCCGGCTTCGGTGCGGCACTGATCAACGATTCCATCTATGGCTTCGATGTCACCCGCGACTCCACCGAGGCCGGCATCTCCACCACCTTGCGCTTGTCGCTCTTGCGCGCTCCGCGATTCCCGGACCCGGAAACCGACCAGGGGCGCCAGACCCACCGCTACGGTTTGGTCATCGGCGCGGATATCGCCTCGGCGACCGAGGCAGGAGCCTTGCTGAACAGCGCCGCGCGGGTCATCCAGGGTGCCACGCCGGTGGCTCCGCTGGTCACCCTCGACGGCGAAGGCCTGGTGGTTTCCAGCGTGAAGCTTGCCTCCGATCGCTCCGGCGACCTGGTGGTTCGGGTCTACGAGTCGCTGGGACGGCGGGCGCGCGGCAGCTTGAAAATCAACGCAAAAATCGCGGCGGCGAGTACCGTGAGCCTGCTGGAAGATGCGCTCCCCGAGAACGGCACCGAGGTGGCAGACGCTGAGGTGCGCCTGGCCTTGGGTGCCTTCGAGGTGCGCACGGTTCGCTTCGGCTTGGCCAGCTAGCCGGCGACAGGCAAGGGGCGTCTGGTCCACGCGCTGACTCGTATGGACCAGGCGCCCCTTGCCGCTCCGTGAGGCGACCGCAGTATCCGGCGCCGCTACTGGATCATCGTCCCGTCGGGTGCGACCGCGTACCAGACTTCGTTAACCCCTTGGCCGGCAACATCACCCGCTTTGCTGTCATTGATGAAGGTGTACAGCGGCATTCCGTTGAGCGTCAGATGCATTTCGCCCTCGGGGCTGGTGATAGTTCCAACTTCGCCGGTGACTCCTTCCAGGGTCGGGGTGTCGCTGGTGGTTGTGGCGATTGGCCAATTGGCCAGGCACTCGCCGGTGCAGGCGCTGGTCGTGGTGCCGGCCGTGTCGTTGGTGAAGTAGTACAGGGTCATGCCGTTCGCGTCCACCACGACATCACCCAAACTCGTGGAAGCAACGCCCAAGTCAACGCCCGCGGCGGTGTCCATCGGCGCTTCGGAGGTGCTCTTCGGCCCGCCGTACATGCCGCCACCGCTGTCGTCGCCGCTGCCCGCGCCGCCACCGCAACCGGCAAGCAGCAAGGCCGCGCCAAATAACACCGCGGCGGGAGCAGCAAATTTCCTGCGGCTGATCGTATTCATGATGCATTCCTTTCATCGGACGGGCTGAGCGGTCTGGCCCCGGCCAAGACCGAATCCACGCGAGGCCATTGAGCAGAGTTGCCCGCAGACTGCCCTCAATGTCTAAGACGCAGAGAAATGTGTTCTGGTTCATGTTTTTGCAATTTTTTCTGCGCATACTTGGAATGTGAATGAACCATTTTCCGTACCGGCGCGTCTTAGTGGGTGAAGCTTTGCCCTCACGACGACCGACTGGAGCGAAGGTGCCATTAGACGCACAGGTAGTCTCCGACATCTACCGCGAGCATGGAGAGGCGCTGCGGCGCTTTGCCTTGCGTGTCGCGGACAATCGGGACGAGGCCGAAGATGTGGTGCAGGAGACCGTGCTAAAAGTTTGGAAGGCTGCGCCGGTATTGACCGGCTCGCTACGCAGTTATCTGTTTGCGACGGCGCGCAATGTGATTATCGATCGGCACCGCCGGGCGGCTGCCCGAATTTCGGCCCTGCCCTTGGGCGAAACCGATCCGGAGGCCGGCGACACCTCGCGAGAAATATCCGAGGCCTTGGACCGGATACTGATGGAGGAAGCGCTCATGCGCTTGAGCTTCGAACACCGCAAGGTAGTTTTGCATCTGCATTATTTCGGTTCCACGGTGGCGCAGGCAGCACGGGATCTTGGCATCCCGGAGGGTACGGTGAAATCGCGGGCCTACTACGCGATGCGTTCCCTGCGCGGGATCTTGGAGGAGATTGGGGTTGGGCAGTGAACGAGCACATTGATCTTGGAGCGCATGTGCTCGGCGGGCTGAGCCCTGATGAGCAGGCTGCCTTCGAACTGCACCTGTCCGGATGCTTGGAATGCCGGCAGGAATTGGCTGTCTTCGCTCCCGTGGCCGGGCGTTTAGGTTCGGTGGACGCGGGCACTGCGCGGACCTTGCTGGAGCCGCGCCCCACAGAACCAGAGCTGAGGGCCGAGGTTGATTTGCTGGACTCCTTGCGTGCCCGGCGGCGCTCGCGGCGCCTGATTCAACGGTCGGCGCTCGCGGTCGCGGTCGCAGCTTCGGTGGCCGCCGGGGTCTTCCTGGCCCCGGTAGTGCGCCCAGCCCCGGCGCCGGATGCCACCTATGAGGTTGTTGGCCTCACCGGGCAACAGGTCGGTCTGGGGCTGAATGCAAAGGCCTGGGGCACCGAACTCCGATTCGAAGGTAGCGGACTTCCCACTCAGGGCACGCTGTCGCTCTGGGTGGTCGATTCCACCGGCGCGGTGGACCAGGCTGGCGCTTGGAGCGCCACGAAAACGGGCAAGACCCAGATGACCGGTGCCGTCCCCGTGCAGCTGGACGAAATTTCCTCGATTCAGTTGCGCGACGTCGATTCGAAAGTTCTCGCCGAGCTGCAATTGCCTGCGCATCCCGCGCCGCAGTCAAGCTAGCTGCTGGCGGTCCACCGCCGGCAGCCCGTGATCCTGCCATCCGGTTGGCGCCCGGCCAGCGTGGCGGGCAAGAATCTAGCCGCTCCCGGTACGAGCCTCGCTCAGCCCGGGATGTGGCCGGTGGCCTACCAGGGGGAGGGCTCGTAGTCCTTGAGGAAGCAGCCGTAGAGGTCGATGCCGCGTTCCCCGTCGACGATCGGCTGGTAGACCCGGGCCGCCCCGTCGATCAGGTCCAGCGGCGCGTGCCAGCCCTCGGCGACCATGCGGACCTTGGAGTCATGCGGGCGCTCGTCGGTGATCCATCCGGTGTCCACCGCGGACATCAGGATCCGGTCGGTGACCAGCATTTCCTCGGCGCTGGTGCGCGTGAGCATGTTCAGCGAGGCCTTGGCCATATTGGTGTGCGGGTGCCCGGCGCCCTTGTAGCGGCGGGAGAACTGGCCCTCCATGGCCGAGACGTTCACGATGTACTTGCGGTGCGCGTCGCTCGCGGCCAACGCCGGGCGCAGCCGCGAGGCCAGCAGGAACGGCGCGGTGACGTTGCACAGCTGCACCTCGAGCATTTCCAGCGCGTCGACGTCCCCCAGGATCTGCGTCCAGGAGTTTTCGGTGACCACGTCGGGCACCAGCCCGCCGGCGTCGATCGCGGTGCCGGTGGCAATTTTTTCGAGGGTGGCCGAACCCGCGGTCATCGCTAGTTCGGCGAGCGCCTGCGCATCGTATTGCGCGTGGGCTGCCGGTGCCAGCAGGGCTGAATCTTCGAGCCGGAACGCGCTGGCCAGCGCCTTGGGGTGTTCTGCCGGCGGATTGGCCTCGCCCCACAGTTCCGGTCCGCCGCGCACGAATTCTAGCTCAGCCGGAAGTTGCTGATGCTCGGCTTCGATCAGGTGCTGGTAGGAATTGGTGGTGCGCCGCACCGTCTGGGCCGCGTTATTGATCAGGATGTCAAGCGGACCTTCGGCGGCGACGCGGTCGGCCAGCGAGATCACCTGAGCGGGGTCACGCAGGTCGATTCCGACGATGCGCAGCCGGTGCATCCAGTCTGCCGAGTCTTCGATCGCGGCGAAACGCCGGACCGCGTCGCGTGGGAAACGCGTGGTGATGGTGGTGTGGGCGCCGTCGCGCAGCAGGCGCAGCGCGATATGCATCCCGATTTTTGCCCGGCCACCGGTGAGCAGTGCGCGTCTTCCGCTGAGGTCTGCGCGGGCGTCCCGGCGTTCGCGGCCCTGCGCGGCACAGGCGGGGCAGAGGTAATGGTGGAAGGCATCGACCGTGGTGTAGCGCTGCTTGCAGATGTAGCAGCCGCGCGGGCGCAGGTATTCACCTGCGCTTTGCTCCGCGGCGGAGGAACTCAGATCCAGACCCAGGGTTTCGTCATCCAAGCGATGTGGCGAGCCGGTGGCGGTGCGTTCGATGACCGCCCGGTCTGCCGCGGTGATTTCGGCGCGCTTCTGGGATTTGCGGTGGCGTTTGGCGGCCTTGAACATGTTGCTGGTGGCACGGCGGACGGCGATATGCCGCTCATCCTCGCTGGGAAGCCGGTGCACCATGCCCAAGACCTTCAGGGCGGTTTCGAGTTCGGCTTCGGTAAAGTGGGCGTCGTCGCCGGTGGGCTCTGCCGGGTGTGGATGTTCAGTCATGTCGCCATCCAGTCTACTTTGTGCCGTTGCTGGCTACTTGCCCGTTGCCAGATCCGCCAAGGTATCGATCAGCAAGCGGCGTTCGACCAGCTTGATGCGTTCGTGCAAGGTGTCTTCGGTATCCTCGTCGCGCACTGCCACGGCTTCTTGACGTAGGATCGGGCCGGTGTCTACCCCGGCGTCGGCGATGTGCACCGTGCAGCCGGTGACCTTGACCCCATAGGCCAAGGCGTCCCGCACGCCGTGGGCTCCCGGGAAGGAAGGCAGCAAGGCCGGGTGAGTGTTGATGTACGTGCCGTCGAAAGCATCGATGAATTCCTCGCCGACAATGCGCATGAATCCGGAGGAAACCACGTAGTCGGGCCGGTAGGACAGGCACTTTTCGGTGAGCTCATGATTCCACTGCCCGCGGTCGGCGTAGTCCTTGAAATTGACCACGAAGGTTTCGATGCCGGCGGCCGCCGAACGCTCAACGCCGTAGGTGCCGTGCTTGTCCGCACCGACTGCGGCGATCTCTACATGAGGCAATTCGCCAGTTGCCACGGCGTCAATGACCGATTGAAGGTTCGAACCGGTTCCGGAAACAAGTACAACAATGCGCATACAGGCTATTCTACGGTTCCTTTGGCGTGCGGTTATCGCCGCCGCCGGCAGGTGAAGTAACGGCGCTCACAATAGCTGCGCTGCACAGCCTAGACTGGGCAGAAGCGCAACCAGAAAAGGAGCATGCCATGACCGAGATCATTCCGGATGACAAGAATTGGACCTTCGTCCTAGAATCCGTCTGCACCGAATGCCATCACGACGTGAGGAACGTGTCTCCAGCCGATGTTATCGAACAGCTCCCCCAGCTCGTCGACCGCTACCTGCTCGCATTGCGCCGCCCGCAGGCGCAAGAGCGCACCAGCCCGACGCGTTGGAGCGATCAAGAATATGTGCTTCATGTAGCCGAGATGCTGGTGACGATGACTCGCCGTTTGGAGCTTATGACCACTCAGGATGATCCGACCTTCCCCAGCTGGGACCAGGACCAGGCCGCCGAAAAGGGCAACTACAACCAGCTCGAAGTCGACGAGGCAGCAGCACGGTTGCGAGCCGCAGCCTCGCTCTATAGCAACAAGCTGGCCCGCATCGACAGCTCCGACTATGGCCGCAAGGGGCTGCGCTCCAATGGCGCAGCCTTCACCGTAGCTACTTTGAACCAGTACGCTTGGCACGATGTACTGCACCACATTTGGGATTTGAAAGCCTAGCGGACTACTAGGAGTTATTTATTTCAACCGTTTTTTGCCCCGCGGATCTCCTTGATTAGACTGCTTGATAAGCACGCCAAATCCTCACAGTTCAAGGACCGCAAGAGTATGAAGAATCATCACGCCGGCAAGGTATTGGTCTTGGCTCTCCTCGGGCTGTTCATGCTTTCGGCCTGCAGTGCCGATACCGCGTCCGAAGAAACTACCGCCCCGGTTCCGGACGCAACCGAACTAATGCCGGTGTTGAGCGAAGAAGCTGGAGACGCAGACCGGCTACCGGAGGGTTTCGAGACTTCCGAGGCCTACACCGCCGAAGCGCTGAGGATGTTGGCGCAGTCGAGTTATGGCGACCATTTTGTGGCCGAAGGCGTCAACGGCGAGCTCTGCTTGATCACCGTGGCCGCACCAAAAGAGCAAGGCATGGAACCCGAAGTCGCCGCCTCAACCTGTCCACCGGTCGAGCATGTGGCCGAGAACGGTATCCTGCTAGCGGTAACCGGCGGCGAGTCGAGTTTCGACGTGGTGACATTCCTGTTGCCACCGGATATTTCAGAGCAAACCGCCACCGAGACGATCAACAAGCTAGTACCCAATAATCACACCGACCTTCGTCCTGCGGTGGAAATCCTCAGCAATGATTCGGCCGTCTTGCTTGTCATGACTTCAGAGACTTCTCAGGAACTGGGCGATTTCCAGCTTCCCCGCCCGAATGGTGATTCGCTGACGATACGGCCATTGGATTAAAGCAAAAACGAACACCTTGGAATCTCAGATGCAATGATCTACGCTGAAACGCCAAAGTGCTCGACAGTTGATTCGGTCCATACGCGGGTGCGCCACCACCGCAGCGCTGTGCAAAAAGATCGCATGCTTTTCTGCGCCTCTCGCCCCGCTGGCTACAAGGCCCAACCAACTCGGAGGCCGGTTGCCCTTCGCTGAATTGAATGCGAACCTGAGGTTGCCGGGGTTTTCTATCCTTCTAGTACGGGATCAGTTTCGAACAAGGGAGCAACCAGATAGCCGATCGCGGTACCCAAACCAATTTGCAGCGCCAACGCGCCGGCGGTGATCCACATATGCGGGCCCAACTCGGTCAGCCGGCCAACGGCCAAGGAACCCGAAGATAACCATGAACCGCTCAAGCTCACGAGACCGGCGACTATTCCGGTGAAGATTGAAAGGCACATGGTGGACAGGCCAAGGGAGAGAATTGTAAAAGGGATGCGGCGGGCAAACCAATCTTCCAGATGGTTTTCTCCCACACGAAGGAAGTACCAGCCAGCAACGATTCCGGCAACTACCGGGAGCAAGAGAAATAGCCATTGATTTCCCGCTTCGCCCGAGGGCAATGCCGCGAAGAGCGGCATGGACGGCAGCGGACCCACGGTGGTTTCCAACGTTGAAAGCGTGCTTCCGGCGCCGATGCTAAAACCGCCACCGCTAATCCAAGACAGCACCCAAAATACCGCATTCGGGATCAGCCCCAGCTGCAGCAGGGTCAGCGCAAAGGAACCGATGGGGCCCGGACGCAGCTCCTGGTAAATATTTGCTACATCGGCCCAGTGCAATCCCACGGTCACACTCATCAAGATGCCGGAAATAGCTACGGCGGCCATATATCCGATGAAACCGGCCACGATGACGTGCCATACATAGGATCCGGCCCAACGCCGATGTGGCGAGACACGCGATATATGTGCCGCAACGTCGACGCCGATGAGCCTGCCCCAGGTACCGGCTTCCCGGCGTGCGCCAAAGATCAGTCCGATGAAGGCGATGATCAGCGGGATAAAGGTCGCCGGCACGACGTCTGCCCTCGCGTATGCGTTACTCGCCAGGAAGGCCATGCCGGTGCCGATGGCACCATAGGTAATGAATGCCCCTGCAAGGCCTTGCCACAACTGGTCGGTGTATGAGGCCCTCGCGATTCGCCGCCCTGCGCGCCAGCAGAAAATGAATGGCAGCAAGCTCAAGCCCAAGGGCAAAAGTGTCAACCACCCGGAGGCCGAGCTGGGATCTGCCTCCGGTCCGAGGTTCATGACTTCTAGCGGAACCCCGTGAATCAATAGCCACAGCAGGCCGCCAAATTGCAGGATCGTTTCAAAGGATTCTTCGAGGAACCCACCGCTGAAATACACCGCAACCAGGGGCACGATCAGCAGCGCCATGCAGAACACGACAGATTGCACAATCTCGAACACACCCTGCAGGGCAAGGGGCATTGGCCATCCGTTGCGCAAGCGCAGCATCACGGCTTTCATGGGTTTCTTTTCGCGGCTCATCATCTTCAATGGTGCCACCATTGCCGCCGCCCACCGAGAAGCGACGCGCAACGGCAACCCATCAGGTCATCGGACCGGAAGCTAGTAACTTGCCGGAGCAGCTGCCTGTCCATCGTCCTTAAAGCTCGCGGCCAATGCCTCCGTGGCCCGGGCAAGCAAGGCAACGTCGGCACCGACACCCACATAATCGGCGCCGGCTTCGATGTACTTTCGCGCAGTTGCCTGATCGAAGGCATTCACTCCGGCATATTTGCCGGCGGCTTTTGCCGCCTCGATGGACTGCAGCACGCCGGAGACCACATCCGGGTGGCCTTGCTGACCGATCACGCCCATTGATGCTGCCAGATCCGAGGGGCCGATAAAGATCCCATCGACACCTTCGGTGCCAACGATCTGGGCGACGTTTGACACCGCCTCAGCCGACTCGATCTGCACCATCACGGTGATCGTATCGCCTGCACGATTAAGGTAGTCGGGAATTCGGTTCCAGCGCGCCGATCGCGCCAGCGCCGAGCCGACACCGCGCACGCCAAGCGGCGGATAGTTGCATGCGGCGACCGCGCTAGCCGCTTGCTGGGCATCGTTGACCATCGGAATGATCAGCGACTGCACGCCCAGATCCAAGAACTGCTTGATAACGACCGGGTCGTTGACCGGCGGGCGCACTACCGGGATGGTGGAATAGCCGCGCACCGCTTGGAGCTGCGCCAAGATGTTCTGCAGGTCATTGGGTGAATGCTCGGCATCGATGAATAGCCAGTCAAAGCCTGCGCCCGCGCAGATCTCTGCGTTGAGCGCCGAGGCGGAGCAGACCCAGATGCCGGTGAGCGCATGGTCTGCCTCGCGCAGCGCGTCCTTGAGCGACGGGTCGGGTTCTACTCGAAATGACATGTCACGGTTCCCATCGGTCCGTAGTCCGCAAAGACCGTGTCGCCCTTGTCCACCGGCATGGGACGGGTGAATGAGCCGGCCAGGATGATCTCCCCGGCGTTGAGCTTGTCCCCGTGCGGAGCGATTTTATTCGCCAACCAGTACACTCCAGCGGCCGGGTGGTTTAGCACGCCCGCTGCGACCCCGGTCTCTTCGATGGTCTGGTTCTTGAACAGGATGCCCGAGACCCAACGCAGGTCGATGGCATCCGGCTTCATCGGTGTGCCACCGATGACCATGGCACCCATCGCGGCGTTGTCGCTAATGGTGTCGACGATGCTGCGGCCCTTCATCTCAATGCGGGAGTCTAGGATCTCCAGGGCCGGAATCACATATTCGGTGGCCTCCAGCACGTCAAAAATATTCGCGTTTGGGCCTTCGATATCTTTCTTCAGTTTAAAAGCGAGTTCCATCTCCACTCGTGGGAACGTGTATTGATCCCAGTTGAAGGTGCACCCGGTGTCCAGCACCATATCTTCGAAAATGATGCCGTAGTCAGGTTCGGTGATTCCGGTCGCCATCTGCATGGCGCGCGAGGTCAAGCCGATCTTCCTGCCTGCCAAGACACGGCCGTTGGCTTCGCTGCGCTGGCGCCACAGGTTTTGCACCCGGTAGGAGTCCTCGACGGTCATTTCCGGGTAGCGTGCGGTCAGGAGCGGCACGGGCGTACGGGTAGCGCCTGCCTCGACAAGTTCATCGGCAATCGCCGTGATAATTTCCTCGGATAGCATCGACGGCTACACCTTTCGCATTCGAATTAAATCTACATGGGCTTTGTGGATGACATAGCTCACAAGTAAATATGCTATCGAGCTTCAAGGCTTCTGGCACATCGTACTAACATCCGCCGCCCGCAACGTCCGGAGGCAACGGCTAGATCGTGGATCAGCTTTTGCTCCCCTGGATGTTCGCCAGTAGGGCTTCGAACGGAAGTGTGGTTAGCGGGTCGTTGGGGTTTGCCGTGTCGCTGACCGATGGAGCAATCGAGCGCGTATCCGCCAGATCGGTATCGGCTTGGAGGTTTCCTCCATCCGCGGCAAGGGCCACAATGACCTCGCGAGCCACCCGCCGGGTGCGTTCGGCCAGGGTCCCGGCAAGGCCCTCGCCGCCAAAATCTTCCGAAGCGGCAAAAACGGTAGTAGGCATGATCTGCGTACGCAGGTAGGAGAAGATCGGTCGCATGGCGTAGTCCACGGCAAGTTGATGGCGCTGCGAGCCGGCAGTTGCAGCCAAAACTACCGGCTTTCCGTCCAGCGACCTCGGATCCAGGATGTCGATAAAGGATTTGAACAGTCCCGAAATCGAGGCCGAAAAGACCGGAGTGACAGCCACCAGTACGTCGGAATTCACAACCGCATCCACGACTTCCTGCAGCGCAGGTGGAGCGAACCCGGTAAGCATGTTATTCACGATGTCCTGCGCAAATTCACGCAATTCTACGTTGAGTACGTCGGCTTGGACTCCTGCACCGGCCAGTTCCGCTGCGACGCTTTCACCGATCTGGCGCCCGAGCAGCGAGGTGCTCGAAGGGTTGCCCAGTCCGCCGGAGATGACCACGATTGATTTGCTCATTATTCCCATCCTGAATCCAAATTTTATATGCGTATGCATGTAATAACGGGCGGGCGGTTGATTCTATTCCCGCCCCGGCGCGAATGCCCCTGCAGCTCATCTTGGGAACTTGTTTTCATTATTGTGACGGTCGCAAAGATATTGATACGATGATCTTTATGAGCAATGACCATGCAGAGTCCAAGAATCAGCGCGACATCGAGTCCGGCGTTCGCACCGATTTCCGAAATGCCATGTCGTACGGAAGCTACCTGGATTTGGAACGCGTCCTTTCGGCCCAGCACCCGGTCAGCGTCCCAGAGCATCACGACGAAATGCTGTTCATTATTCAGCACCAGACCAGCGAACTCTGGCTGAAGCTGATGCTGCATGAACTGCTCGAAGCTCGCCGGCTGATCGACTCGGACGACCTCGGCAAGGCCCTGAAATGCCTCGCTCGTGTGAAACATATCCAGAAAACCCTCACCGAGCAGTGGTCTGTTCTCGCAACGCTCACACCACGCGAATACGCGCAGTTCCGTGGTTTCCTCGGCTCATCCTCGGGTTTTCAGTCATTCCAATACCGTGCGGTGGAGTTTATCCTCGGCAACAAGCACGAAGGCATGCTCAAGGTGCACGAATCAGACCCGAAGGCACACGAAACGCTCACCGAGCTACTGCACGAACCAACACTTTACGACGCCTTCCTCGCTGCGCTTTCGCGCAAGGGCTACCAGATCTCCTCAGAAATCCTCGAACGCGATGTCACCAAGCCCTGGGAATTCCAAGCGTCGCTAGTGCCAATCTTCAAGGAAATCTACGAGTCCGAAGATACCGTGTGGAATCTCTACCAGGCCTGTGAAGACCTAGTGGATCTGGAAGACAATTTCCAAGCTTGGCGCTTCCGCCACTTGCGCGTGGTGCAACGAACCATCGGCTTCAAATCCGGGACCGGCGGCTCATCAGGCGTCAGCTTCCTGAAACGCGCACTGGACCTGACCTTCTTCCCCGAGCTCTTTGCGGTGCGTACAGAAATTGGCTCCGACTAGCCCCCTTGCCGCATTCGCCCTTGATGATTTCGAGTCTAGGACCGGTAGCGCGGCGTCGGTGGTACGCACCATTGCCGGCCTCTACCTGCGCCATGAGACAACGCCGGTTCCACGTCCCCGAATCATTGAGATGGCTCGAGCGGCAGGGGTGTCGACTCCCGCAGCACAGACCGCTGTTTCGCGGCTCATCGACCGCGGTGTATTGGAAACCGCGGGGCCTGCGGCACTTTCGGTGACCACGCCCGCTATGGCGATGTTTGCCCGCGGCAATAGGCGTATTTTCACTCCGCGTTGCATGGAACATTCCGATCGTTGGGTCCTTGTCGCTTTTTCCTTGCCGGAAGCCCTGCGCGCCACCCGGCATCAGCTGCGCAAACATTTCGTCCAGTTAGGTGGAGGCCTCGTCTCGGCTGGCCTGTGGATCTTCCCCGAATATTTGCAATCCGAGGTCTTGGAAGTCCTGGGAGCCTTGGACGCGAGGAACTACGCCACGCTTTTCATTTCGGAGACATTCGACCACCCGGGATCGGCCCGTGAAGCCTCCGCACAGTGGTGGGACTTGGACAAATTGGCCAAACTCCACCGCTCTTTTCTTGCTGCCACGGCGGGACTCGACGCGACGTCGATAGACGCTGAAGATGCCTATCTCGGCTATGTCGTGCTCATTGATGCGTGGCGAGCCATCCCGTACCTTGATCCGGGTCTCCCCGAACAGATGCTCCCCGATAACTGGCCTGGCCAAGCAAGCCGGGAGCGGTTCGTGGAAATTTCGGCCGCCTTCAAAGACCGGGCTGCGGCACATGCCGAGCACCTGCTGCGCTTGGCGGGCTGAAATCCTTCGATTAGCGCCAGACGGGCTCATCTGTGCCGTAGGGAGCCGGCGGCCCTGCATAATCAAGTGCCAGGCCTCCACACGATAGAGCTGGCGGGGCATAGGTCAGTTCTCCGAACGTACTGTTGATCTTGCGCACTGCGGGTTGACCCAGCGGTTCAATGTCCGCAGTTGGCAAGGGCTGCTCCAGCAGTGCCGTAGCCGTGCGAACCAGCGAGAATCTCGCGTGGCCGGTCATTCCCTGGGTTCTTCGCGCAGCCGCCAAGGACACCACGGCCGCAGCCATCCCGTATCCGGTTGCATGATCCAGCGCCTGCACCGGCAATGCGCCCGGTCTGCCCTCGGCGTCCCGGTAGATATCCGCGATACCGCATGCGGCTTGTACGATGCTGTCGAAGCCACGACGCTTTGCGTAGGGGCCGGTGTCACCCCATGCGCACAACTCGACGATGATTAGATTCGGATAGCGTTCGCGTAGCTGCTGAGTCCGCAATTCGTGCGCCGCTAAAGCACCGGGACGGTACCCGAGTAAAACCACGTCTGCTTCGCTCAACAGCTCATGCACGGTGTTTGCCTGCCGCAGATCGCGCAGGTCAATTTCCGTGCTTCGCTTTCCGAATCCGGTTTCTATGTACTGGCCCTGCAGTTCGGGCATTTGCGGAGGATCGACACGTAGGACGTCGGCACCCAACATCGCTAGGGTACGCGAGGAAGTGGGTCCCGCTATGACCCGGGTGAAGTCCAGGACGCGTAGCCCTCGAAGCGGCTTGATTAAGTCTTGAGAATATTTCCACAATCGGCCCTGCGACACCTCGCTCATCGCGAACTCGACCCAAGGTCCGGCGGCAGCCGCTTGCCCCATTGCCGTAGCTTGCCATTGCGCGCGCGTTCGAACCTCTGCCGCGATCCCTCCGCAGGCGGTGATCAGTTCGACGACGTCGCCGGCTTCAACCATCAGAAGAGACTCAGCGAGCCGTTCGGGGCGGTCAATCCTCAAGGCTTGGAGCAGGGCGCGACGGTGATGCGGATAATTCGCGTGCGTGCGTATCCAGCCGTCGCTCGTTTGATAGAACCCAGAACAGGCATCGAACGCATCTCTTCGTTGCCCAGCGATGCGCAAGTGTTTCGTGGAAGCAAAGGCGGCGGCAGCCCTGCGAGCATCGATGGTGAACAAATCTTGGCTGCCGGTCAGCTGATTAACCGCCGCGGCACATAATTCGGTGGAGGCAATCGTTAGCCCCTCAACGTCCAAAGGCCCACCCCACCACCGCCGGGGCCCACTCCAGTTCTTTGCACGCAGAGCTGGAAGCAGCCCACACTGGGCAAATTCGGCATCGAGTGAAGGCACATCTCGGAGCTGGGAGGTACTCATCCCCGCGTGAACTGACTTTTAGGCATGTGGCTAGCGTGCCATTGCGCTCAATCACAGGCAAATGCTGCGGATACCGCGGTGCCTGCCCTGCAGACGCAGGGTTAAACACCTTGAGCTCGTGCCATTACCCAGCTGGGTAATGGCACGAGCTCAAGACCAAAAGCGAAATTAGTTCGCTGGTACGTTCAGGGTCTGACCAACCATGATCAGATCTGGGTCATTCAACTGATCGTCGTTCAGCACGAACAATCCACGCCAGTCCTTGACGCCCAAGCTGTCAGCAATCTTCGCAAGAGTATCGCCGGACTTTACGGTGTAGTCCTTGCCCGAGTCGGTAACCTTGATGTTGAAAACTGGTGCCTGAGGTGCCGCTTCAACGTGCTTGCCAGCGCTTGGCTGCGTGACCTTCTTGGAGCTACCGGTGCGCTCCAACGACTGCGAAGGCGCAGCCTTCTTGGTGGTCTGCTGCTTAGGCGCTGCCTGCTGCTTTGGCGCTGCCTGCTGCTTTGGAGCCTGCTTCTTTGGAGCTTCCGGAGCCGAGTTGCCCGATGGCGTGCCGCTCAGCCCAAGCTTCGCCGAGCAAGCTGGCCACGCACCCCAACCCTGTCCGGCCTGGACCTTGGTGGCGATACGAATCTGCTCGGCCTTCGAAGCCTGGTTAGGCATGCCACTGCCGCCGAATGCCTTCCAAGTCTGAAGCGAGAACTGCAAGCCACCGTAGTAACCGTTGCCGGTGTTGATGGACCAGTTGCCACCGGATTCACACTGTGCAAGCTTGTCCCAGCTGCTAGCCGCGGAAGCCGGCACGGTCGAGGCGACGACTGCGGTGCTTGCTACTGCTACGGCGGCCAAGGTGGCTCCACCGCGACGAATGATGTTTTTGGTCTTCTGCTGGATCATGACTCTCCAGTGCCCTTCCACGCTCAGGCCTTCCTAGGCCATCCCTGTGCACCGCTCTGCGTCGCATTTCGACTTTTTTTGAAGTACTGCCCTGGTGAGCGGTTTGGAAGTCCCGGCAGTAGGTGTTTCCCCATAACACTGCGAGTGTTATCGAAACGTTATAAATGACCATAGCGCACGACCCCGCACCCTACGCAACTCAGGATTCTTTCAGAAACCCTGTAAATACAGGTCAAAACGGCCAAAGAAATTTTTTCGACGATCCCTTTTTTGGGCGATTTCTTCGAATCCACCGCCGAAGTTGTTATCTTTTCTAAGTGGATCTTGCTTGTGCTTTTGTGATACAGCTTCCACCGTTTTCTCGCTGTGTCCTCCACCTAGGTTCACTGCCCGATGGTGCACTAACGAGAAAGTTTGTTTCCTCACCGTTCGCCACCTCCTTGCCTCCCGAGCCGCTGATTGGGAAACTTCGATCCACTTCTAACTGCCGCCTCACCGCACGGTATTTAGGTAGTGTGGGACTCGGAATAACAAGTAGTGTTTCTGCAAAACGGCAGATAAGGGAACCCGATGGCATTTAGCGACCGACTGACCAAGGAACGAGTCAGGGAGGCCTTGAGCTGCTATCCCCGGGCGATGCGAGAATTCTTCCGAATCGACGGGCTAGACGGAGCCGCTTCCCTTTCCTACTATATGGTTCTAGCGATGTTCCCCGGACTGCTGGCACTGATCTCTTTGCTTTCGCTGGTTGGAGCAAGCGAAAGTAGCACTCAATGGATTATGGATCTGATTCGCCAAAGCCTCGCTGCTAGCGGACAGCAAACCGGCGACGCCCAGCAACTAGTCGAAACCGCTGAGCAGCTACTCACCGGCCTCGCGAGCTCAGCCAAGGGCACATTTTGGGCCATTTTGATTGGTTCCCTCGGTGCCCTGTGGAGCACCTCCGGATACGTGACCGCATTCAGCCGGCAAATGAACCGGCTTTTCGGTGTACGCGAAGGTCGTCCACAATGGAAGAGACGCCCGCAAATGTTTGCCATCACCGTGCTGATCATGGTCGTGGCCGTGATTTCTTTGGCACTGCTGGTAACGTCCGGTTCGATCGCACGGGCCATGGGAAATCTTTTCGGACTCGGCGACAGCTTCGTGCTGCTGCTGAACATCGCCAAACCGCCAGCCCTATTTGTGATGATCCTGCTGGTTCTTGCCTTGTTGTACCACTTCACCCCGAACGTTAGACGCGTAAAGTTCCATTGGTTTTCCCCAGGAACATTTACGGCTCTGATAGTTCTTGGCCTTTCCGCAGTGGGATTCACCGTCTACCTCGCAAAATTTGCAAGCTACTCGGCCACATACGGAGCGATTGGCGGCGTCATTGTTCTCGTTCTGGCCTGCTGGATCAGCAATATCGCACTCATTATCGGGGCATTGGTAGACATTGAATTTACCCGTCTGCGCCAACTACGAACCGGCCTTGCCTCAGCAGCTGAGGTGCATCTTCCCTTGCGCGACAACACCATGGTGGCTCGCGAACAACTTGCGGTTTACAAGGACTTAGTCCGAGCCCAGGAGATTCGCATCAATCATGGCGGAGATCCATTACAAGATATGGAAATTGACCCGGCCGGACGGACCAAGCGCAAAACAAAGTGGCTGCCGGTTGGCATTGCGGCTGCCACGGCTTGGCTGGTGTCGCGTAGCCGTGCGACTAAAAAGCTAAAACAGCCGAAGAAGACTCTGAACTCCTAAGAATATGCCGGCTCCGCCCAACGCCATGATGACCAACAGCCAAAGCGTGGCAAAGGTCCCGGTGGCGCGGGCAATCAGGTAAGCATCGGATTGCTCAATGTCACGGCGCCGCCAAGTATGAACTGCCAAGACCTTGAGGTAATCACGGATTCCCGAGCAAAGCAGGAATCCGCCAAGGAGCAAGGCCAAATATATGTAAGCACTGGACGGTGCAAAGAAAACGACTCCGAGAGCGACCAAAGCGCTCGCGCTGCACACGACAAATGCTGGCCAGTTACGCACGAAAACTAAGGCAAGCACAAAGAACAACGCGTATATGCCCAAGGCTCTGCCGGCATAGCCGGCGGCAGTGGCCCACAATAATGCAGCCGAGACTAGAAGTGGCGCGGGATAGCCAAAGATCCCAGAAATAATGATCGAGACCTTTCCCCGACCACGGCTGACAACTTCGCCGGAGTGGTCCCAGCCGAGGCGGAGCCCAGTGACGAAGCGCCCGGTGAACAGCGCACTGATTACATGTCCTAGCTCATGGACCAGAGTGGAATACATTCCGGTAATTCGCCATACCGGGCGTGGAAGTACCAGCCCAAGGACAAGGACTAATAGGATTGTCCATTGCCCGGAGACGAGATCAACAGGTTGCGATTCCCATAGCCGAGCCCAAGCTCCATTGAGATCTACAATCATGTTCGCTCCAGATGCATTTCGATCGTCGATTTCTCTCATTCTTTCAATCCCTAGCGCATTCCCCGAATTGCCACTTCGACCATGCACCAACTTCTGGGGATGGTCACAGGTGAGAGCAATACGATTAACGGCAGCATACTGTTGTCGTTTTCTGGAGGTTTCCTTGTCTCGCTTAGCTTCTACCGCCATTGCCGTCACCGGATTGACTGGCGGATACGCCACGGGTCGCATCACCAAGAAGCGCCCACTTGCCGCGGTGGTGTTGGCAGCAGCCGGTACCGGGGCATTCTTCATCTGGAAAAAGGATGCCGGAACAGCCAAGGCAATTGCCTTGGTCGGCGCATACCTCACTGCTTTCGGTGCATCGCACCCATTGTCAAAGAAAATCGGAGCTTGGCCAGCGGTCAACACGGTCACCGCCGCGGTGGGTGTTCTTTCGCTAGTTGTCGGCGGCGCGACGAAGCCTTCGCAAGACTAGGCAACGGACATCAATTGGTCGGGGCAGAGTGCTACGTTGACTAGGTAACCACCCAGTCTGCGAAAGGCACCGCCCCCGTGTTCTTCTTTGGTGATCAGTTCGTCTTTTCGGCTAGTGACCTTGCGGTCGCAGTCGACTGTCATTTTCAATCGTTGTGCCTGCTGGATGTAAAACTCGGGCGCCGGGGAAAGACCGAGTCGGCTACCGACGAAATGCTTGTAAGAACCGCGGAGCTCGGAGACGTCCACGAACGAAACGTGCTTGCGGAACTAATTGAGCAATACGGTGACTACGACCCGCAGTCCGGCACCGGCGTCAAACAGCTCCTCACAAGACCCGAACACAATGCTGCGTCCTTGCAGGCAGCGCACCGCGAAACCATCCAAACGCTTCGCAGCGGTGCGGACGTCATCTTCCAAGCTACGTTCTTTGACGGCTCTTTTATCGGATTCGCCGATTTCTTGGTTCGCCAGCCCGACGGCAGCTGGGCTGTTTGGGACACCAAACTCGCAAGGCATGCCAGGGTATCCGCATTGCTTCAAGTTGCCGCCTACGCAGACCAACTGCAAGCCGAAAACATAGCCGTACACCCACAAACAACATTGGTTCTTGGCGACGGTACTCACTCGGTGCACCGAATCGACGAGATCCTCCCGGTGTTCCGCGCTCAGCGCGAACGATTTATCAAGATGGTCGGTGAGCACTCCGCAGCCAATGGCCCGGTGCTCTGGGATTCGGACACGATACGCATTTGTGGCCGTTGTGATTTCTGCGCGGAGCAGGTGAGCACCACACGCGATGTGCTGCTGGTAGCCAATATGTCGATGGTGCAACGTGAGAAGCTTCGCCGACAAGGAATCTTCACTATCGACCAGCTTGCCGCAACGAACGCCAAGGAAGGCACCTCGCTGGCCCGCACGGTCGATCAGGCAAGAATGCAATTGGGTTTGGGACAGGTGGACGGTACCGAGCAGGGGGTGTCCTACCGGGTGAAGTCGTCGCAAACGATATCGACGCTGCCCAACCCCGACCAAGGTGACATATTCTTCGACTTCGAAGGCGACCCGCTATATCAGGAACCCGTCGATAACTCGTGGGGATTGGAATACCTATTCGGGGTCATTGAAAATGATACTGGAGCACCGGTATTCCGCCCCTTTTGGGCACACAGCCGCGCCGAAGAACGACAAGCCTTCTTGGACTTTATTGAGTACGTGCAAGCGCGCCGTCAGCGCTTCCCGAACATGAAGATCTACCACTACGCGGCCTATGAAAAAAGTGCACTACGTAAACTCTCACAGGTTCATATTGCAGGAGAAGACGAAGTCGACCAGTGGCTCCGCGACAATCTACTCATTGATCTCTATGAAACGGTACGAAACTCGTTGGTGGTGTCCACCCGTTCGTATTCAATCAAGAAGCTTGAACCGCTTTATATGAAAGAGCATCTGCGCTCCGGTGATGTCACCGATGCGGGTGCTTCCGTGGTCGCCTATGCCCACTATGTATCTGCGCTGGCCTCCGGTGCTGATGCGCAGGCAGCGCAGATTCTCGAATCAATCGCTGACTACAATGAATACGATTGCCTGTCGACGCTTCGCTTGCGCGATTGGCTCTTGTCGCTCGTAGACTTCCAGCCACAAAGGCATCCTGATGTAGAGCTTTTGGACGAAGTCCCCGACGAATATGAGCCCACCGAAGAAGAGCTACGGCTCCAAGAATATTTGGCCGGGCTCCCGCACAACCAAGCACTGAGTGACGATGACCGGGCAATCGCCATGGTCGCGGCGGCCACTGGCTACAATCGCCGCGAGAGAAAGCAGTTCTGGTGGGAGCATTTCGACCGGCTCTCCGCACCTATGGACGATTGGTCCGAGGTACGCGGCATCTTCACGGTGGACTCCGCAGAGCTACTTGAAGATTGGCATAAAGCAACCGAACGCGCCCGGACGTTGACCAGAGTCACCAAGCTTTACGGAACTCTGGCCGAAGGATCACTGCTCAGCCCGGGCACCGGGGTCTTTGCCATGTTTGCCGCACCCCTGCCCGAAGGCATGGAAGCAGGCGACGACGCGCTTCGCGGCGGAGCTTTCAACGCCACGGTGGTCGAGGTTGGCGAAGGATGGATTGCCATCGCAGAAAAGACCAGTGGGAAAGTCTCCGAATACGGGTCTTTCCCCGTCGCGCTCACCCCAGGCCAGCCAATAGCCACCAAAAGCATTGACGAAGCATTGGCACAGATCGCCCAAGAGGTAGGTGCCATTGTCCCGGAGCTACCGCAACAGCCTGGCATAGATATTCTGCGTCGAATTCCACCGCGGTTGAAAACTCTAGCTACCCCGACCGCCCCAGCAATAGTGGACGGTAACGCCCAAGTTTATCCTGCCTTGGTGGAAGCTCTGAAGGACTTGGATCATTCTTATCTTGCTGTTCAGGGCCCTCCGGGCACCGGCAAGACCTTTGTCGCTTCGCATGTGATTCACGAATTGGTTAAGGACGGCTGGAAGATTGGAGTCGTCGCCCAATCTCACGCGGTAGTTGAAAACGTTTTGCGCAAGGCCATCGAAGCAGGCGTGCACCCCGATCAGGTTGCGAAGGAAGTCAAGCACAAGGACCCGGTGCCGTGGACTGGTATCAGCGCCGCGGCGATTGACGATGCGATCCGCTCTGCAGACGGTGCGCTAGTTGGCGGCACCGCGTGGACGATGACCGGCAAACGGATCCCGGCCGCGAGTTTGGATTTATTGGTCATCGACGAAGCCGGACAGTTTTCGCTGGCTAACACCTTGGCCGTTTCACGGGCAGCACGTAACCTTCTGCTGCTCGGAGATCCGCAACAGTTACCGCAGGTAACCCAGGGTTCTCATCCCCAGCCTGTGGATGAATCAGCATTGGGCTGGCTATCCGAAGGTCGCCCGGTACTACCGGAGGAATTGGGCTACTTCCTTGCAACATCATGGCGCATGCACCCGCAGCTTTGCGAAAAAGTCTCGGCGTTGAGCTACGACCACAAGTTGTTCTCCGCGAAGGCCGCGGGGCTCCGCGAACTGAGAGGAACAGCCCCTGGCGTTGAGACCCGCATCGTGCAGCACCGTGGGAACACGACCAGCAGTGCCGAAGAAGCCTCAACCATTGCGGGGCTAGTCCGCGAGCATCTGGGAATGCTGTGGAATCCGGGTGGCGGGAAGGAACCGCGGGTACTGGCCGAAGCAGACATTCTTGTCGTGGCCGCCTACAACGCCCAGGTGAATCTGGTGCGCGAGATCCTTGACGGGGAACAGCTTTCCGGGGTGAAGGTCGGCACGGTGGACAAATTCCAGGGTCAAGAAGCACCAGTGGTACTGGTGACAATGGCCTGTTCAAGCGCCGACGATGCTTCACGAGGTATCGATTTCCTGTTGAACCGAAATCGCATCAACGTGGCCATCTCCCGAGGCCAGTGGAAAGCGGTGATCGTGCGTAGCGAGCGACTCACCGACTTCCTGCCATCGAATCCCGCCGCATTGTCGCAACTCGGTGCTTTCATGGCGCTTTAACCATTGGCCGTCCATCGATTCGGCGCGTCTTTCACCGCGCCGAATCGATAACTTCTGCTACGTCAAAGAAGGACTTCAGCACGGGCCGATCCCCGCGTTGCTCTTTGTCGAATTGCAGGCCATCGACGTTTATTCGCATCTGCCGCTGGTAATCATCGCGTTGCTGCATCCATGCGGTGATGGTGCCGTCTACACCGTAGAAGTACATAAACCCTTCCTTCTTCAACAGCTCAAATCGTGCACCCGAGTATGACCCGGTGCGAGCGATATCTGAGCCAAAAGGGTAAATGAACTGATCGGTTTCGCCCAGAATTGGTTCGACTTCGTCCTTCCACAGCTTCATGTCACGTTTGAAACGGCCCAGGCTCACGGTTCCGGTTGCGATATGACCCCATGAATGAGAGGCGAAGACCCACCCTTCCTTTTTCATCGCCTCGGCGATTTTGGTTGCTTCTTCCCGGTCCTTTTTAAGATTCTTACTATCCGGATATTGGCTTTGCGAAGTCCGGTAGCCGAATACACCGTTATAGCCGGTCATGGCGATGATCCCGCGAGCATCCCGGTAGGAAAAATCCGGATGCTCGGCTACAAAGTCATCGAGCACTGTGGTCACGTCGTACGCGCCCACATGCTTCTTACCGTCACCGTCTACATATTCGTTTCGGACGTTGCCCTTCTTATCGAGCACCAGCCGGTCGGCGAAACCATCGCCTTCCATATATTCGTAGTAGCTCAGGTCATCAAGGGATAAGACGATGGGTTTTTTCCCGGCCGGAAGCATAATTTCCCGGTAGCTCATATTTTTCTTCTTATCGAGACCGGCGAAGTCAGCAGGGTTGACCAGCACGAAATCACGGCTGTGCAGCTCTTGGAGGATCGCTTCAAATTCCTTTTGCGTCACCATATAGTCCCGGTAGCCCTGTGCCCTATTGTCTTTATCGAAGGCGCGCTTCGGATCAACAACGAGCGAGTGGAAGAATAAGTGCGGAATCTGGTCGGGGTGTTCCCACGCAGAGGTGCCCTTCTTTTCAGATTCGAGACCCCGAACCAAGTCGTTGAGTTTGGCGCTAGGGTCTTCCTCCGCCAGTTTGATGGCGGCGTTGTAGTCGTACCCGTCGGCAAGTCGATTGATCTGGGCAAGGACGCCTTCTTCGCGTGCAGCTTCATCTGCAGCCTTTTGAGCCTCTACGGCTGCTTGAGACGCGCTACTAGCAGCTATTTCAGGGTCGACTTGGTCACTACAACCGGCCAATGCCAAGACGACTGTGGCCACTACCGCGATCTTGATGTGCTTCACTTCGCATCTCTCTCCTCGTAGCGGCTATCCCCATGGACGCTACGATTTCTCCTTGCCATCACCTTGTTTCCGACCTTACACATACTTATCTGGGGTTTGTACCCTTGGACGCAGTCGGCCGGGCAACAACTTGGCAACACTCTTCACTTCACAATTTCTCACATGAACCTTCAGGCTCGATGGCTTAGAATTGATAGGTTAGGCGTCGAAAGATCAAGGATGTACATGCAGCCCTCGCATCGCGCGAACAGCTTGTGGCTTCAGTCCCAGCAGTTCAGGAGTTCGGCAGCATATCGGCTTCTTACCGCGCAGCCTTGGGCTGTTGCCTTTATCCGATCAGAATTTACTGCGGACAAGCCACGTGTAGCCCTAGAACTTTTCCATGCTTCATTGGATTCGTTCTTGAAGCTCGCTCGCACCAGCGACGAACAGATTCCCCAAACGTATTCCGCCCAAGACTTCGCCGAGGTCTGGGTCAAGCAGGGAATCTTGGCCCGTCCCCTGATCGACGGGCGTTTCGTCTACGAACCGAGCGCACAGACCTTGCGTACCCTGCGTTTCCTCGCAGATTTTTCGGCTGACGACTCGCACCTGAACTCTTCTCGCTTGAATACCTTGCTGTCCTCGCTGGAGTCCTTAGCCCACGAGACAGATCCAGACCCTGAAGCGCGTATTCGTGCCTTGGAGTCACAGATTGCCATGCGGCAAGCGCAGATCAATGAACTGCGCACCGGTGATGCTCCTGCGGTGCTTTCGCGTGCCACCGCGCTGTCCGCGACTCGCTCGGTGCTTGACTTGGCTTCGAGCCTTCCTGCCGACTTCCGCCTAATGCGCGACGGGGTTCAGGAGATGTTGCATTCCCTACGGGAAGGCATCTTGGACGCGTCTACGGCAAAAGGCGTTGCGGTAGGCCAAGTCTTAGAAGCCGACCGCCAGCTCCGTTCAACCGCCGAGGGCGAGACCTTCCGGGGCTTCACCGAGTTCCTCAACTCTCCAGACGCGCAACAGCGTTTCCGCGCCGCACTTTCTGAAGTCCTAGAACGCAACTTCGTGGACGACCTCGATACTCCGGAACGCCAGATTCTGACCAATTTGCTTCGTGAGCTCCGACGTCAGGCAGCAGAAGTCCATACTTCGTACGGAAAGCTCTCCGAATCGCTGCATGCCTTTGTTCAGTCTGAGGACTACCAACAAGCACAGCTTCTGCGCCAGGCGGTACGTAGTGCTGAAGCGGCGATCGTGAAGTCTGTGACGCTCAGGCCACGCAGTGCTTTGGCTCCGCTTGAACTTTTCGCCCCACAGTTCATGACGCTTGCTGGCCTAGGCATCTTTGACCCGTCCGAGCATGTGGCCCCGCCGCCGTTGGCGGCAGCACCGGACTACAGCGCCTCCGATATCGTGCGCACCCCATCCACTCCGCAAGCGAATATGGCTTTCCTCCGTGAGTCGGTAACAAGCAAGCTTGGCCACCGCTCAGAGGATCGGCTCCCGCTCGATGAAATTTTCAATGATCTGCCCGAAGAACACCGCCATCTGAATACCGTGCGTGCCTTGATCGAAATAGGCCGGACCAACGGCGAATCACTGAGTGAAACGGATTTGATGACCATCACCTTCCGGCAGATTGATGGTTCTGAACGTACAGCAATTCTTCCCGCCCTAACTTTCACGAAGGAGCCGCTATGACCAGCACAAATTCATATGCTGCACCCATCACCGAATCGCTCTTTGAGGGAGACCGCGGCAACTTCTCATTGGAGCTGCGGCAATTACTAGTACGTTTGCTACGCGGCCCCTACCTCGATGGGTCAACCGACCCGGCGGCATGGCAGCTATTGCTAGACCAGCAGGAAGTAGTAGGAGCCTATGTTTCGGAAATTTTTCTGACCATCTCCATGGACACGGATCGAAAAATTGCGATGCTCACTCCAGCGCAAATCGATCAGGTGCACACCTCTCCGATTGCCCCGCGCCGCGCCTTGAAGCGCGACGAAACCTTGCTCGCGCTACGCCTGCGCCTACTGCTGGAACAGCATTCCGGCACCGGAACCGACGCAGTCCTTTCACGAAGCGCCATGCATGAGATCTTGGCCGAACATCGTAGTCCCTCCGATCGCGATGACAAACGCTTTGCCGAATCCTGTGACGCGGCAATTGCCCGGCTGAATTCCCTGCGCTTGCTCACCGGCACGGAATTAGCCGACGAATTCAGGATTTCTCCGGCCCTGGCGATGGCCCTGCCCATTTCACGAATCGAAGATATTCCCCAATATATCGCTGCGATCGATGCAAACGAATCGACGCTGAATCTGTCCGCCGACACTTCCGAAGAATTGTCCCTGGATTCAACCGACCTGGTGCAGGAGTAGCCGATGAGTATAGAAATGACCCTCCCGCTCGGTGGCGCCCTCAACCCGGGACAGCATCGGCTCTGCCGGATCCAGATCGTTAACTGGGGCACTTTCCACGGCCTGCACAACCTTGAAATTGATCGCGCTGGAACGCTGGTCACCGGACACCCCGGCGTGGGTAAGTCGACCTTGTTTGATGCCATGGGGCACATCTTCTTTGCGACCCCCAAGCTCAACGAGTCTGCAAACGATGCCGCAACTCGCGCCGATCGCCGCACCACCTTCTCCTACCTGCGTGGCCGCAAGTTCAAGACCAGTTCGGGCACCGTCTATCAGCGCCCCGGCGCTACATGGAGCGCCATCTTGCTGGGCTACGAGGATGGCCTGGGCAACACCGTCAGCATTGGCGCGGTTTTCGACCTGCCAGACGCAGGGTTAGAGAATCAGGTGTCCAAGCATTATCTGCTCAGTGAAGGCGCGCTGGATATTGCGGAGCTTGAACATCATGGGCCACGACGTTTTACCGTGTCTTCGCTGTCCAAGTCTTTGGAACCAACCGAGGCATTTGATACGCACAAGGCCTTCATCGAACGTGTCCGCCGCCGCCTTGGGGTGGAAAGCGACAAGGCTTTTGCCTTGCTTCGCACCTTGCAAAACGGCAAAGGGTTGGCGAAGGGTGTCAACCAGTTTTTCCGTCACGAGGTGTTGGAAGAACCCACCACGCTGAAAGCGGCAGCGGCGGCGGTGGAGGACTTCGCCCATCTGCGCGGCATCTACCGCCAATTGGATACGGCGCGCGCACAGCGCGATGTGCTGGCCCAGGTTCCAGAGCAGGACCAGGTTTATCGAACGCTCGCCCAACGCATCGGCGAGACCGAACAGCTGCTCAATAGCGATCTGCAGCAACTCGATGCCAAGGTCCGCCAGCATATTCTGCGCAACGACTTGCACCGTCATCAACGCGAACTAGCCGAGCTCAAGGAACAAGAAGCTGACATTCTGGCGCGCAAGAGCCGGACCGAGGGCCAGCTTCAGTCGCTCGCGGCGGCCCACGATTCCGCTGGTTCAGCCTCGCTGATGCTACTAGAGCGTGAGGCGGATGCGGCACGCAAGGCACTTTCGGAAAAGGAATCCGCGTTACGCGCGTTGCAGGAACAGGCGACCGCTGCCGGCTTGAACTTCGAGTTCAGCGCCACCGGGCTCGATGAGCTGCGCGGGAATGCCGCCCGGACCATGCAACAGCTGGCTTCCATCACCAAGGATGCGCAGACGGTTGAGTACGAGGCCATGTCCTCGCTGATGGCGCTGCGCAAGCGTGCAGAAGCATTGGACGAGCAGATTCGTTCCTACCAGCGCCGTGGCACGAATATCGATGACCGTTCAGTGGCAGCACGCAGAGCCATCGCATCGGCTTGTTCCTTGAGCGAAGAGCAGTTGCCCTTCGCTGGCGAACTGATGGATGTGGCCGCTGACTCGGCCATCTGGCGGCTGGCTGCCGAAAAGGCATTGCGCTCGCTGGCTCGCACCATTTTGGTGCCGGGCGAATTCCTCACCCAGGTAACGCACGCAATTGACGAACTCGACGGATTGGGTCGAGTACGTTGGGTCGATACGTCGGTCAAACCACGCGAAGCAGAAGCCGGACCGGCCGATTTGGTCAGCAAACTCGACTTTGCTTCAGGTGAAGCGGGAACCTGGCTGCGCACCAAGATCACCGCCGATTATCCGCTGGCCTGTGTGGAGAATGACGCGGCGATGCATGTGCATCCCAAGGCCATCACTCCCGCAGGAACCATCAAATCCGGTGCGGGTAGCTTTGAACGCGATACCCGCAGCGTCCCGGCCTCTGATTATCTGCTTGGTTTCACCAACGAATCCAAAATTTCGGAATTGCAGAACAAAGCCGAACGCCTCAAGGAACAGATCCTGAAGGCCCAGGATGCCGTCGATGAACGGACGGCAGCAAAAAACCAAGTCGTTGCGAAGTCTCAGCTGCTTGCGGCCATCGTTGCCGACGAACGCAATTTTGCCCAGCTAGATGCTTCAGCTGCGCTAGATTCCCTGCGTCGCAGCGAGCAGAAGCTCGGCGACGCACTGGTGCTTTCGGGCGATTCTTCGAAAATTCGCCAGCAGATCGAAAACGCAAAGGCAGATTCTGAGCAGTTGGTTGGCGACCTCGCGTTGGTGCGCTCGCGTATTGATGATCTAGAGCTACAGAACGAACGTGCGCAGAAAGTGCTCGCAACCACCGAAGATGAGGATGCAAACGGCAACTGGGTCTCCGCTGTCCCTACTCATCTGCGTCACCATGCGATCCTTGGCCCGATTTTGGAACAGGTGGCTGCGGGCGATTGCCCGCCAGTAGATTCCATTGGCGAAGCCTTCGCCGAGGTCAAGGTGCAGCTAGGCGGCCAGCTCAACGATTTCTCCTCGCAACGCCATGAAGTAGGTGGGGCGCTAAGCGACACCTTCAAACGCTTTGCCCGAGAATTCGGTACCTCGCACGCGCAGACGCACGGAACAACTCCGGAAGCCGCCGAGCACTATGCCAAACTGCATGGTCAGATCGTTGCAGACGGATTGCCCCACCACGAAGCACAGTTCCGCGAGTACTTTGCCAACCGTTCCTACGAACGCTTCAGCGACCTGTTGCAGCTGCTTGACGAGGAACGCCGGATGATTTCCGAGCGAATCAAACCGCTAAACCAGATCCTTGCCGATGTCACCTTCGAACATGGCTCGATGCTGCGGTTGGAAGTTGAAAACTCGATTCCCGTTGAGGCTGGAACCTTCCGCAAGGAACTGAAGGCGGCATTAAATGACGCCTACACCACCAAGGAAGAAAGTACTCTGGCGAAGTCCTACCAGGCACTTGAAGCCCTAGTTTCCGCACTGAGCGATCCAGGCTTGAACGCCTGGCGGTCTACCGTGCTGGATGTTCGGCAACACGTGGTGATTAGCTGCAATGAGCACAAGCCGAACGGAGAGGTGGAGACCGGCCTGGAACCTGGCACGCTATCCGGTGGTGAGGGCCAGCGCTTCACGTCCTTCATCATGGGCGCAGCCCTGGCCTATCAGTTGGGCTTTGCCTCGGCGGGTTTCACTTCCTACGGCACCGTGATGATTGACGAAGCGTTCATCCAAGCGAACTCCGAATATGCGGCAGCTGGCATCCGTGCGCTGCAGGAGTTCGGTTTCCATCTGGTTCTGGCGGCGCCGGAAGACAAGATCGATTTGAGCCACCACCTGGGTTCCATTATCGATATCATCAAGCATCCGGGATCTAATATCTCCGGCTTCGTCACTACTGGTCGCTCCCCGGCGCTGGCCACCACCATTACGCTGCGTGGTTAGCGCGGCAAGACAACAGGCAGCACCCAGCCCTGCTCCCAGGAACATTTCGGCAAATTAAACACGACGGGGTCGGAATAGTTGCTCATCAACTATTCCGACCCTTGCCGCATCATCAATTACTCGGTAGCGAGCCCCTCCACCGGAGATAGCTTCGCCGCACGACGTCCTGGTGTAATCGAAGCAAGCAACGCTGCCAGGAGGCTCACCAGCAGAACCGCCGCCAGCTGCAGCCATGGGATCTCGTAGCTCATACTTCCCACGCTGGACAAGGCGCTGTGCGCACCGAGCAATCCGTAGACCGCGCCGAGAATGAGTCCCAGCAAGGCTGCCACGCCACCGATCAGCACCGCCTCCGTGGCAAGCATGGAACGCAACTGCTTCTTCTTCAGCCCCAATGCGCGCAGCAGGGCGTTTTCCCGGGTGCGTTCGAGCACCGACAGGCTCAACGTGTTGGCCACGCCGATCAATGCGATCAGCACGGCTACGGCAAGCAGACCCGAAACGATCATCAGCAACACGTCGATAATCTGGGAGAACATTGCCTTCTCCGTCACGCCGCCGGAAATCATCGAATTTTCAACACCCGCGACATCCGCAATGGATTCCACCAGCTCAGTGACCGCCCCATTGGAGAGCGACGGATCAACCTTGATCGCTACCCCTGACATCCCCTCCTTGTCGGAGATGCCTAGTTTGGCTGCGGTGTTTTCGGTCAATGTGTTCGAAACGAAGCTTGCCGAAGTAGTTCTGAGCTTCACCGGCTGACCATTGACCGTCGCGTGGTCCGCCTCGATCTGCCACCAGGTCGAAAGCAATTCGCCATCTCGTGGAACGATCTGCTCGTCATGGACTACCGATGCGTACGACTCCGGGTCGACAACCATCGCGTACTCTTCGCTCGAGGAACCGTCGGGGAATTCGGTGGCAACGGTGCGCATGGTGTACGCCGACACGCTTTCAACGCCCTCCAGCTCGGCGAGCTTAGGCGCCACGGAGTCACTAGTCAAAGTGTCTTGAGCCACCGTCAAGTCGATCGGGTATTCGCCGCTGATGCTCCCATTCAAGGTGGCCTTGGCACTCTGCCCGCCGACCATGATCATCGAGACTAGCGTGACGCCGATCAGCAGCGCGGTGGCAGTAGCGGTGGTGCGTCCGGGGTTTCGAACGGCGTTGAGCGAAGCCAGCCTGCCAGCCACCGAGCGACCGGTCATCAGCTTGCCGATACCGAACACCGTGGCCGGAACAAACAACGAGGCCAGCATCAAAATGCCGGGGAAGGACAACAGCCCACCGGCGAAGGCAATCAGCAGCTCGGAATTGAGTGCTCCATAGGCTAGCAAGGCTGCGCCTGCGAGCGTCAGTAACGAGCCGAAGATGATGCGTACGAGGCCTGCACGGTTCTTGACGCTGGCCGCATCAAATGGGCGCAAGGCGGCAAGCGGGGCCAGGCTCATGGCTCGACGCGCCGGCAGCCAGGCAGCCAGAACAGTCATCACGATACCGACGGCCAAAGGAATAATGATGCCGCGAGCATCCACGGCCAAAGTTGCGTAGGACATTTCAGGTACTAGATTTCGCAGCAGCTGAATCAGGCCTGCCATCAGTGCCACGGCCAGAGCTACACCCACCACCGAAGCGATAACGCCGATCAGCAGCGCTTCGATCAGCACCGAGCTGCGGATCTGTGCGCGTTTGGCACCCAGGGTGCGCAAGAGCGCCAGCTCGCGGGTGCGTTGCGCGATGACTACCGAGAAGGTATTCATCACCACCAGACCGGTGACTATCAGCGCGACCAAGGCAAAGACCAGCAAGATGATGGTCAGCTGATCGGTTCCTCCGGTCATGCTTGCCACGTCGTCGAGCACCTGTTCGTCGGCGGTGTTGACCACCACATCGACCAAGTCCTTGCCATGGAAATACTCGGCCACTGCGGCTTGGGTTTGAGCGACGTCCTTCTCTGCATCGATCACCAGCCTGTTCAGCTGGGCATTCTCGCCTGCAAAGCGTTCCCAAGCGTCTTCTTGCATGGCGAGCTGGGCGAAGGAGGAAGACATCGGATCGGTGGTAGTCTCCACGATTCCGACGACTTTCAATTCACGCATCTTCGCGTTATCCTCCATGCTCGACAACGCGACGGTGTCGGCAACTGAGAGGCCCATCTGCTCGGCATGCTCCTGGTCGATCACGACCTCATCGGCGCCCAGCGGGGCACGTCCCTCGAGCATCGACATACCCGAGAGCTTATTTTCTGCGGAGATGGGTTGCAGCATTACGGTGTAGCCGTTGTCGCCGGTACGCAATGCTGCGCCCATGACTCCGTCGCCATAAACGCCTGAGACTTCGGGAAGATCACGGATTTCACGGACCGTATCCATGCTCAGCATGCTCGTGTCGCGATCGTTGGGTGTTAGCTCCCAATCGACCGAGGCCACCAGGTCGGCGTTCTTATATGAGTCGCCCAAGCTATTCTTTAGCGTTGCACGCGTAGAGGAATCCACCGCGAGGGTGGCGCCAAGGAAGGCCGTGCCAATGGCCACGGCCAGGAGCACGGCGATATACCGTCGCGCATAAGTTTTAATGTTCGCTATTGCTACCTGAAGCATGATCCTACTCCGCTAGGGAGGCGAGAGCCTCGGTGACGCTGGCTACGGTGGGGTCTTCGAGCGAACCGACGAGGTTTCCATCCTTCATCAGCAATACGGTGTCCGCGTAGGATGCTGCAGCCGGATCGTGGGTGACCATGATGATGGTCTGTCCCATTTCGCGGGTGGAGGTGCGCATCAAGGAGAGCACTTCAGCACCGGTTCGAGAGTCCAAGTTGCCGGTCGGCTCATCGCCGAAGACGACTTCAGGGCGGGTGAGCAATGCACGAGCTACGGCTACGCGCTGCTGCTGTCCACCGGAAAGCTCGTGTGGTTTGTGCGTCAGCCGGTCACGCAGACCCAACGAATCGATGACGACGTTGAACCATTCACGGTCGTGCTTCTTGCCGGCTAAGGACAGCGGCAGCAAGATGTTGTCCCTGGCATTTAATGTTGGAACGAGGTTGAAGGATTGGAACACGAAGCCGATCTGCTCGCGGCGCATAGTGGTCAGCTGGTCATCGTTGAGTTCGGTAAGGTTCTTGCCACCGATGATGATTTCGCCAGAATCGGCGTTGTCCAAGCCCGCCAAGCAGTGCATCAGGGTCGACTTGCCAGAACCTGAGGGTCCCATGATTGCGGTGAAACGGGAACGGGCAAAGGCCACATCCACTCCGCGCAAAGCTTCGACTCGGGTGCTGTCACGACCGTAGCTCTTGCTTAGTCCTCGAGCTTGGACTGCATAGTCGGTTACCTGCTGTGTTTCAGTTGTCATGCATCAATTATATAAAGCTACTAGCCAATTGAGGATCGGTCAGAAGGTTTGCATCTACGCTGCGGGAGTCATACCACGGGATGAGAGAGCCTCCCGGTACCCTCATCCCGTGCACGGTCACGAACGCCTAGCACTGCGAATGGTAGTCCGAGTCGCGGTGGCTTCGGGGTTCGATCTGGAAGGTTGAATGCTCGATGCTGACCTCAAAATGATCCGCCACGCACTGTTGAAGTTCACGCAGCAGTTGACCGGCCGCACCGGCCGTGAACATGTGGTCCTCGGCGACAATATGCGCGGTGAGCACCGGAAGGTTCGAGGCAATTTGACTGGCGTGCAGGTCGTGAACGGCGATCACGCCCGCCTGTTCTTCCAAGTGCCGGCGTACCGATTCAAGGTCCAACCCACGGGGCGTTGATTCGAGCAAGATATGCGTCGTCTCCCCCAGAAGCTTCACGGCGCGTGGCACGATCAGCGCGGCAATGACGAGCGCTGCGACCGAGTCCGCGCTCGCCCATCCGGTGAAATGGATTGTCAGCGCGGCAATAATGACCGCTACGGATCCCAGTGCGTCATTCATGACCTCGAGGAACGCAGCGCGCATGTTCAGATTGGCCTCGCGCCCCGCGGAGATGATCCACATGGCTAGGAGATTTCCGGCCAAGCCGACGATACCGAAGATCAGGAGGCCTTCGGCGTGCACCTCTGCCGGTACAAAGAGGCGACGAACCGCGTCGATGGCCGCGTAGATGCCGACGGCGAGCAACAGTGCGGATTGTAAGGTCGCGGAGAGCACCTCGGCGCGGCGGAACCCCCAGGTGCGTTTGAGTGTGGGCTTGCGCTGAATCAGATTGGCTGCGGTCAACGCAAGCAAGAGCCCCACCGAGTCGGTCAGCATATGGGCCGCGTCGACGAGCAAAGCCAGCGAGTTGGTAACTAGCGCGCCAATAATCTCCGCGAGCAAGATACTCACGGTAATCGCAAATGCCCATGCCAGCCTGGTGCGGTTCACATTTGAGTGGTCATGTTCATGGCCATGGCCAGAAGTGTGCTCATGCCCCATGCCCTAGGCCTCCAGAGATTGGTGCGGGTGAGCTTCGTGCCATCGATGACCGCTGGCGCTGGAACTTGCCAACTTCTCCGCTTGGGTGAGAATCATTGTCAGTTGCGTGGTCTCAGTAAGGGAATAGAGACTTGCACGTCCCTGCGTGCGCACGGAAACGAGATCGCTTTCGCGGAGGCAAGCCAGATGAGCGCTGACGGTGCTTTGCGCTAGCCCAAGGTGTTCGGTCAGCTCTTTGACCTTGTGTTCACCTGTTTTGAGATGCACCAGGATGAGCAACCGCGTGGGGTCAGCTAGGGCGTGGAACAACGCTGCCATTTTCATGCGTTGAGTTGCTCCAAGCTTTGCATCGACAAAAGACTCTATTATCGCCATATGACGATAATAGCTCGAGCTTCTGCAAATGGCCGTTTATGACTCTGCGTCCTCGATACGCAAGTGGCATGATGATTTCATGAGTGAAGATTTAGTTATTGGTGCAGACGGGTTGGCCCGCCCGCAATGGGCCGCAAGCAACGCGCTGCTGCGCGAGTACTACGACACCGAATGGGGCATGCCTGTCACCGGGGAACAAGCCCTGTTTGAACGACTCAGCCTAGAGGGCTTCCAGTCAGGTTTATCGTGGGCCACAATTCTGGCCAAGCGCGAAAACTTCCGTTCCGCCTTTCAGGGATTCGACCCGCAGTTGGTCTCGGCCTACGGTGAGCAGGATTACGAGCGACTCATGGACGATGCCGGTATTGTCAGAAATAAACTCAAGATTCGGGCAACCATCGCCAACGCTCAGGCGACGCTCGCATTGCGTGACGATGGAGGCCTGTCCCAGCTGATCTGGTCTTTCAAACCTGAAAGCACCCCGTTCCCACGCACCTTGGCTGAAATTCCCACGCAGAGCCCGGAGTCCAGCGCGCTGGCCAAATACCTCAAAAAGCGTGGCTTTAAGTTCGTTGGCCCAACGACTATGTTCGCGCTAATGGAGGCTATTGGGATCGTTGATACGCACCTAGTCGGCTCACATCGCCGCGGCACCTCTGGCGTCTGGCCAGCCTAGATGAAGTTCACGGTTCCAGTGGACGGAGTTCTGGATGCCTCGCACGCACTCTCGGTCCTGGCTATCCATTCATTGCCGAATCAGGAGCGGCTGGATCGCGAAGCGTCGAGCGTCGTCCGCGTGCTACGCATCGATGATCAGCTCCACGAACTCAAAATACTGCTCGGCACCCACGAGGCCACGGTGCACACGCAAGCCCCAGAATCGCTGCACCCCAGACTCGCCAAGATCATTAGCACCTGGCTAGGCCTAGCTGACTCGAATGAGCTCAGTTATCAGCAACTGGCCACCATCAGTGCCCTGCAGCCAGCATTGGACAACTTCCCGAACCTGCGGCTTATCAGCTACCCGGACCTCTTTGAGGCGCTCGCCACGACAGTTCTAGGGCAACAGATCTCAACGAGCGCAGCCCGAACCCTCGCCACCCGATTCGTCGAAGCGCTCGGAGAACTTCACGCCTGCGGACTGCGGGCGTTCCCCGATGCGCACGCCACCGCGCAACTAACCGCCGAAGAACTCCAGCAGGTGATCCGCTGCCCGCTTTCCCGCGCAGAGACGCTTCTCCGGGTCGCCACGTGGTTTATTCACACCGGCGGGCGTCTAGCCGAAAACCATGACGAGTTCCTCAGCAGCCTGCTCGCCCTGAAAGGCGTTGGCCCCTGGACACGGGACTATGTTGCATTGCGTGGCTTACGCCAGAAGTCCATATTCTTGGATACGGACTTAGTAGTGAAACGGGCCATGCGCCAGTTGCGCATCCCAGACATTGAATGCCTTCAGCTTCCAGAAGGCGCTAGATCACTGGCCACCGTCTTGTTGTGGGCCTTCGAAGCAAACAAAAATTGAGACGCACCGACAGATTCTAAGCCGATACGTCTCAATTTTGCGGTTCGGCTGATTGAGCAAGCCAGCTGATCCCCTGTTTACAATTTTCCTGGTACCGCCGGCAACTACTGCATGGTGAGTAAGCCACGTGGTAGCAACCGAACGATCCCCGTCGATCAAATTGCTTGCCTTCCCCGTCCACACACGGGGTAGGCATTGACCTTAGCTTACGGCAAATTCAGCCAATAACGTCAAGCATCAATGATCATATTTCCAATTATTAAGCTTAGGGGTGCCTAATTAACCGAACTTGCAGTTCACGGATCATTTGCACTGCAGGCCCAAGGCTCCATCCAGGCCAATTGCGTTCGGGCTACTCGTTGAATATTTGACCCACGGGCGTCCGCTTTTCAGCTTGGAATACATCTTCCGCGCGGCCAAAAGCCCAGTAGGCCGACAGCGACATATCCCGACGGTCCACGCCACGCTCGTCATAGAAATAGGAGCGCAGTGCCTTCATCACCTCACGCTCGCCATGCGCGAAAACTTGCACCCGTCCGCCCGGCCAAGGGTGCTGGCGCACTGCCGACTCAAGGGTTGAGGCCTCCGGGGTAAACGCCGCGCCGCGATGGATCCAGCGGATATCAACACCACGGGGTGCGCGCATTTCAATTTCGTCCCCTGCGCCTTCGACCTCAATGAGCACCTGCCCCACCATGTCTTCACGCATGGCCTCGAGCGATGCCGCGATCGCAGGAATCGCAGTCTCATCACCTACGAGGAGGTGGAAATCGAATTCGCCCTTGGGCTCATACATGCCACCGGGGCCCGAGAAGCAGACAGAGTCGCCGATCTTCGCATCACGCGCCCACGGTCCGGCCAGCCCATCGCTTCCATGGACGACAAAGTCAACTTCAATAGTGCCCGCGGCCGCATCGGAACGGCGCACCGTATACGTCCGGCGCACCGGCATATCTTCTCCGGGCAGCCGTTCGCGCAATTCATCCATGTCGTAGGGTAGCGTCAAGCCCAGCTCCGGCTTGGCGAAAAGTATCTTGATGTAACGGTCTGTCGCTGATTTGTCGACGAAATTCTCAAACCCAGGGCCACCAAAGGTGAGGCGAACCAGGTGTTCCGAAATTTGCTGCCGCTTAACAACCTGCAAAACAACTTGCGGGCGCACCGGGCGCCCACCCTCTGCTCGTGCCACAAAAACACTTCCTAACTGAATAAGACTAGATAGACCTACCCTAATTCATTTACAGCCCACCAGTTATCGCGCGAACGTCGATGGACCTTCCAACACAGCCAATGATTCACGCTCCGCGATGCTCAAACGTTGCACGCGTGAAGTTAATGGGTCAAAATAGGCCAGCGTTGTCGAGGCCTTTACGCAGACGTGGCCCTCCACAGGATCTCGGAATTCATAACAAATATCAAAACTCGCAGGCTTGATATTCGCTACCCACAGATCGACTCTGACCGGAACATTCCGATATTCCAGCGGCCTGGAGTAGCGCACGCGATGCTCAACAACAAGGATCTGCACCCCATTGGGGACCGCGGAGAATATATCCACCTTAGGCTTGGAACCTGGTGCGCCCGTTCCGCCAGGTACGCCGAAGCCAGCGATTCGCGCCTCTTCCATAAGCCGAATCAGATTGACGTTGTTGACATGTCCATATGCGTCCATGTCGCCCCAACGCATGGGTACTTCTACGCACAGTACCGAGCCGGACATTATTTTTCCTCCCCCAAGCGATCATCGGGACGAATCACATCATAAGCAGCTAATTGCTCTAGGATCTGGGACCCGTCGGGCTCGTAGCTCCAGCGAATGCCTGGTGTCGTGCGGCGCAAATCAGTTGAACGCCCACCGGCGAGCACCGCTTCGGAGGGCGTCAATTGACGGATGACTATCGTGTGCACATGCTCCGGGTAGCGCCGGGCAAACTCCGCGTAAATCGTCGGATCATGCTGCCCGTCGTCTCCGATAAGCATCCACTCAATGTTTGGAAATTCCACAGCGAGCCTGCGCAATTGGTCAACTTTATGTTGCATACCGCTACGGAACCAGCCTCGGTCGGTTGGCCCCCAATCGGTCAGAAGCAGCGGACCCCGTGGATACAAATTGCGCGAGATGAATCGTTCCAGAGTCTGCGCAACATTCCACGCACCGGTAGAAAGATAAATTGTTGGGCTCGTCGGGTGCTCCGCCAAAACGCGTTGCATCATCACCGCCATACCCGGCGTCGCGACGCGGGCATGCTCCGAAAGCACGAAGGAATTCCACGCGGCGAGCAGTGGCCTAGGCAGCGCCGTCACGACAACCGTGTCATCCACATCGCTAATGATGCCGAAACGTTGCGTCTCGTCGATGACGAGAATCTGCGCGGTGGCGGATTGCCCATTGTGGGCAGTGATTTCAATATCGTTCCAGCCAGCTGGCAGATCCACCGAAAGTTTGACATCTAGGACGCCGCCGCGGTCCGCGAGGACTTCGAACCGCTTTCCGTCAGCAAGCACAGTGACTTTCCCAAAAGGAAGTACCGCCGAGGTGAAGTTGCGGAACCCTCGGATCCCATCTTCGACAACCTTGGCATGGTGCTTGCCACCCTCGAACGCGCCGGGTTTAGCCATGACCACGCGAGCGAGAACCCGCACCCATCCGCCTTTTTTGGCCGCATATCCGTACCCGTTGTAAGGAAGGATAACCGGACCCAATCCCTTGTCGATGGCACGGCGTGCTCGCCATTGCAGGACATGGTCCTCAAGTCGCGAGGCTACGTGGCGTGCGACCCTATTACTTGCTGCATGGCTCATGTTAGTAGTCTTTCATGTTCGGGGACTGCAACGCGTCTAAAAACAAATGCGTCACAAACTCTTGAACTTTTCTACATAACGTAGAAAACTAGTTGCATGAGATATCAGCACACTAATGATGCTCCAGTTTTGGTGCTCACCGAAGAACAGTCCTGGGAGCTATTGGCTCACACGGCACATGGCCGAATAGCCACTGCGGCGGCCGGAACCGTGGACATCGTTCCGGTAAATTACGCGGTGCATAAAGGAAATATCTACCTACGCACTGCGCCGGGAAACAAACTCGCTTCGATGGTCGTGAACTCCTCGATTGCTTTGGAGGCCGACGGAATCCTTTCCGACGAGGCCTGGTCCGTAGTGGTGCACGGTACCGCAGAAATTTTGGAGCACGAAGCAGATATCAATGAGGCTCTCGAAAGCGGTGTCAGCCCCTGGGCACAGAGCATCAAAGATTTTTGGATCAGAGTGACCGTCAACTCGATCTCCGGTCGTCATTTCATCCTCGGTGAGCAACCGGAAGCCATCTAATCCCTCCGCATATGCGGTAGCAACACGATGGGCTCGCGGACAGCACATTGTCGATACCGGCCGCGAGTCCAGATTCTGCAGTTTGCTGCTACCTGCGATATTCGTAGAATCCTTCACCGCTCTTACGGCCTAGTTTCCCCTCGGTCACTTTCTGCGTGATCAACGGGTGCGGTTGGTCCACCTCTTCACCGGTCTCTGCGTAGGTCGCTTGGGCAATGAAATCGATAACGTCCAGACCCACGAGGTCCATCAGCTCAAAAGGCCCCATCGGGTGCCCCAGCGCGGTACGCGCCGTGGTGTCTATATCTTTGATGCTGGCAACCTCCGCAGAAGCCAGATTGAGCGCTTCACGCTGTATTGCCCCCATCATGCGGTTAGCAATGAAACCCGGGATTTCTTTATTCACCAGCACCGGCTCTTTCCCTAGCGCGCGGGCGACCGCCGTCACCGCCTGGATGGTCTCATCACTGGTTTGCTCGTTGCGCACAATTTCTACGCACTTCATGACCAAGGCGGGGTTGAAAAAGTGCATATTGCAGACCTGGCTCGCGCGCCCGCTGGCCTCAGCCACTTGGGACGAAGCCAAGGTCGAGGAATTGGTTACCAAGATGGCATGAGCTGGAGCGTTTTTGCCCAGTTCGGCGAAGATTGAGCGTTTAATGTCTAAACGTTCGACTGCCGCTTCGATCACTAGGTCCGCTTGGGCCGCGCTAGCGTCCAGCTCGGTAGATTGGCTCAGCCGTGCCAAGGCGGCGTCGGCAAACTCTGCCTGCAGCTTGCCCTTAGCGACACGTCCGGCGGCCCAACTTTCCAGATCGCTGCGAGCCGCGTCCAAAGCGCTGCCCGAGATGTCCTGCAGGATCGTGGTGTAACCGCCCAGTGCGCAACTCATCGCAATCTGCCGGCCCATAGTTCCGGCGCCGATGATCAGAATAGTCCTAATATCCATTAGTTCCTCTTCCTAGCCGCGGAGATACACGGTAGTGGTGTGGGTATAAAACTCGCGGGCGGCGGCTCCCTGTTCTTTCGGCCCGTATCCGGATGCTTTCGCCCCGCCAAATGGTACGTGCGGATCGGCTCCCGCAGATTCGGAGTTCACATGCAAAATACCGACGTCCAGGCGTTCTTGCGCGCTAATCGCCGTAGCCAGGTCGCGAGTGAACAGCGCAAGACTCAACCCGAATTCGGAATCCGCGGCGGCTTCGAAGGCGGCCTCGGTTCCGGAAACGCGCAGCACACTGAGTACCGGGGCGAAGAATTCCTCACGCCAAGCGCAATTTTCCCGACCCCGAGAATCGCTTGGGATGCCAAGCACGGTCGGTGCCACGTAGTTTCCGCTGGCTGGAACTGCGCCCTCGAAGATAACGGTGGCGCCTTCCGACCTAGCTTTTGCGACGCCCGCCCTGACCGATTTCGCCGATTTGGCGTCGATGACCGGTCCCATCTGGACCCCTGGATCCAGTGGATTTCCGGTTACCCAGTTTGCCAGTCGCGAGGTGAGCTTTTCCAAGAATTCATCGGCAATCGAGTCATCCAAGATCAGTCGACTCGTAGCGGTGCATTTTTGCCCGCTGGAGCGGAATGCCCCAAAGAGTACCTGTTCGCTGGCCAGGTCCAGGTCTGCATCGGCCAGCACCACCGAGGCGTTCTTTCCACCCATTTCTGCTTGCACTGGGATGCCACGCGCAGCACCCATGGCGCAGAGCTTTCTCCCGACACCTGTGGATCCGGTGAATGACAAGCCCTCCAGATGGGGGTGGCTCATGATCGAGTCTCCCAGTGCGCCCGGACCGATCACCAGGTTGAGCACCCCGGCAGGTAGTCCGGCGGCTTCGAAGGCTTCGACCAACCGCACCGCCAGCAGCGGGACCAGGCTCGCCGGCTTGAAAACCACGGTATTTCCGAAGATCAGCGCGGGGGCGATCTTCCAGGCGGGGATAGCTATCGGAAAATTGAATGGGGTCACAATGCCCAACACGCCCAAGGGCTTATGCGAGACCAAGATCTGCTCCCCAGCGCGCGGAGATTGGAACATTGTTCCGGCGCTACGTTCGGCTTCACCTGCATAATAGGAGAGGATCTGTGCCGCACGGCGTACCTCGCCTATTCCTTCTGCGAGCGTTTTACCTTCTTCACGAGTAAGTTCCGTACCGATTCTCTCCGCATGCTCCGTGAGGTAGGCCGAAGCTCTCAGCAGATAACTGGCACGTTCGGCCATCGGGGTGGCCGCCCACCCTGCCTTCGCCGCGTTCGCGGCTTCAAAGGCTTCAACTACCTGGTTGGCATCTGCCGCTTGGCCTGCGGCAACAATCAAGGAGGAATCGGCGGCGCTGGTGGAGCTGAGCTCGCTGGCGTTTCCCGGAAGCCAGACACCGTTCAGGTACTGGCGAAGGCTTTCCACTTTCGTCTGCTGTGTCATATTCTAAGTTTTTCCTTGTACTGATTTTTAGCGGAAGGCCGGGACACCGGTGAGCTTATTACCCAAAATCAAGGTGTGTACCTCGTCGGTACCTTCGTAGGTGCGCACCGACTCGAGGTTATTTGCGTGACGCAGTGGCGAGTAGTCCAAGGTGATACCGTTTCCGCCAAGGATGGTGCGCGCTTCGCGGCAGATCGCGATTGCTTCGCGGCAGTTGTTCAGCTTGCCAACGGATATCTGGTGCAGGTCGAGGGTTCCTGCATCTTTCTGGCGCCCGATATGCAGGGCGAGGAGGAAGCCCTTGTTGATTTCCAAAGCCATATCCACCAGCTTCTGCTGGGTCATCTGATAACCGGCCAATGGCTTGTCGAATTGCAGGCGTTCCTGGGAATACTTCAGCGCCACCTCGAAGGAGTCACGCGCCGCTCCCATGGCGCCCCAGATAATGCCGTAGCGGGCTTCGTTGAGACAGGAGAATGGGCCCTTGAGACCGAGAACGTTCGGTAGCACCGCGCTAGCTGGCAGCCGCACATCGGTCAATTCGATCTCGCACTGGATCGAAGCTCGCATCGATAGCTTCGGTTCGATTGGTGTGGCCTTGAATCCAGCGGTCTCGGTAGGGACCACGAACCCGCGGATGCCTTCGTCGGTCTGCGCCCAGATGACGGCAACCTTTGCCACATTTGCCAAGCCAATCCAGCGCTTCATTCCGTTGATCACCCAGTCGTCCCCGTCGCGGCGGGCAAAGGTCGTCATGCTCGACGGGTCGGATCCGGCGGTTGGCTCCGTCAGGCCAAAGCAGCCGATTGCTTCGCCGGAGGCCAGCTGTGGCAGCCACTCTTGTTTTTGTTCCTCAGACCCATGTTTGTAAATGGCGCTCATGGCTAGCGATCCTTGGACCGAGACGAAGGTGCGCAGTCCGGAGTCGCCGGCTTCCAGCTCGGCTCCCGCAAGCCCATATTCGACAGCCGAACGTCCTGCGCAGCCGTAGCCTTGCAGGTGCATGCCCAGCAGACCGAGTTTGGCCATTTCTGGAACGATTTCCAGGGGGAACGTCGCTGTTTCGTACCAGCTGGCAATGTTTGGTTTGATGTTTTCGTTCACGAAGGAGCGGACCTGATTCCGCAGGTCAAGTTCTTCGCCGCTGAGCAGTGCATCAAAATTGATCAGGTCTGCTGGGTCAATGGCGGTGTTAGGTGAAGGGGCAATCATTTGAGCTGTCTCCTTTAGAGGCTGGTGGTGCTGAGGAAGATATGCTGGTGTTCGCCCAAGGCCGGGGGTACTAGCCGATATGTGGGCTTAGTTCGGGACAGGACGATCGGGTTGGCAATTTGCCGGGAGCTTCGTCCGGTTTTTAGATCGTTGATCGTTACCACCGGTTCCAGTCCTAGCTCGTCGGCGAACTCCAAGGCTTCAAGAACCGAGTTAACCTTTCCTGCAGGTACTCCGACCTCCATGAGTCGATTTGTCCACTGGGCCGCCGATCCTTGCCTGGTGACTTCTTCGATCAGGTCTTTGAGTTCCTGCCGGTGTTGCACACGCGAAAGATTGTCTGCGAACCGTGGATCTTGCGGCAGGTCGGTCAGCCCCAGCTCTGTGCCAAGGGCGGTGAACTGGCGGTTGTTTCCCACCGCGATCACCATGACACCATCAGAAGTTGCGAAGGTTTCATAGGGAGCAATACTTGGATGTGCGTTCCCCAAACGCGGTGGCGGATTACCGGTAACCGCGGTGCTGCTAGCTTGATTAGTCAATCCCGCCAGCAGGGAGGTCATCAATGAGATTCCTACATTTTGCCCCTGCCCGCTAATATCCCGTTCCCGAAGCGCCAAGAGTATTCCCGTCGTGGCGTTCTGTGCCGCGAGGACATCAACCAGCGCCACTCCCACCTTGCTTGGCGTTCCCTCGGGCTCACCGGTGATGCTCATCAGGCCTCCGACCGCTTGAACCAGGAGATCGAAGCCGGGCAGCGAGGCGCCGAGCCCATCGCCAAATCCCGAAATTGAGCAGTAGACCAACGCAGGATTCGATGCTCTCAAGGACTCGTAGTCCAGGCCGAACTTGGCGAGCACGCCCGGACGAAAATTTTCCACGACAACGTCGGCATCTCGGATGATCTCACGCAGCTCGGTTAGTTCCGCGGAGTTGTTGAAATCTACAACGATTGCCTGCTTATTGCGGTTCACTGCCGAATAGTAGGTACTCACCCCGTCTTCGGTGACCGGCGGCAACCATGCCCTGGTTTCATCTCCATCTCGGCTTTCAACTTTCAGCACCTCGGCGCCAAAATCGGCCAGCGTCATGGTGCATAACGGACCGGCGAGGATGCGGGAGAGGTCAACGACCTTGATTCCTTGCATTGGTTGAATCATCGGGTTACCTACGTTCTCGTCATCGAAAAAACGTTGTTACATGTTGCATGCAACTGTATGGCAAATGGTCTCTGTGTTCAAGACCACCCCTATATGTTTATGGCTCTAGAAGATCAATTCGTCCAAGCGCGTCAAATAGCGTTCGGCCTCAAGTCCCGGGGTCCGCGCGCAGACAGCCGTCACGAGCATCTGCGCAGTACGAAGCACATGGTTGCGCATCGCAGTAGCCGCGCCAGATGGGTCGCGTTCCAAGATGGACTTCATCAATTCATCTCGATCGCTGGCCAGGTCTTGGCTGGTTCTGGCCTGAGGAATCGTTACTTGTCCGTGCGCGAGCACCAGGTTGCGCAACTCCCCCACGATGCCGTCAAGTTTGGCGTTGTTTGCCAGGCTTAGCAGATAGAGGTGGAACTTTTTATCTGCCTCCAGCGTTGCCCGGCCATCCCCGGTCTGCCCCACCTCAAGCATTTCACGGTGCAGCTCACGAAGAGTTCCGAGGTCTTCTTCGCTAGCATTGAGCACGGCTCGTGCGGCTGCAGGTGGCTCGACGATCAGCCGGACCTGAAATACCTCCACGATGTCGTCTAGCGAAATCTGGTTCACGCGCACGCCACGATTTTTCGCGACGGTCACGATGCCCTCTTTTTCTAGTAGCTGCAGCGCTTCGCGGACCGGAGTGCGTGAAACTCCGAGCTTTTCGGAGATAGCAATTGCCGAATAATGGTTGTCCGGGGTCATTTCGCCGGACACGATAGCAGCGCGGATCTTCGTGGTGACTTGCTCGGTCAACGATTCTTTGGGCGAGATCGGTTGCATGCTACTCATATTTGAAGTCTATCTTCCCCTGTCAATGTGGGCGCTGAACACCCCGCTGCACTTTTGCGCTGCGGGATTTCGTTCCTCGCGGATTCCGGTGCCGGCGTTCGCCAATACCGCGGTGCACCAGGCTCCCATGCTCCTGAGATCCTGCGGTTTTGAACTCTATTGGGCGTCGTATTACTTGGTTCGTGAATGCTTCTTCTCAGACTTCGCTCTTCTGCCAGCGGTCTCAGTCAAAAAGATTAAGGTGCACTTAGAACACCAAGATAGGGTGGAACCGTGAATGCTCAAATGACTCCCACCCGACTAGCTCTGGCCGAATCGCTGCGTCAGGCAGCACTGATTGCCGCGCTCAAAGCTGCACCACAAGTTCGTGAAGCATTCCGCGGAAGTGTCGGCGCCGAAGAAAAAACGAACGCCCATGATCTCGTCACCGATGTAGACCGGCAAAGCCAAGAGATCATTACCCAGTCGCTACGCGAGGCCTTCCCAAAGTCTTGGGTACTCGGCGAAGAGAACATAGCCGCGGGCTCAGGCATAGCCTCCCCGACCGAAGTGCAATGGATTGTGGACCCTATTGACGGAACCAGTAATTTCGTTCACGGCGTCGCGTTCTTCTGCATTTCAATTGCCGCGGCAATCGACAACGAGTTGGTCGCAGCAGCAATAGTCGATCCGATCTCCGGAGATCAGTTCAGTGCCAATAGTCAGGCTGCTTATCACAATGGGGAATTGCTGAGCCCAGGCAATCGACCTGAACAAGCACGCGCAAACTTGATGACAGATTACCCGGGAGCCGAGTCCATGCTTAAGGACGGCCCATTGGCGCTTGAGCTCTTTGGGCAGTGGATTCAGGATTTCGCCACCGTGCGGCGCAAAGTTTCTGCCGCTCTGGGGCTCGCTCATGTGGCCGCCGGCTGGTGCGATGCAAGCGTGGGGTTCGATACGAAGCCTTGGGACGTGGCCGCGGGAGCGCACCTGATTCGAATGTCCGGCGGAAGTTACCGAGGCTTGGCTTTCGGCAAGCAGGTGGCCGCTGACCATCTCTGCGAAGGTTTCATCGCCCAAGGCCCAGGCGCCGACTACGAGTCGTTGGCTCGATCAGCCTCGCGGGTTCATCAGTTGAGAAGCCAGAGCCAAGTCAAACAAATCTGACAATACCCAGATTCTTATCCGGTGCACCGCAGATTGCTTGGCTTCGGTCGTACCATGAGTGCATGACACCACGTATCCAACGAACTGCACATTCCGCCGTGCAGCATCATGGTGGCGGAGGGTTGATCCTCGGAGGAATCGGAGCCATGTTGCTCTTCGGTATCTTCGCAGTGATGTTGGCAAGCCAGTCCCTAGACTGGGTGCCACTGCTCATAGGCATCAGCCTGGGCTTCTCCACATTAATGTTTGGCGTGGTTTACCACTTCACGCACTAACAAGAGTCACTTCGGCGCCCCCTTCGAAGGGCGCCGAAGCTATGCCTTACTCGCCTAAATGCGTCGGGGCGAACATGCGTAAGAGCGTCTGAACCACGATGACATTTGGGCCTTCTCCGGCGAATGACTCGCGTAACGCGTCACCGATCTGGTCAGCTTCGACCAGTCGCGCAGGAACTCCGAAAGCCTGGGCTAAGGCAACGAAATCCGGGCGTTCCAGCTCGGTGGCCGTTGCCTTGCCAAAAGCCCCTTCCATGTATTCACGCAGAATTCCATAACCACCGTCGTCAACGATCAGCCAAGTGACCGGCACGTTGTGCTGTTTTGCCGTGGCTAATTCTGCAATGGAGTACATCGACGAGCCATCACCGGAGACCGCGAGCACTCGCGCTTGCTCGGGCGTAGCTCCCTCGATCTGCAAGCCGATGGAACCTCCAATGGCCGAGGGGAAACCGAAACCTAGGCCACCGGCACCCTGCGCCGAATGGAACTCTCCCTGGCGCGAATCCCAGCAGCTCCAACCCCAATAAGCCGCAATGGTCATATCCCAGAAGGTCTGCATTTTCGCGGGCACTGCCTCGCGGATATCAGCCATGAACCTTCGTTCATGGTCCAGGCCCTGCTCCGCCAGCCGTGCCTGCACCTTTGCCAAGGTCTGGGTGACGACTTGAGTCGGGCTCTGCCCATGCCAATCTGGCCCGTTGGGCAGGCTTACTTCCTTAAGCTTCGAAGTTAGGAACTGCAACGCCGCCTTGGCATCCGCGCGGATACCCAATGCTGGCGTATTTGACTCAAGGACGCGCGGTTCGGCATCAATTTGGATTATGTGCCCACGAGGTGCGAGCGAGAAATAGTTGCTGGAGACTTCGCCGAGCGCTGAGCCCACGACCACCAATACGTCAGCATCTTCGAGAACTTCGGTGACATGCCGATCCTCCACCCAAGATTGCAAAGACAATTCGTGATCCCACGGGAATGCGCCGTTGCCTCCCGGGGTGCAAAGCACCGGGGCATTGAGCTTCTCGGCCACCTCCAGTAATTCGTTTTCGGCTTGGGCCCGACGGACACCTCCGCCCGCAACAACCACCGGTCGCTTTGCTTCCGAAAGCCAGCGAACCGCTTCATCGATCAATTCCACACGTGGTGGATGATCGTAGGCTTCGGCAAGGGCATCACGCACCGGAGGAATGAGTACCGATGCCAGCAAGACATCCTGCGGAACTTCGATCCAGACCGGTCCCATCGGCACGGTGATCGCCTGCGCCCAGGCATCTTGGATCGCCGAGGGAATACCCGAGGCGTGATGCACCGTCTGCTGGAACTTGGTGACGTTTGCGGCCGAGGCCTTCTGGTCATCGAGCTGGTGCAGCATGCCTTTTCGGCGAGCGCCCAGTCCATCCAAAGGAATCTGGCTGGCAATCACCACCATGGGCACGCCGGTGGCATAGGCTTCCTGCAATCCGGCGAGGGCGGTCAGCGCTCCCGGGCCGGTAGAGAGGAAAAGCACTCCGACCTCTCCAGTGGCCCTGCTGTAGCCGTCGGCGGCGAAGGCCGAGTTGTTTTCTACCCGGGAAGAAATGAATTGCAGATTGGAGCGTGAGAGCGCATCGAACAGCCCCAGCGCATGTTGTCCAGGAATACCGAAGACCGTTTTCGCGCCGAGCGCTGTCAGCGTCTCAACGACGAGATCTCCACCGTTACGTTGTACTTCGTTGCCCATTAGTTGTTCTGTCCGTTCAGCTGACGGTATTCGCTGATCAGGCTGATCAGGTCATAGGTGACATGTGAGGCAGCGACGCCGGTTAGCTCCGCATGATCGTATGCCGGTGCCACCTCCACGATATCGGCTCCCACGATTTTCAGCCCGCGCAAGCCGCGCAAGATTTCCAGCAGTTCGCGGCTGGTGATGCCGCCTGCTTCCGGGGTGCCGGTGCCCGGTGCGTGCGCCGGATCCAGCACGTCGATATCGACCGAAATGTACAATGGGCGGTTGCCGATGCGGTCCCGAAGTTTCGCGACGATCTCTTGCACGCCCTGATAGTAGACATCTGAGCTGGTGACGATGCCGAAACCGAAGCGCTTGTCGTCTTCGAGGTCTTTTTTGCCGTAGAGCGGGCCTCGGGTTCCTACATGGCAGATCGCCTCGGTGTCGAGAATGCCTTCCTCCACCGCCCGCCGGAAAGGGGTTCCGTGGGTGTATTCGGCTCCGAAGTAGGTGTCCCAGGTATCCAGGTGGGCGTCGAAATGCAACATTGCTACCGGCGCACCGGCACGTTGCGAGGCCGCACGCAACAAGGGCAATGCGATGGTGTGGTCGCCACCGATGGTCACCAGCGTTGAACCGTCTTCGGTCAGCTCCAGCGCATTGTGCTCGATGGTCTCGATGGCCTCGTTGATGTTAAACGGGTTGACCGCCATATCACCGGCGTCGGAAACCTGGCTCAAAGCGAAGGGGGAAACCTCGGTGGCCGGGTTGTATGGGCGGATCAACCGAGAGGACTCACGGACGTGGTTTGCTCCAAAACGTGCGCCGGAACGGTAGGAAACACCGGAGTCAAAAGGAACACCGACGATCTTGATATCGGATTTCTGGACTTGGTCCAGCCGCGGAAGCCGTGCATAGGTGCCGCCTCCGGCATAGCGCGGAATTACCGCGGCATTAATGGGTCCGATGTTCCCATTTTCTTCGATCCGGACTTCTTTCATGAGCGCTTCTTCCCGGCACACTCGACAAGAGTTGCCTAATATGAAACATGAGTTTCCTCCCATGCTATTTATCGGTGCGCTGACCGTCAAGGTGCAATCAACAGCGAAGCCACGAAAACCGGTTTTTGCTGGTTAAAACAGCGATCCCGCAACACCGATTGGGTTGCGGGATCAGGTCGCTGATTTGGAACGTGAAAATGCGATGAAGCGAATAGTGCGCATTCGCAGGAAACGAGTTACCCGTGCCACCGGGCCAAGTCCGCAGCGCCGATCAGCCCGGCATCCGAGCCAAGCTCGGCTCGTACAACGCGAGCAAACGGCCGGTAGCCTCGCCCCGGCAGTAACTGCCGGTAGGAGGCCTCCGCCTGTTCGACCAGGCAGGTAGAAGCAGACCCAAGTCCCCCGCCGATGACCACGACACCAGGATCCAGCACAGCCGCAAGATTCGAGATTCCCCTCCCGAGCCATCGGCCCATCTCATCGATGAGCTCCATGCAGGCAGGGTCGCCATTGACCGCCAATGCCGTCACCATCGCTCCGCTCACCTTGGCTGGATCCGCATGGCAGGCTTCACGCAGGCTATGCGCCCGCGGAGAATCCAACCGGACGAGCTCCGCGCCTTCACGGCCCAGTGCGTTGCCCGACGCGTATTGTTCCCAGCACCCTCGATTTCCGCACGGGCAACGATGGCCGTCCACCACCAAAGTCTGGTGCCCGAACTCTCCTGCGACGCCAAAACTGCCACGCAGAATACTGTTGCCGAACATGATGGCACCGCCGATACCCGTGCCAAGGGTCAGGCAGACGCTCAGCTCTTCGCCTCGCGCAGCTCCGAAACGATGCTCGGCCCACCCTGCGGCGTCGGCATCATTATTCAGGACGACCTGGCGGTTCATCTTCGACTCAAGACGTTCACGCACCGGCTCATCACGCCATGCAAGATGCGGGGAGAAGAGGACATGCGAACCGCTTCGGTTAATCCAGCCGGCGGCCCCGACGCCCACGGGCATATGAGCATCCCCGTCGCTGAGCTCGCTGACTACCTCGGCAATAGAATCTTCGGTCAAGGCTGCGCTCCGGCCCGGAGTAGGGCGGAAGCTTCGGCGAAGAATCCGGCCGTGGCCATCGACCACGCCCCCGGCGATCTTCGTCCCGCCGATGTCTATGCCGACCGCAAGGTTTTCGGTAGACATTTCACCCTCCCAATGCGTGCATGTAGTTCAGCAGCTAGCCTTCGAAGGACTTCTTGCTGCTCGCTACCAATGCCCGGTCCACCTCATGGAACCCAAAACAGAAACCTGCCGAAAGCACGAAGGACTTAATCGCAATCTCGTCGAGTTCATCCGCCACATATACCAGCTGGACGGGCCCGGCAAGCACTAGTAGCACCAGCGTCCACACCGCATATACCCAAGAGGTTTTCGCCTGTGCCATCTGCGGGTATTGAGAACGACGGTGAATAGTGCGTAAGCCGATGACCAGAATGACCCCCGCCAGAATCGCCGCCCCAGCGATGAAGAAATAACGTTGAGTGCGGATCAATGTCATGGTCACACCAATTAAGACACCGAGAATTGCAGACATCCACCAGCTCGCGGAGCGCAGTTCGACCAGTTCAGCCCGTGGCTCGCTTTCCGTCACGGAGCTCCCTTCGGTTATTTATCGGCGTCGAGAAAAGTTGTTGACGCTATGTCAAGGATACGCTTTGGGCTTTGCCCGGCCGAAACCCGGCACGGACGGAAAACGCGCAAGCCCTTCAAAAGCGCATTGCGGTTTTGGTCAGAGCAACAGCGTCCAGGTCACTACGGCGGTCCGGTCCGAAGTATTTTCCCAACTGTGCGGCTCACGGCCCGGGAAGGTTACCGTATCGCCCGCTTGCAGTTCAATGCGGTCCTCGGGCAGAACCAAGGTAAATTCTCCGGAAATCACGTGCAGAACTTCCACCTTGCAATCCACCGAATACAGCTCGGCTTCCCCCGAGCCCTGAGGCGCGATCTCTGCCCTAATCATCTGCACCCTGGTCTCGGCGCGGGGAGTGACCAGTTGTTCGGTGATCCCTTGACCACCCAAAGCGATTCGCGGCGCGTGCTCCAACCTGACCAATTTGGTTTCAGGTACTGAGAAGAGCTGTCCAACCTCTAAGCCCAACACTTCGCAGAGCCTGAGCAACGTCGACACCGAAGGGCTAGTCAAGTCTCGCTCCACGCGAGACAAGAACCCCTTGGTCAGTCCGGACATTTCGGCCACCTGGTCGATGGTCATTCGTCGGGTTTGGCGTACCCCACGCAAACGGGCGCCGATATTAATCGACGAGCCGGTGGGCTCTACGGGCAGTGTTTTCATGCTCTCCCACCATTTTGACACCGGCGCAGCCCTAGCTTGGCAGCACCCGGCCTACAATTCCGCTAAACCAATCCGGTTCAGGTTCCTACACTGCGTCAGTTTACCAATAGGCAACGAGAACTTCGCCGAACTCACGCTTCAGTCCTGAAGTCAGCAAACAAGCCCTCAATGCGCCGTCGCTGTTTATTCAATCGCCATGAAACTAGACTCGGCACATGGATACCGATAGCAATCCGTCCTCCAAGAGACTTCGGAACTATTTGAACGAGGCCCGAAACACCGTGCTCTGGAAGTGTCAGGGACTCTCCGAAGAGTTGGCCCGCCGTCCCATGACGGATACCGGAACACACATGCTTGGTGTCATCTACCATCTAGCAATCACCGAATACGGTTATTTCGGCGAGTGCCTAGGTCGTGTGCCCAACGATCGGCATGTGCTTCAACTACTGCAAAGCGATGATCCGCAGATCGACTTCCTGCCTCCCGCCAGCTTCTCCGTAGAAGATGTTCTCGCGTTGTATCGAAAGTCCATCGCATTCGCCGAGCAGACGCTCGATGAATTGAACTTAGAGTCCCCGGCTGAGGTCCCCTGGTGGTCAGTGCATCGGCATACCACCGTGGAGCATCTCATTGTTCATATGATCGCGGAAACCTCCCGGCATGCTGGGCATCTTGATATCGTCCGAGAGCTTCTCGACGGACAGGTAGGACTGCGTGAACAGGCGAGAAATATCCCCGGCTTTAGCGCTGAGCAATGGAAGCAACAGCGCTCCACCCTGCAGCGAATCGCCGAGCAGTCCTAACACCGGTCTTGGTTAAAGCTCGCTCAAACCCCTAGCCGGGCACCGCCTCAAAGTGCTCGCATAAGCTCGCACCAGCTCGGATGGCCTCATCCGAGCCCAGCGGCTAGAGCACCAGCTTTGAAATCCTCACCACGCAAATGATTCGGATCCCCTTCCCTTCCCCGCACGCCTGAAGATCTCGAAGGCCAAGGCCTCGCCTGCGACGATGGAACTCTGGTTGATCGCTGTAAGGAGCTGGCAGGCTTGGGACTTGGCCGTGACTTTCACCCTCGCAGCATGCGCTCCGGTAGACTCCGGGATCTCAGGCAATGCAACCGTGCCGGGGAAAACTCGTTGTCCTTCTCAGGATTGCAGAATGAGAATTACCTGCGCGGCGTACAGCTCACAGACGCGAACGGCATCGTGCGCTTCACCAGCATCTTCCCCGCGTATTACGCCGGACGCTGGCCGCATATCCACCTCGAAGATTGCCCGGCCCCAGAACTCGTTCACCGATTCGGCCAACGCTATCGCCAACTCAAAGGCAGCGCTGCCCCAAGAGGCCCGTAATGCGGTGCATGCAGCGACCGGTCGCGAGCGGTCGGCAACTAATCTGAAGGGCGTCACCTGCGGCGAAATCACCTCCGGTTACGCCGTAAAGCTCGAAGTCGAGGTCGACCCCTGGGCCAAACCCCGCGGCGGGGCATGCCTGGCGGTGGCCCCGGCAACGACGGCGGGTCGGCAGGAGAATCACCGGTAATGCCGGATGGGCAGGGCCCCGGCCAGCAATCTGCACCGTCGGCGAGCGCAGAATCCTAATCGGCACGGGGCCGTGCACCATGAGACCCGCGAGAGCTGCGTATGACGTTTCACTACGCGGCCGGATGGCGCACCGGTGTAACATCGTGGTGTTGCTTCACGAGATGCGGCGCCAAGCTCCGACTGGCCGCACACCAACCCCAGGTTCATGGGTGGTTCGGATGAAGAAGCGGTCCGTACGCCAATCGGCTACGGGCAAGAGCTCTTTTAAGGGTCCACGATAGTTATGGCTTTAAACGTCCTTCCCATTATCGACCTGCAAACCGGCCAGGTGCAGTTTCCGCTTCGCGGGGTCTGGGTCAGCTATTACGTCACGGACCCGCACCTGCTCACCCGTTTGCTAGCCAGAACCGTGGGTCCGCCGAGCTTCGATAGTCAGCGCGAGGAACTTTCGGTATTCGTGGCAGTTCGGGGGCAAAACGCTGGCACCGCCCACGTATTTAGTCTTGCCAAATTCCCAGTGCTTGAATCGCTCACTAAACTAGGGGGTTGAACCTAATCCGGATCATCTGCCCGTGAACATGATCCAATCTGCCGCAGGAGACGCATCCCCGTGATGGCCCAAACCTCAACTCCCGAACCAACCAAGGCGCAGATCCGCCGCTGGCGCCAGTACATGGCCGATGAGGTCGCCGAAGGCGCGATCTACCGTGAACTTGCCGAAAAGCGCACCGGACAAGAACGCCAAATTCTCCGTGGGCTAGCCGAAGCGGAAGAACGCCACGAAAATTACTGGCGAACCAAGCTCGGCGAACATGTACGCCCGGTCCGCCCGTCCATGCGGCGCACAATGTTGCGTTTCATGGCCCGTCATTTCGGTTCGGTGTTTGTCTTGGCGCTGGCCCAACGCGCCGAAGGCAACTCTCCCTACGCCACCGATCAGGACGCCGCTCCGCAAATGGCGGCGGACGAGCAGGTGCATGAGGAAGTCATTCGTGCTTTGGCTACGGCCGGTCGGTCCCGGTTGTCCGGCAACTTCCGAGCCGCAGTATTCGGGGCGAATGACGGTCTGGTCTCAAATCTAGCCCTGGTCATGGGCATCGGGGCCACCGGTGTGGCCTCGTCCCTCGTGCTCTTCTCCGGAATTGCCGGCCTGCTGGCTGGCGCGCTGTCCATGGCTGCCGGGGAATTCGTGTCAGTCCGTTCCCAACGTGAGCTTCTCACCGCGTCGCGCCCTACCCAGGTCACGCTTTCTGCCGCCCGCGACCTCGATCTAGATGCCAACGAATTGGTCTTGATCTACAAGGCACGTGGCATGAACAATGAGGATGCCGAACACCGCGCGGCAGAACGCATGGGGCTGTTTACCTGCGATTGCAACCCCTCCTTCTCGCTCCATCCAGAAGTTCGCAGCGCGGAGCTGGAACGCGAACATGAGGAGCTAGGTTCGGCACCGGGAGCCGCCATTTCTTCGTTCATGTTCTTCGCTTCCGGCGCAGTTATTCCGATCCTGCCTTACATCTTCGGGCTCACCGGGCTAGCTGCGGTGAGCGTGGCAGTCGCTTTAGTCAGCATCGCGTTGCTGCTCACCGGCGGCGTCGTTGGCCTGCTATCCGGCGCGTCCCCGCTCAAACGCGGCATCCGTCAGCTGGCCATTGGCTTGGGTGCGGCCGCTGTAACCTACTGCTTGGGTTTGCTCTTCGGCACCACCGTGGCTTAGCTCCAAGAAGCAGACTACTGGCCGTTGCCCCAACATGATGCGTCGTGGGGCAACGGCCGGTCTCGTTATTAGAACCGCGTGCGGCGCCGCAATGGAGTCATTGTTTCAATGAATTCGACAGCTTCTTGCACCGAGTCCACCAAAGCTATCCTGCTTTCCATGGCCCTCCCGGCGGCAAGCGCCTGCAGCAAGGGCCAGACTGGAAGCTTCCGGGTCCAATGCTCGCGGCCCACCAACACAATGGGAGCTACGCGAGCGCCAGTCGCGTAGTAGTTTTCGCAGGCGTCTTGGAATATTTCCTGGACTGTCCCGGCTGCACCGGGAAGCACAATGATTCCGCCATTTGCCTGTTCGAGCAGGATGGCTTCGCGAATCGAGTTCGTGAAAAACTTTGCTATATGCGTGGCGAACAGGTTCGGTGGCTCATGGCCATAAAACCAGGTGGGTACGCCCATTGAACTTTTCGTGCTGGGGAATTCTTCACGCACTCGCAATGCCGCACGCGCCCAGGCAGTCCGATGACGGATCGCGTCCGGAGCTTGTGCGAGGATATCCACGGCTCTACCGATAGCCGTTTCGTCATAGTCTGCAAGCCACGCGCCGGCGTTAGCCGCTTCCATGGCCCCTGGTCCCCCACCGGTAACAATCGAATAGCCTCGACCGGTCAGCATTGCACCGAGCCGTACTGCATCGGCGAATTCTTTCGTGCCACGTGCTACCGCGTGCCCACCCATGATCCCGATCATGGGTGTCTCGGCAAATACCCCGTCGTAAACAGCATTCAACATGGCCTGGCCAATATGGTGATCATGCAAAGTCGTTGCCATCGTGCTGTCATCGGTAGAAAATTCCGCCGGTGAATTTGCTTGCGAATAGGTATAGATCTGCGCGTCGAGCACCTGCGAGTAGGGCGCTTCCTTGATCCCCGCGTAGAGCTCTAGCGGGGAATAGAGCTCACGTTCGGAAATATTGAAGGGCAGTTGCGCTCCGGTACTCATGCATAGCCCGCCGGTTGCTTCCACGAGCGAACGTCCGGCCTTGGAGTAGACGCAATCAATAAAAAGGCAGTCGGCAAGGTCCAAAGCGCCTAAGACCGCGTCCCGAGCTTGAAGATCAACCCGGTGTACGCGCCAGTTTCGGGCAAGCGATGCTTGGGTTTCCATGGCTTCGGCGGCGAGCCTGTCGAACTCAATCACTGTGGTGATATTGACCGCTCGGGCGGGGAGGTGGGGCCACACATGAGACATGCACCTACGCTACCTTGAACACAAGTGATTATTCACAGTTAGCGTCCTCAACTTTCACCTACGCCCCGAACGTGAAACGATGAGAGGATGACTGATTCTGTGCCACCACTCATTGACGCAAGGCACCTACTGGCGTACCTGGGTGACGTTCCATTCTTCTTCGGGCAACAACTTGCCAAGAACGACGAATCAGTGACTGAGGTCGCCTTTGACGAAACCTCGAGTGTCATCTCGGGTACCGTCCTCGAAGATGGTCAGAAGTTCTCACCCACTCTCACGGTAATTCGCAGCGCTTCGGGTTGGTCCATCGACGTTTCGGCCTGCAGCTGCGACAAAGGCTCGATCTGCCCACATATCGCGGCGCTGTCCCTCACCGCCAATAAGATCGCAAAGCTGCCCCGCCCGGCGGTCGTCCAAGAGCAAAAGACCGTTGCCGCTTGGTCCCAGCAAGTGAACACCTGGTTTGAAGAACCCGAGCCGGGGCCCGCAGACGGACTCTTAGGGTCCCCAAATGACCCGGTCGTGGCCATGGCCTTGCAGTTCATGGTCTTTGATTCGAAAAATACCTCCCAGCAACAGCAGTGGATGCCTTCGGGAGCGGTCCCCCACCCCACGCGCAACAAACGCTTCCGTTTGGGCGTCCGCCCCATGGTGCGCAATTCCGAGGGACGCTGGGTTCGTGGACAACTGCGCTGGACTACCATAGCGTTCAAGACTTACGGCTGGAATATGCTGCGCAATCAGCACCATTGGTTCACCCGTTTTGCTGCGCTAGCTCGAAGCAACACTCAGCTGCAGTTTAAGGTCGACGAAGACTGGCTGTTCCTCGATGAGTATGCCTCGGATCTGCTGTGGCCAATGCTTGGCGAAGCTCAAGATCTTGGCATCGAGCTGATTAGCACCCGCAATGAGACCAGCGTGAATATTGACCGCCAGTCCAGATTTGAGTTGCTCGCCGACCTCGGCCAGGACAAATCGCTCACCGTGGCTGGACACTTGAACATTGCAGGTCAGGGCCTAACGCTCAACGCAGAGACTCCCAGCGGAACGATCTCGGACCACGGGTTCTATGTTGAATTGGAAGCACCTGAACAAATCTGGTTGGCGCCAAGCCAAGAGATCGTTCCCGCTCAGCACCGCCGCTGGTTTCAGAATCGCGAACCCTTGCAGGTTCCCGAAGATCAAATGCAGGACTTCTTCGCCGGTTCGTACGCGCGCCTTGCGCGCCGTTTCAATCTGCGCAGCATAAGCAAGGATCTGGTACTTCCCGCCCTGGCCCCGCCGATGGTCCACGCTGATGTGAAATTCATGCGTGAGGAAAAGGAAGATGGCAGCATCAAGGAATCTGCCACCATTGATTTCCAGATCCACTACCCGGGAGTGCCCAACGACCGCGAGGTCTATGACGCCCAGGCCGAGGATTCTTTGCGTAGCACGGTCAATGACGTCTTCGAGCGGCACACAGGCATCAGCAACCACGACTTGGACTCGAAGTTCTTCTCCGGTGAACACATGATTGTTTTTGTTTCGGAGCTGCTGCCCGCCCTACATGGCCTGTCCATCATGAAGATCACCGAAGAAGGTATTCGCCCGGTTTACCGTCAGCTACGTGAACTTCCGCGGCTGAAGATCAACGCGGTGAGCCACGAACGCAATGACTGGCTTGATTTGGGCTTGCTGATCGCCGTAGGCGACCATGAAGTACCTTTCTCCACCATTCTCGAGGCGCTCACCAGCGGTGCCATGAAGGTCAAGCTTCCGGATAACACCTGGTTCTCACTGGACCACCCGTTATTTGCCAAGCTGAAGGCGCTGGTCGATGAGGCTCAGGCGCTGAATGACAAGCCCAAGGATGCCGACCTGAAGCTCTCGGTCTTCCAAGTCTCGCTCTTCGATGAATTTGATGAGCTTGCCGAGGGAATCGAAGGTGCCGACCTATTTATCGGGCGCATGCGTTCGCTCCTGCGTGTGGCGGAAGGTGAAGAGGCCGAAGTGCCCGATACGCTCAATGCCACCTTGCGCCCGTATCAGGTCGAGGGCTATCAATGGCTTGCGCGCCTGTACCGAGGCGGTTTTGGCGGCATTCTTGCCGACGACATGGGACTGGGCAAAACCCTTCAAACCATCGCGTTAATGCTTCACGCACGCAAACTCTGGGATGACCCGAAGCATGTGGCGCAGCTACCAGCCGCTCAGCGAAACAGTGCCCCCTTCCTCGTCGTTGCTCCAAGCTCCGTTGTTTCCAACTGGGAGATGGAGATCAAACGGTTCGCTCCGAGCCTGAGCGTGATCACCGTAGAAGGTACCCTCGGTTCCGAACGCGAGCTGAACGAACTAGTGGCCAACTATGACGTCATCCTGACCACCTACACGCTGCTTCGGCTCAACGATGAGATGTATGAATCCCAGCGATTCGCTGGCCTGATCCTGGACGAGGCTCAGTTCGTGAAGAATCGTTCGACCAAGGCCCACCGCAGCGCGGTGAATATCCAGACGAACTTCAAGCTGGCGGTCACCGGCACGCCAATGGAGAACAACCTCGCCGAGCTCGGCGCGCTGCTTTCGTTGACTTCTCCATCGCTGTTCATGAATACCAGCCGGTTCAACCGCCAGTTTGCCCGCCCCATTGAAGTGCTAGGCGATAAGGAAACCCTGAAGTTACTGCAGCGCCGCGTGAAACCTTTCATGCTGCGCCGCACCAAGGAATCTGTCGTCTTGGATCTCCCCGCCAAGCAAGAACAGCAGGTCTTGGTGCGTCTGAGCGAAGAGCACCAGCATGTGTACGACACGCATCTGAACCGTGAGCGACAGAAGATCTTGCACCTTGTTGAGGATCTGGACCGCAACCGCTTTACGATTTTCCAGTCGCTGACCCATCTACGCATGCTTGCCTTGGAACCTTCGCTGGTTGACCCGGAACTTGCCGAAATCCCGGGCTCTAAGTTGGAAGCGCTCTTCGAGCAGCTTGAGGATGTGCTCAGCGAACAGCACCGCGCTTTGGTATTCTCACAATTCACTTCCTACCTGAAGGTCCTTGCGGCAAAGTTGGAAGCACGTGGTATCCCGTACGTATATCTGGACGGCAACACACGCAACCGTGCGAAGGTCATTGAGCAGTTCAAGGACGGCGAAGCGCCGCTGTTCCTGATCTCGTTGAAGGCCGGCGGTTTTGGCTTGAACTTAACCGAGGCCGACTACTGCTTCCTACTTGACCCTTGGTGGAATCCTGCCGTAGAAGCGCAGGCGATCGACCGCACCCACCGAATCGGGCAAACCCGCCAGGTGATGGTTTACCGGATGATTGCCCAAGGCACCATCGAAGAAAAGGTTGTTGCTCTCCAAGAATCCAAGCGGAAGCTGATCTCCACGGTTATGGACGAAGCCGATGGATTCTCGAAGGCTTTGACGGCTCAGGATATTCGCGGGCTGCTCGAATAACAGCTTTATTACATCTGCGTTGTTTGACGGGCTTTTACCAGCGAATCGCGCTATATTCAATATGTCTAGTTGCGTGTTCTCTGCCACACTGAGCGCAGGCAAAGAGGCAAGCCCCGGAGGTCTTCTCCGGTGGCACAACGCAAGATGAAGGCGGTTATAACCGTGTCCCTGATTAAATCGGAGACTCTGAGTACACCGAGTGACGACTGGATGAGCGCATCGGTGAGCACTGAACAAGATCGTGTGGTGATTGAAACCGAGCAGGAGCGTCTGTCTCTGGACAACGAGCGGCTCTTGGAAAAGATCCGGCGAGTTATCGCTTCGCCGCTCGAAGAAATTTTCTATAACCCAAAGCACCGGATGCTTTTGATACCTGGTGCTTTCGCGGTCATCGGCTCCTCGTTCTTGAGGGTCGACACGGACGCAGCTGCTGGCCTACGCGGCTAGGACATTGTCCGAGTACAGGTAAAGCCCCACGGCATCGAAAACCGATGCCATGGGGCTTTTTCGCGTCTGCGAGTTGCCTAGGACTTAGAGAGCCGCGAAAACTTCGCGCAACAGGACGGCAGTCTCCGAAGGAGTCTTGCCGACCTTGACGCCTGCAGCTTCCAGTGCTTCCTTCTTGGCCTGGGCGGTGCCAGCCGAGCCGGAAACAATAGCGCCTGCGTGGCCCATGGTCTTGCCCTCAGGAGCGGTGAAGCCAGCCACGTAGCCAACAACTGGCTTGGTGACGTTGGCCTTGATGTAATCGGCTGCACGCTCTTCAGCGTCGCCACCGATTTCACCGATCATCACGATGGCCTTGGTCTCTGGATCAGCTTCGAAAGCGGCCAGGGCATCGATATGGGTGGTACCGATGACTGGGTCGCCGCCGATCCCGATGGCGGTGGAGAAGCCCAGGTCGCGCAGTTCGAACATCATCTGGTAGGTCAGGGTACCGGACTTGGATACCAAGCCGATTGGGCCCTTCTTGGTGATGTTGTTCGGGGTGATGCCGACCAGTGCCTCGCCTGGGGTGATGATGCCTGGGCAGTTAGGGCCGATAATGCGGGTGATCTGGTTGCCGTCGGCGTCAACCTTCGACTGTGCCAGCGCCCAGAACTCGGCCGAGTCCTGCACTGGAACGCCTTCGGTGATGACTACGACGAGGCCAACTTCGGCCTCGATAGCTTCAACGACTGCGTCCTTGGTGAACTTAGGTGGGACGAAGACGATCGATACGTCTGCGCCGGTCTCGGCCTTGGCCTCAGCCACGGTGCCGAAAACCTTGATGTCCTGGTCACCGTGGGTCACGGTGGTGCCGGCCTTGCGGGCGTTAACGCCACCGACAATGTTGGTGCCAGCCTTGAGCATCAGGGCGGTGTGCTTGGTGCCTTCGCCGCCGGTGATGCCCTGGACGATGACCTTGGAGTCCTTGTTCAGGTAAATGCTCATTGTTCGCTTATCCCTCTTACTTCGCTGCGTTGGCGAGCTCGGCAGCCTTGTCGGCGCCCTCGTCCATGGTTGCTGCCAGGGTCACCAGTGGGTGGTTGGCTTCGGCCAGGATGGCGCGGCCTTCTTCAACGTTGTTGCCGTCAAGGCGGACAACCAGCGGCTTGTTAGCGGAATCGCCCAAGGTGTTCAGCGCGCCAACGATGCCGTTTGCTACGGCGTCACATGCGGTGATGCCACCGAAAACGTTCACGAAGACCGAATTGACCTGTGGGTCATTCAAGATGACGTCCAGGCCTGCAGCCATAACCTCAGCCGAGGCTCCACCGCCGATATCCAGGAAGTTAGCTGGCTTCACGTTGCCGTGGCTCTCGCCCGCGTAGGCTACAACATCCAAGGTGGACATAACTAGGCCAGCACCGTTACCGATGATGCCTACTTCGCCGTCCAGCTTGACGTAGTTCAGGCCAGCGGCCTTTGCCTTGGCTTCCAGTGGGTCTGCTGCGCCCTTGTCCTCAAGCTCTTCGTGAGCCGGGTGGCGAACCTCGGATGCGTTCTCATCCAGGGAAACCTTGCCATCCAGTGCAACGATGTCACCGGCACCGGTCTTCACCAGCGGGTTCACCTCAACGAGGGTGGCGTCCTCTTCCTTGAAAACAACCCACAGCTTCTGCAGGGTGTCGGCAACCTTTGCGCGCAGTTCTTCAGGGAAACCTGCTGCGGCAACGATTTCGTCGGCCTTGGCAGCGTCGATGCCAACCAATGGATCGACGGCGACCTTTGCCAGTGCGTCCGGACGCTCAACTGCGAGCACCTCGATCTCCATGCCACCTTCTACCGAGCACATGGCCAGGTAGTTACGGTTTGCACGGTCCAACAGTACCGAGAAGTAGAATTCCTCAGCAATGTCGGCGCCCTGGGCGATCATGACCTTGTTGACGGTGTGGCCCTTGATGTCCATACCGAGAATGTTGGAAGCGTGCTCGAAAGCCTCGTCTGCGGTCTTGGCAACCTTAACGCCGCCAGCCTTACCGCGGCCACCGACCTTGACCTGTGCCTTAACTACAACAACGCCGCCGATCTTCTCAGCTGCGGCTTTGGCTTCTTCCGGGGTGTAAGCGACGATACCGGCAAGCACGGGAACCCCGTGTGCCTCGAATAGATCGCGCGCCTGGTACTCATACAGGTCCACGGGTTTGTGTCCTTCGTTCGAAGTTCATGCTGACTCGCGACATGGCCATAAATCGAAATCCATGCCACGCCCTAGAGAGCGCAACGTAACTATCGGCAGTCATACGGCGCCGTAGCCGTGCGCACCTCTCAGACTATCCCTACTTTTACAAACTTCCCACTTTTACAGGCTGTAGAGAACCGCCGAGCAGCCTGTCGCCGGTTTCAAGAAACCTCAAAGCGCGCGCCAAAGATTCTTCGGTTAGTCAACCATTTCTAATGGCGCGTAACGCAATAGAAGCCGTTTTTCCGAGTCAGCAAATTGCACTTTTGCAACCGTCTTATCACCGACACCTTCGATCGCGATAACAACACCCAAGCCAAAGCCAGAATGTTTCACGTTTTGACCAACCTTTGGAATGACAATTTCTTTGTTCTGCTGCACGCGCTGCTTGGCCACCGGAGCGGCGTTGTGCCCACGAGATGCAAAATTCGAAGCATTGCCGGCACCCCAATGAGATCCACGGTCATACCGACTCGTGGCGAAATTCACCGTTCCGTTACTCGCACCCCACCCTGAAAGCTGGGCTCCTTCACGCTTCCAGTCCAACAAGTGGGAAGGAATTTCATCGAGAAACTGACTTGCAGGGTTATATTGCGACTGTCCCCACAAGCTACGCTGTTCGGCACGCGTCAGGTACAACCGTTCCCTAGCCCGCGTTAGCCCCACATACGCTAAACGTCGTTCCTCTGCCAATTCCTTTTCGTCGGTCATGGAACGCTGGTGCGGAAAGACTCCGTGTTCCATGCCGGTCAGGAACACTACCGGGAATTCCAGCCCTTTCGCGGTGTGCAGCGTCATCAGCGTGACCACACCTTCACGAGCCGCCATTTCTGCGCCTTCGCTATCCGTAGGCGCCTCGGGAATCTGATCTGCGTCGGCCACCAACGCCACCCGCTCCAAGAACCCTTCCAGGCCCCCCTCCGGCTCATCATTCACATAGTCACGGACCACCGCGACGAGCTCTGCAAGGTTTTCTACCCGGGATTCATCCTGCGGATCGCTCGACGCGCGAAGCACCTCGAGATATCCGGTCTGCTCCAGCACCGCTTCCAGCGCTTCGGCCGGGCCGGAGCCTTCTGCAACAGTCTTCAAATCGTCCATCAAAGACACAAAAGCCGCGGTCATCTTGATGCCACGAGTCCCTAGACCCGGGGCTTCATCGGAACGGCGCAACGCTTCCATAAATGAGATCCGGTCGCGTTCGGCTAGCGCTGCCACCGCTCCTTCGGCTCGGTCGCCGATGCCGCGTTTGGGCTCGTTGAGGATGCGGCGAACGTTAATGTCGTCTTCGGGATTCACCAATGCTCGCAAATAAGACAGGGCGTCTTTGATTTCCTTGCGGTCGTAGAATCGGGTGCCGCCAACCACCCGATACTTTAGATCTACGCGCATGAGCTGCTCTTCGAGAGCTCGGGACTGAGCGTTGGTGCGATAGAAAATGGCTACATCGCCCGGTCGCACGTCTTCTTCGTCGTTGAGCCGAAGGATCTCCTCTGCGATCCAGCGCGCCTCGTCCCCCTCGGATTCGCCCACGTAACCGGTGATCTGATCGCCGTCCCCGCTGGCCGTCCACAGTCGTTTATCGTTGCGGTCCGGGTTCCGTTTGATCACTTCGTTCGCTGCCGAAAGGATGTTCTGGGTGGAACGGTAGTTCTGTTCAAGTTTGATCGTCGCCGCGTCTGCGTAATCCTTTTCGAATTCCACAATATTGCGAATATCCGCTCCACGAAACGCATAAATCGACTGATCGGAGTCGCCGACCACCGTCAGTTCGCCAGGCATGGTCAGCCCATCAGGTCCGGTTAGTTCTCGTATCAACGAGTACTGCGCGTGGTTCGTATCCTGATACTCGTCAATCAGCACATGGCGGAAGCGGCGACGATAGTTGTCCGCCACCGCTGGGAAGGCCCGGAACATGTAAACGACCTGTCCAATCAGGTCGTCAAAGTCCATCGCGTTCGCCGCGCGCAGCCGTCGGGTATAGCCCCGGTAGACCTCTGCCACGGCTCGCGCGAACGGATCATTGGTGTTCATGGTGGAGGCGAAATCTTCTTCGTCGATAAGTTCGTTCTTCAACGACGAGATCTTGTGGGCGATGGCCTTGGGCGTGAACCGCTTTGGATCAATGTCCAGTCCCTTGGCAATAAGCGTGATCAAGCGCAGGGAGTCGGCCGAATCGTAGATCGAGAAGTTCGACTTCAAACCGATAGTTGCCGCCTCACGGCGCAGAATGCGTACACATGAGGAGTGGAAGGTAGAGATCCACATCTTTTTTGCCCGATCTTCACCGATCAGCTCGGAAGCGCGCTCACGCATTTCCGCTGCGGCTTTGTTGGTGAAGGTGATAGCAAGAATTTCGTGCGGTCGGGCCCGTCCGGTAGCTAGCAAATACGCAATGCGATGAGTCAGCACACGGGTCTTACCAGAGCCAGCACCAGCAACGATCAAGAGCGGACCGCCGTGATAGCGAACTGCCTTGTCTTGCTGTTCGTTCATCCCCACCAATAGCTCTTCGGGCGTTGGTAAAGTGCGCTGTGCCGGCTCCGCGGCGAAGTCATCGTTAAGGAAATCCATGGTGAAGCCAGTCTACGTGGGCTCTGCGACGGTTTCACCGACCTACCCGGCATAATGGACGGTATGGCAAAGAACGTTAAGAAGAGCAAAGAGTACCGCAAGCCAGCGCATTTCCAAGATGAGCAGGCCAAGAGGCTCGGTCAAGGACTGCGAGATTCTGCGCAGCAACGTGAATCCACTTCCAATCCGATGCTGTTGATATCGGCGGGGTTGGTCACGTGCGTGTTCCTCTTTGTGTACTACCACCTGCTCACGATGCACCAGATGACCGATCTCAGCAACGGGTTAGCCATGCCAGATCAGCGTGTCTTCGGTTACACGGTGTCGGATATTGAAGCGCTACGTGCAGCCATGGATTCGGATGCCACCGGACAGCTAAATTATCTTCACAAGACCGCCGGATTGCTGTTCCCGTTGCTGACCGGGCTGTTTTCCATGCTGATCTTCATTCGGTGGATCCCCAACCGTCAGATGCGCTGGCTGGCCTGGCTGGCACCGTTGCTGTTTGCGGTGACCGACCTGTGGGAGAACTTTGCCATTGATTCGCTCTTCGGCGCGGAACTCAACGAAAGCACCGTCGTGCTCGCTTCGATCCTGACCACGATTCGGTGGGCCACGCTATTCATCACGGCTGCGCTAGTCTTTGGCTTGGCGGCTCGTCGTGCGAACAAGGCGATGATTAAGAAAATGGCTCAGATTCGACAGCAGTCATCCTGACAAATTCATCATCAACTTCCTAGTAGGATAGTGTTGATGGCGCGCTTAGCGCCTGCGCCCCTGTAGCTCAGTAGGATAGAGCGACCCTCTCCTAAAGGGTAGGCCGTCGGTTCGATTCCGGCCAGGGGCACCAACAAAAAGTTGAGGTCCCGCTCCTAACCGGAGCGGGACCTCAACTTTTTGTTGGTCTTATCGAACGACTTAGCGCAGTAGCAGTGCGGTAGCCTTCGGCGAGAGCGAGGCATCCATGACGACGCATGCGCCACCGATGGCGCCAACCTGCGAGCCTAGGCTCGAGGTGCGGGTACCGACCTCGTGGACTGCACGTAGCCCGAAGCGACGCTGAACTGCTTCATCGACTTCATCAGCAACGAGCTCGCGAACCTTGTCCCACTGTGGACCGCCGAAGACGATCTCGCGGACGTCCAGCGCATTGGCCAGCTGTCCGGCGACTTCACCCACCCGAATCATCGATTCAATGATCAGCTCCTTGGCGACGGCGTTGCCTTCCAGCGCAAGTTCGGTGAGACGGTTGATGCCTTCGGAGCGCTGCTCCGGGCCCATGATTTCGTAGGTCGGCAGTTCCAGTCCGCGTTCCTTAGCCTGGGCGGCCATGAACTCGTAGGAGGTGCCTGTAGCCAAGCAATCGTCGGCGCCGCACTCTTCGCAGGCGACGGCCTTGCGTCCGGTGGAGTAATGCCCGATTTCGCCAGCGTTGTTGCTCGAACCGTGGTGGACTTCGCCGTCGATGACGATACCTGCGCCGAAGCCGTGGCCGCAGTAAACGAAGACGAAATCATCTGATTTCTCTTCCTTGGACTGCCAAAGCTCACCGACCGCAGATGCGATGGTGTCCTTTTCGATGATTACCTGCAAGCGCAGTAGCTTACGAAGTGGATTGACCAGCTCTACATCTGCCCAGCCATCGAGCAGCGGTGGGTTGAGCACCACACCGTCTTCGACGTTAACCGGTCCGGGTACGGCAATGCCGACACCGACGATGTGTTTTTTCGGCACACGAATCTCGGAAATCAATTCCTTGACCGTGTCTGCCATCAGCTGGATGGTTTCCGCGGCTACTTCGAGATTCGGTACATCGATACTGCGCTCACGCAATACTTCGCCGCGCAGGTTCATGGCCACGAAGGTCAGCACGCTTGGGTCAAGATGGATGCCGATGGACACTAATCGGTTTCCCTCTAGTTCCAGAACGGTTCTCGGCTTACCTGGACCGGACACAATGGTTCGGTCTTCGCGAACGATGCCATCGTCAAGAAGACGACGAACGACGTTTGAAATTGTCTGTGGTGAAAGTCCAGTCGAACCTGCGAGCTCCACACGGCTGATGCCGTCCGGGGCTCGTCGGATGGACTCAAGGATAACCGCCTGGTTAAAATCGCCAAGGCGGCCTAAGTTTGTTCCCCGTCGCATTAAAGCTCCATAGATCTATGAATTTGATGGATCGATCTCTCTATTCCAACATCCGGCCAAGACGTCGTCGTACGATCTGAAACTGCGAGTTCTCTAATCACGACGTTACTCAACTAAAAACGTTGGAGATCCAATAATGCACGTTACCATTCGTCACGAGTTTTCACACGCGATATTGTGTTTTGGTGATGAAAAATTTAACTATCTCGGCAGCGTGTTTAATCAACGATCAGGGACAAATTCTTCTTGTTCGGAAGCGTGGGACTTCAAAATTCATGCAACCCGGCGGAAAACCGGAAGCGGGCGAGACACCCTTAGAGACCGTGATGCGCGAGGTACATGAGGAATTAGGGGTGAAGTTCGAGGAAAAAGACTTTGCAGAGTACGGCCAATGGCTTGGACCGGCGGCCAATGAAGCAGACACCTCAATACAAGCCTATTTGTTCGGCGCAAGATATAACGGTTCCCCCAAACCATTAGCCGAACTCGAAGAGCTCATGTGGATCCACCCCCACGATGCCCTATTGCGTGATGACATCGCCCCACTATTACGCCAGCACGTATTGCCTACCCTTCTCGCTCGGAGAAACGCTCCCAACTAACGAGCAGATATGTAGAAGAGTTTGTCACGTGGCGTTGAGGACCGACCTCGAACCACTTTCATTGGTGCCCGCGGCCGGTTCTCTGGCATCGCCACGAGTTCCGCGTAGTGCAGGAATATGGCGCATAAGCTGCTTTAGTTACGATCCGGGTCCTGGGCCGAATTGAACTGAGTTTCATAGAACTTTGAGTAGGCGCCTTGTGCGCTTAGCAAGCTCTGATGCGTTCCACGTTCAACGATGCGTCCACCGTCGATCACTAAAATTTGATCCGCTTGCCGGATCGTTGAAAGCCGATGGGCAATGACCAAAGCCGTGCGGTTTTCCAGCGCCTGGGACAGCGCCAGCTGCACAGCAAGTTCACTGCGTGAATCCAAAGCTGCAGTTGCTTCGTCGAGAATGACCAGTCCCGGATTCGCCAAAATCATTCGGGCGATCGTCAGGCGTTGGCGTTCACCGCCAGATAGCCGGTATCCGCGTTCCCCGACCACCGTAGCCAGTCCGTCCGGGAGGGCTTCGATTTGGCTCCGCAACTGCGCGTCTTCCAAAGCCGACCAAAGTTGCTCTTCGCTGGCGTCAGGGTTTGCCAGCAATAAATTGGAGCGTACGGTCTCGTGCAACAAGTGCCCGTCTTGGGTGACCATGCCCAGTTCGCCATATAGGGACTTGAGGGTGATATCGCGCAGGTCGTGTCCGTTGAGCGTGATAGCACCGCCACGCACGTCGTAGAGCCGTGCGAGTAGCTGCGCGATGGTCGATTTACCAGCGCCGGAAGAGCCGACCAACGCGACGGTGTGACCGGGCCGAATTTCAAAGGAAATATCGTGCAAAATCTCTTCGCCACCGCGTTTGTCGAGCACCGCAGTATCTTCCAGCGAGGCTAGCGACACTTCCTCGGCACTCGGGTAAGCGAAGTTCACCTTGTCGAATTTCACTGCCACAGGCTCTACTGGAAGGGCAATCGCGTTCGGGGCGTTTTTGATCAGCGGTTCGAGGTCTAGCACCTCAAACACCCTGTCGAAGCTAACCAGCGCGCTGGTGATCTCCACGCGGGCGTTAGCAAGTCCCGTAAGCGGCGTATACAGGCGGATAATGAGCATCCCGAGCACTACCACGTCACCCGCCGCCATCTCGCCACGCAAGGCATAGAACCCGCCCAGTCCGTACACTAGGGCCAGCGAAAGCGCCGCGACCAGCCCTAGCACCGTTACAAATGCGAATTGCCGCATGGTCATCTTGATGCCGATGTCGCGTACTCGCGCAGCCCGCAATCCAAATTGCTCGGATTCTTCGTTGGGACGCCCATAGAGTTTGATCAGCGTAGCTCCGGGTGCGGAGAATCGTTCGGTCATCTGGGTGCTCATTGAAGCGTTCAGATCTGCCGACTCCTTGCGCAGCCCAGCTAGGGACTTTCCGAAGCGTCTTGCCGGCAGCAGGAACAGCGGGAAAAGGACCAGCGCCAGGATCGTGACCTGCCAGGAGGTAGTGAGCATGACGATAGCGGTCAGGATCAGTGCAACTGCATTTGAAACGATTCCGGATAAGGTTCCGGCGAAAGCGGCTTGGGCCCCGATAACATCTGAATTGAGCCGGGAGGTCAGTGCTCCGGTGCGAGTTCGTGCGAAAAACGCGATGGGCATCTTCTGCACGTGGTCAAATACCTTGGTGCGAAGATCAAAGATGATTTGCTCACCGAGGTTAGAGGACTGCCAGCGTACGAGCATCGCGAATATCGAATCGAAAACGGCGACTACCACCATAACGATCGCCAAGTTCCGCACGGTCTCCCAACTGCCTTGCGCCACGATTGCGTCAACGACTCGTCCGGCAAGCACCGGTGTGATGACAGCAATTGCCGCTGACAATACAGAGAAGATCACGAAGATTATCAGACGTGCTTTATAGCTGAGTGCGAAGTCGAAAACACGCCGCGGGGTCTCTGGACGATATGCACGTCGCTGTTCGCTCTTTGAGAGCTGCCACAGCGTACTCCACGCCGCGCCTTCCATACTCACGAGTTACCTCCGTGATTTGTTCAGATTAGTACTAACGTCTCAACATCTCACGGAGTCCGAATATTTCCTAGCTGGCATGAAGGTATTGAGCCCATGAAGAATCAATATGGTCAAGTCCGGAAACCAGATGCCCTCCCACCCTTGGCTGATGCGGTGTGAGCAACAATTGCCATCCCAATTGCGAGAGCATCTTGTCGGCCTTGCGGCTGTTACACGACAAGCAGGCCGCTACGAGGTTCTCCCAGGTATTCTGCCCGCCTCTGCTGCGCGGAATTACGTGGTCGATGGTGTTAGCGGTTTTTCCGCAGTAGGCGCAGCGGAAGTGGTCTCTACGAAGAACGCCCCTACGGGTCACATGATTCATGTTCCTGTAGGGGCGTCGCACATATCGTTTTAACACGATCACGGTGGGGCGCGGTAAGTCGCCGTGCGAGCTGCGCACGGGTGACTCGTGATCTTGCAAAATGATTGTTGCTTTCTCGGCAAGCACAAGGAGCAAGGCGCGACGGAAAGTCACCACCGCTAATGGCTCATAACCTGCGTTCAAAACCAACGTTCGCATTCGCATATTTCCTTCAATGAGCTTGTGTGCATCTCTAGAAGTTGATGACGACGAGCTCGTCGCAGTTAGTTCTCTTGCCGTTAGCCTATGCGATATATTGCCGATTTGGCTTCAAGATTAGGAAGATATTCGTTGATTTTCATCGCGAAGTAGCCCGTAGTTCACCCGGTTAAACGACCATTGGCCACCGAACATTACGTTCGATGGCCAATGGGAGCAGGCTGCTTAGCCAGCTAGAGTGTAGTAACCGTACATCGGGTTGCGGGTCACCGAGTGGATCATGGTATCCACGGTTGGGTTCTGCGCGCCGATCATCTGGCCTCCACCTAGGTAGATGCCTACGTGGCCGCCACCGTTCTGGAACACCAAGTCGCCCGGCTTCGGGCTGCTGGTGCGCTTGAACTGGCCGGATCCGAGGATCGCGGAGGTGCCACGAGCGATGTTGATGCCGTGCTGCGCGTAGACGTACTTCACGAAGCCAGAGCAGTCCCAGCCGCTTGGAGTGTTTCCGCCCCAGACGTATGGAACGCCCGAGTACTTCGAAGCCGTAGCCGCGATACCGGTGAGGTTCTTGCTCGGGACCGAGGATTCCTGCTTGGTGGATTCCTTCTTGGTCTCAGTTGGCGCGCTCTGCTGGCCATTGCCGCCGCGGTTCTGGCGGGTCATTGGTGCCATGGAGTCCGAGCTACCCGAAGAATCGGAGTTGCCCGAGTTTTCGCGAGTGGTTGGCTCGATGTCATCAGCGACAGCGATAACGACCGGCTCGGGCTTTGGCTCAGCAGTGAAGCTGGCGCGCTCGATCTCGACGTTATCCGCCTTCTTGGTGGATACCTTGACTGCCTTGACAGCAACGCGTTCCGGGTTGATCGTGTCAACCGGGGAAGCTGATACGTCACGTGGGGCGGTTGCCTGACCTGGTACGCCCAGGGTGACGATCAGACCGGACGCAGCAGCAACAACGGCTGCCTGACGTCCGACCGAGCCTGCATTCGAGGACACTGCCTGCGAAATGCTAGCAAGTGGGTTGGTACGTGCTGCTGGGGCGCGGTGGCGTCCCGGCGCTTGACGCTTGGTCACAATAAAGCCTCTCCTTGATACCTACGAGGTAAGCTGTCGGGTTCGAAGTGGAGTTACCTCGGTGGATTCGAAGTTTCCTTCTCTTCCACTTAACCCCTAGGGTTGTTAGCCAAAACTAACGACCCGATGTTGGTTCCCCCGTCACTGCCGTACGAGTTGTGTATAACTGCTCATTGCGCGTTGGCAGTGCTCGGTTCTCACGCAATGTTGCTCAAGGATTCCCCTTGGCACGCTGTTTAGCCTATAGGACTATCTTTCAAATGTCACGTTTTGATCACGGTAAGGTGACGAACGTCGTTATAACCAGCCGGCGGGGTCTTTGAACTGACCGTCGACAATTACTTCGAAGTGCACATGCGGTCCGGTGGAATTACCGGTGCTACCAGCCAAAGCGATGACATCTCCGCGCTTGACGGTGTCTCCCACGTTGACTAGTAGTTGCGAATTGTGGCTGTACCCGGTTTCCAGGCCGTTTCCATGGGCCAAGGTGACCCGCTGACCGGAATGACCTGCCCATCCGGAGACTGTGACCTTGCCCGATGCTGCGGCATAAACCTTTGTGCCGCTCGGCACACCGTAATCTGTGCCACTGTGGATCATGAAGCCGGCGCCAGTTGGGTTCTTGCGGTGCCCAAAGCTTGAGGTAATGCGGTTGCTATCCACCGGACGCTCGAGCAATCCACCGGTCGAACCGACCTTCTGAATGTCGCCGCCGGAAGCGGTGAGGATTTCAGAGAGCTTTTCTTCGTTGGCCACCTTGGGGTTGATGTCGGACTTCAAAGCCGCACGCTGCACATCTAAGCCAGCATCGCTTGGAGCTTTAACATCGACCACTGCGGAAGTTGCGGTGCGCTGCGCGCCCGCTACCACTGGGCCCTCTTCAGACACGGCGCTACTGAGCTGCGGAGAAACCGCGGCTAGTGCCAAACCCGATACCGCGGCAACAGCAGCGATCTTGTGGGTAAACCCAAGTCGGGAAGTCTTTTTTGGCGAAGCGCGAAGGCTCTGAACGAGCTCTTCGTTACTTGCTACTACGCCTTCAGGCGCAACAACTGGCTTAGCTGTAGGTAGGGCAATGACGTTTCCGTCAACATCCTGGGTAGCAAGAGTTTTCTGCGTTGGCGCAATGCCGTAACGCTGACCCGACTCAAAGCGGCGCCCGACATAATCGGCGCAAAGCGGCTCTGGAACTGCTACTGCTTCGACAGCGGCTGCGCGTGATGCGCGGCGACCAACGGATCGTTCTGTGGCGGCCGCTGCGATCTCAGTGATCGCATCGATCTCGACGTCTGCGGCACGGCGTCGACCCGTCGTCCTGGTTTCTGCCAAAACATTCCTCTCATATCTACACCTGCGAAGTTAGCTGTCGGGTTCGGCCCTGAGATTGGTCCGGTCCTGCCTGTTGGCATGACTTCACCCCAAGACGAAGTATTCGTCGAATGAGTGGGTTCCCCGCTATTGCCCTTAAAAATCATTTCGCATCCAAGAGGCAGGACAATACTCGGCGTTTGCGCTCTCGGAATCGGCACCAGTTAGACAACTGGCACCCTTTGATAACCCTACCGTTCGATCGGAAAAGTTACAATTTCGTTACCTTATTTAGTGCGTACAAAAACGTGCGCACTGACTTCGACTGGCAGTTCCAGCGCACCTTCGACGCCCTGCACGCGAACCACGACGTAATCATCTGCGCGCTCTAAACTAACGATCGCTCCGGGCCGGATTCCGCCTTCGTTCAGTTGTCCGAGCAGGATTGGGTCGGTCTGGATCGGCTCTGCAAGACGCTCAATGGCCACCGGGCCAATGTTCCCGGAGAGCAACGCGTTATCTAGATTCTCGACCTCATGTGAGATTTCGGTTACTTTTGGCCCGCCAAGGACTTCAAGCCCGGGAATTGGGTTGCCGTACGGAGAGACCGTGGGCTTGCCCAGCAGGTCGTATAAACGACGCTCGACACGCTCGCTCATCACGTGCTCCCAGCGACACGCCTCATCATGTACATATTCCCATTCAAGACCGATCATGTCCGATAGCAAGCGTTCGGCCAGCCGGTGCTTACGCATCACGCCCGTTGCCAGTTCGTGACCCTTTTCGGTTAAGGCAAGGTGACGGTCGGTGGAAACCACAACGAGCCCATCGCGTTCCATTCGAGCGACTGTCTGCGACACGGTGGGGCCGGAATGCCCCAGACGTTCTGCGATTCGCGCGCGCAAAGCCACGATCTCCTCTTCTTGAAGCTCAAGAATGGTACGCAGGTACATCTCGGTTGTATCAATTAGGTCAGACACGTTAGCCACTCCTGGAAGTCACAACAGTTAGGTTCGCATAAGAAATCGGAACGTCAGTATGCAACTCTACTTGGTATAGCCGCAATCCCTGCGACGGCCTCGTAGTTTGCATGTCGTAACCGACGGTCTCGTTTTTCTCTCATCTCCCGCAGTTTGCGAAGATGTTAACTGAAACGTCGTAACTATCCTGAACTATTCCTTCGCGCTCGCGATCGGTCGGGAAGTCAGCACCTTCAATCAAAACGCTATTAGAGGAGCGAGATGAGCACCGGCATCAACATTCCAAGGAACCTTCTGCCAGCCGACGGACGATTCGGCGCAGGACCGTCCAAGGTTCGCCCCGAGCAAATTCAGGCAATCGTGGACGCAGGTGCCGACCTATTGGGCACCTCCCACCGTCAGGCGCCGGTCAAGAATCTGGTTGCGTCCGTGCAGGATGGCTTGAAGGAAATGTTTAGCGCACCCGAGGGTTATGAGGTGCTTCTCGGAGTTGGCGGCGCCACCGCATTCTGGGACGCTGCAGCATTCTCCCTAGTGCGCAATAAAGCTCAGCACCTGTCCTTTGGTGAATTCGGCTCGAAGTTTGCCAACGCTACCGACAAGGCCCCATTCCTTGCGGCCTCCTCGATTATCACCTCCGAGCCTGGTTCGGTTCCGAGCCCCGTTGCCGAAGCTGACGTGGATCTCTATGCCTGGCCGCATAATGAAACATCCACTGGCTCCGCTGCCCCGGTCAAGCGCGTTCCGGGTGCCAACGAAGATTCACTGATCGTCGTTGATGCAACGAGTGCCGCTGGCGGCTTGGATGTAGATCTGGCGCAGACCGACGTGTACTACTTCGCCCCGCAGAAGAACTTTGCTTCCGACGGTGGCCTCTGGATTGCATTCGCCTCCCCCGCAGCAATTGCACGCATCGAGGAGATTGCAGCTACCGATCGTTGGATCCCAGACTTCTTGAATCTGAAGACTGCGCTGGACAACTCGTTGAAGAACCAGACCTACAACACGCCGTCGTTGACCACCTTGGTGACTCTCGATGCGCAGATCAAGTGGATCAATTCCAATGGCGGCTTGAAGTGGGCGGCGGCTCGCACCGCCGAGTCAGCTGGCCAGATTTACGCATGGGCCGAGGCTTCAAAGGTTGCCACGGCATATGTAGCCAACCCGGATCACCGCTCAAACGTCATCGCCACGATCGACTTCGACGACTCGGTGGACGCGACGAAAATCTCCAAAGCGCTGCGCGCCCACGGCGTGGTGGATGTTGAGCCATACCGCAAGCTCGGCCGAAACCAGCTGCGTATCGCGACCTTCGTGGCTATCGATCCGAGTGATGTCGCGGCACTGCTGAAGAGCATTGATTATGTCATCGAGCAGCTCTAACTTCTGAGCGAGCAAAAGCGATCCGCGGTTTCACCCCATTGGGGCGAAACCGCGGATCGCTTTCGTTTTTCTAATGCCTCGCTCCGCTAGCTTTCCTTGCGTGTCCGGTTACGCTGGGCTGCGCGGCGACGAGCCGCCGTGCGTTGCGCGGTGCGTCGCCGACGCACCTGACGGCGCGCAGGGGTTTTGATTCCCTGTTCGGACGTCGCCTCCTGTTGGCCGGTTGCTTCGTGTTCGGCTGTGGCATTGGTCGGCTCCGACAAGTCCTCCAGGGTTTCGTTCCCAGCGGGATCGGCAGCGGTGTTCTCTGCGCCGGAGTTCTCAGTTGCGGTTGCACTAGGGTCAGGTTCATCCTTGGGCTCTTTGGCCTCGGCTTCCGCCGCCTCGATTTCTTCTTTGACTAAGCGCTCGGCCCACGGGACCCATGCCGGTGCAAGAAGTGCGTCTTCACCGGCAACAATGCCAGCTTCGCAAACGGTTAGGTCTTTAGCTTTTGCTCGTGGCACCCGTGCGATTGTCGCGAACCAAGTCCAGCCCCGATAACCCTTTTTCTGGGAGACAAATCGATGGGTGACTAATCGTTCACCTTCGGGCGTGGCTCCGAGATACTCACCGATCTCCGTTTCTGCCGCGATCTCGATGAGTGCGTTGCGCGCAACATCAACCGCTTCCGCGAGGGTGGTGTCTAACTTGGGTTTACGGGCCATTATTTAAACGTCCAGATCATCGGCTACCGCGCGTAGCACGGTAGCAACCTTTTTGCCGTGTGCTTGTTCAGGATATCGCCCCTTGCGCAAGGTATTGGATACCTGATCAAGAACCTTGATCAGATCCTCGATCATTGCGGCTTGCTGCTCGGGATTCTTCCGTTTTGCGCGAGCCACCGACGGAGCTTCCTCCAAGATGCGCAGGCTCAGCGCTTGAGGACCACGGCGGCCTTCGGCCACGCCAAACTCCAGGCGTGTGCCCGGGCGCAGATCATGAACGCCTTCCGGCAGCGCCGCGGCGTTCACGTATATCTCTTTACCATCTTCGGTGGTAATGAATCCGAAGCCCTTGGCCTTTTCGTACCACTTAACCTTGCCGCTAGGCATGATCCCTTACCTCGTTCGTTTCTCGTGCTGTAGCGCAAATCAGTGCAACTAATTTACTTCACGCTACGCCTTTTCATATCTCCGGATCCATGGAGCATTCATCCGGGTCGTACATATACTTCTACCGGGTGCTCAACGTACGGATTCGAATTAAGTCGAATACCTTAGATTATGACACCTTGAGGCCCGCAACTTCACCTTGAGTCACGGCGGCTGCATTAGAAGCGCTGTATCGTTAATAGCCGTGAGCGCTTCATCGATTACCTTGACCGTCATTTCCCGCACCGCAATTACACTCGCGGTCCTCTCGGCATTGTCCCTCATGACGGTCCTCGTGTTGTATTTCAAGGAAATTTCAATCCCGCCGATCATCATGGCATTCGGCGTTTTCGGTTTACCTCTGGCCTTCATACTGGCCGGCGTGGTCATCATCGGTAATATCCGAAAACGCCGCAACAGCTAACCGCCCCTCCCAGAGGGCTCTCAGCAGACTCCCAGTCTCCGCGTGCACACTGGGTTTATGAGTGCAAAAACCCCAGAGGCCAAACTCCTTGTCGTGGATGACGAACCAAATATCCGCGAACTTCTATCAACGTCCCTGCGATTCGCCGGTTTCCAGGTGGTCGCCGCAGCCAACGGCCGCGAGGCTCTCGCAGCCGTTGAAGCAGAAGAACCAGATCTCGCGGTTCTGGACGTCATGCTTCCAGACATGGACGGCTTCACCATCACCCGCAAGCTACGCGCTGCCGGACGGCACTTCCCCGTGCTGTTTCTGACTGCTCGCGATGACACCAGTGACAAGGTCACCGGCTTGACTGTCGGTGGAGATGATTACGTCACCAAACCATTTAGTCTTGATGAAGTTGTCGCCCGCATTCGTGCGGTGCTACGCCGCACCGCGACGGGCGAAGAAGAGAACGCCACCATAGTGGTCGCCGACCTTGAACTTGATGACGACGCACATGAGGTGCGTCGAGCAGGCGAGGTCATTGATCTATCGCCTACCGAATTCAAGCTGCTGCGCTACCTGATGATGAACCCGAACCGCGTACTGTCCAAGTCACAAATCCTGGACCATGTCTGGGAGTACGACTTCAACGGCGACGCTTCGATCGTTGAATCATATATTTCCTATCTGCGTCGCAAGGTCGACCGCCCCGAGTGGCCTGCTCTGATTCAGACCAAGCGCGGCGTCGGTTACTTGATGCGTACCCCGGACCGCCGCTAGGGCCGATGCCGCTTGGTGGCCCAAGGGATTGTAAAGTCATTACATGCAGGCATTTAGAACGCTGTGGCGTCGCACTTCGTTGCGCACCAAATTGGTGATGTTGATGTGCGCGCTGATGATCTGCGGCGTCGGCGCCACGGCGTTCGGCTCCGCACACACACTTCGCATCTCGATGACCAACCAGATCGATGATCAGCTCAACGTTGCTGGCCCCACCATGGGCTTTGGCCTGAACAAGGCCTACCAGTATTCCTTGGACAATGATCAATCTGGCAGAAACGCTGGCATCGATTCAACGTTGCTGGGGCTGAACCGCTCCTATGCGGACATTCGAGATATAAACGGCAAGATCGTCTACATCATGCCTCGAAGCCGGGTTACCCCCGGTAACACCAGCGACACTCCCCTGCTCGCGCCAGTGCAAATGGCCGAGCTGGCTAAGACACCGTGGGCACCCGTGACCATTCCGGGCATCCACTCCGGCTCGGCCGGCTGGCGTGCCATGATCGTTCCGCTGCCTACCAGCGAGATGAATGTTTTCATTGCGCTTCCGTTGGAAAACGTTAATGACACGGTTCAAAAGACCGCCATCCTCGTCTTATCAACCGGCCTGTTGGCGACCTTGCTCATGTCAATGATCGCCTACGGATTAACCTCCCGGTCATTGCTTCCGCTGATCCGCGTCGAACGCACCGCAGCCATGATTGCCGAAGGAGATCTATCCCAGCGTGTACGCAATTATCCGCCGGAAACCGAAGTCGGCAGACTCTCCCGCTCCTTGAACGCAATGCTTGCACAGATCGAGCGGGCCTTCCGCGACCGTGAGGCCTCGGAAAACAAGATGCGTCGTTTTATCCAAGACGCCTCTCATGAGCTGCGCACCCCCCTAGTGACCATCCAGGGCTATTCGGAGTTCTACCGCCATGGGGGACTTGCCGACTCCGAAGCGCTGGATTCAGCTATGGGACGTATCGAAGCCGAATCCAAACGCATGGCTCACCTGGTCGAAGACCTGCTTATGCTGGCCCGGCTCGATGAGCAGCGCCCCCTCGAAAAGCAATCGGTCGACCTGCTGGTACTCGGACAGGACGCCGCCGAGGACACCAAGGTCCGAGCGCCACTACGCAAAGTTACCTTGGTCGGATTGGACACCAAGTATCCTTCTCCAGCCAGCACGGTCGGCGATGACGCGCGCATCCGCCAGGTCATTGCCAATTTGATCACCAACGCACTGCGCTACACCCCCGAAGACTCAGCTATCGAGATCGCCGTGGGAGTTCGTTCTCTCGTGGCAGGTGCCATGGATGCGGTGCTCGAGATTCGAGATCACGGACCGGGCATTCCAGAGGATGACGCAAACCGTATCTTCGAGCGCTTCTACCGCACCGATAGCTCGCGTCAACGCGAAACCGGCGGCTCGGGCCTGGGGCTGGCGATCGTCGCCGCGATCGTCCAGCAGCACGGCGGTTCGGTTGCGCTGAGCGAAACTCCTGGCGGGGGCGCAACCATGGCCATCTGCCTGCCCTATGTGCCGATGCAGGAGCCGCGTGACCACGAGCAGCAGGACGAGGACTAGAACCCGCGTTTATGTTGTCCACAGTATGTGGGAGCTTCGCGCTGCGCTTGTGCTGCCCGCCCTATGGTGATCTCATCTATCGGATCTCCCCGTAAGGCAGGATCACCCCATGAGTACCTTTTCAACCAACACCGGCGAAATGCAGGTCAAGTCGCAGGCGGTCATGAACACCATCGACAGGTTGCGCTCCGAAGTTTCCACGATGCAGATGAATCTGGATCAGCTTCAAAGCACCTGGCAGGGTTCGGCCGCCGCTTCCTTCCAGTCGATTGTGGCCGAATGGCGCAGCACTCACGTACGCATCGAAGAGGCCTTGAGCAGCATCGCAACGGCGCTAAACCATGCGTCCATGCAGTATGAAGAAGTCGAACAGGTCAACACCTCGCTGTTCCGCTACTGAGCCGTTGGAGCGGGTCACTCGGTACGCTTAGATCATGAGCATACTGATCGACCCGCCACGCTGGCCCGCTCACGGGACACTCTTTTCCCATTTAGTCTCCGACACCTCGCTGCTGGAGCTGCACCAGTTCGCCAGCCGCATGGGCATCCGGCAGAGAGCCTTCGACAGGGACCACTATGATGTGCCGCAGGAACGCTACGAAGAGTTCGTGGCGGCCGGAGCCCAGGAAGTCTCTGGTAGCGACTTGGTCCGCGCCTTAGTCCATTCCGGACTTCGGATCCCTGCCCGGTTCCGCCCCGAACGGCTCAATCCCGCATTGCTGAAACGGTGGGAGCGGACCTTGCCCGGGCAACGGGCCATGGCTGAGGATTTATTGCTTCGCTGGAGCCAGAAGCACCGCCGCTATCACGATCGAGTACACCTGCTCGCGGTCCTTGAGTCATTGGACTGGCTCTGCGGCACACAGGTTGAGGCGCAGGATCGGCAAATATTGGAGTTGGCTGCTTGGTTTCATGATGCCGTCTACGATGGCACCGCCGAGGACGAAAAAGATTCTGCAAACTTAGCAGCGCGCAGCTTGCATGGGCTGATTACCGATAGGGCTCTTGCCAAGGTTCAACAATTGATTCTGCTGACCATCGAGCATCGACCTGCCGAAGGCGATCTGCTCGGAGCGTTGCTCAGCGACGCAGACCTAGAGGTTTTGGCACGACCAGCCAAGGCCTATCAACGCTATGCCCAAGCTATCCGGGACGAATACGATCATGTGCCGGCAGCAGACTTTGCCCGAGGCCGAGCAAGCATTCTTCGTGAGCTCCTGCGAAAAGACCGGCTGTATTGCACCGCGTCTGCTCAGGAACGCTGGGAAAAACAAGCACGGGCGAACCTTGAGGCCGAGCTTGACCGACTCCACGTGCAAGCCTGAGAACGCTCAAACGCACTCTGCTTGCCGGTTAACGACCCGAGGGCCTGCTTCGTGGTGAAGCAAGCCCTCGGGTTCAGGTTGTCCTGCGAGACAGGTGCCTGGGAAGTACGGAAGCTTAGAAGCCGCCCATTCCGCCCATGCCACCCATGTCGTCGCCACCTGGCATGGCAGCGCCAGCAGGAGCTGGCTTATCTGCAACGACTGCCTCGGTGGTGAGGAACAGACCTGCGATAGATGCAGCGTTCTGCAGGGCCGAACGAGTCACCTTCACTGGGTCATTGACGCCGGCTTCCAGCAGGTCAACGTACTGACCGGTGGCAGCGTTCAGGCCGTGGCCAGCTGGCAGGCCCTTGACCTTGTCGGCGACTACGCCTGGCTCCATGCCGGCGTTCAGTGCGATCTGCTTCAGTGGTGCTTCGATGCCAACACGAACAATGTTCGCGCCGGTGGCTTCGTCGCCTTCCAACTCAAGCTTGGCGAATGCTGCGGCGCCTGCCTGAATCAGAGCCACGCCACCACCGGCGACGATGCCCTCTTCAACAGCTGCCTTAGCGTTACGCACAGCATCTTCGATGCGGTGCTTGCGCTCCTTGAGCTCCACCTCGGTTGCGGCGCCGGCCTTCAGCACAGCGACACCACCGGAAAGCTTTGCGTGGCGCTCCTGCAGCTTCTCGCGGTCGTAGTCCGAATCGGTGTTCTTGATTTCGGCTGCGATCTGCGCCTTGCGGCCCTCGATAGCGTCGGCGTCGCCGCCGCCTTCAACGATGGTGGTCTCGTCCTTGGTGATAACGACCTTGCGGGCGGTACCCAGAACTTCGAGGCCAACGGTGTCCAACGACAGGCCGATTTCCTCGGAAACAACCTGGCCACCGGTCAGCAGTGCGATGTCGGTCAGCATTGCCTTGCGACGATCGCCGAAGCCTGGAGCCTTGACGGCTACAGACTTGAACAGGCCACGGATCTTGTTCAGGATCAGGGTGGCCAGTGCTTCGCCCTCTACGTCTTCGGCGATGATCAGCAGCGACTTGTTCGACTGCATGACCTTCTCCAGCAAGGAAACCATATCCTTGACCGAGGAGATCTTCGAGTTGACGATCAGGATGTAAGGGTCTTCCAGCACGGTCTCCTGACGCTCAGCGTCGGTGACGAAGTATGCGGAAATGTAGCCCTTGTCGAAGCGCATGCCCTCGGCCAGCTCCAGCTCAAGGCCGAAGGTGTTGGACTCTTCTACGGTGATAACGCCCTGCTCGCCAACCTTGTCCAGTGCTTCGGCGATCAGTGCGCCGATTTCTGGATCGCCAGCGGAGATCGAAGCGGTAGCAGCGATCTGCTCCTTGGATTCGATCTTCTTAGCAGCGGTGAACAGCTCGGCGGTGACGGCTTCTACAGCCTTGTCGATGCCGCGGCGTAGCGCGATTGGGTCGGCGCCGGCAGCAACGTTGCGCAGGCCTTCCTTGACCAGAGCCTGAGCGAGCACGGTAGCGGTGGTGGTACCGTCACCGGCGACGTCGTCAGTCTTCTTGGCAACTTCCTTGACGAGCTCGGCACCGATCTTCTCGTATGGATCCTCGAGCTCGATTTCCTTGGCGATGGACACACCGTCGTTGGTGATAGTGGGTGCGCCCCACTTCTTCTCCAAAACAACGTTGCGGCCGCGTGGGCCCAAGGTCACCTTAACGGCGTCCGCCAGAATGTTCAGGCCGCGCTCAAGTCCGCGGCGTGCTTCCTCGTCAAATGCAATCATCTTGGCCATAGTGGCTTTCGGTCCTTTCGGGGACGATTTTGCGAAAATGCAACCGACAGACAGCGCCCGCGACGGACGAGCACACCGTTGCCGGCATCGGGCCGACAATTCGGATTAGCTCTCGCTATCTGAGGTATTCTTCACGCTCCGTGCGTTGAGCAACCGCCGAGACGAAAGGGTTCGATTCTAAAACGAACAACCGATCGGCATTAGCAGTCGTAACGCATGAGTGCTAATACAAATATTGGCACTCTCGCATGGCGAGTGCAAGCTGATCGGCTGTGAGCGAAGCTAATTATTACTTCGAGTTCAACGTATCGTCAGCGCCAAGGACGACCGAAACTCGGTTGGGGATGTTCCGGGTCTGCAGAACCTCATCGATGTTCAAGACTTCGGCGGCTTTTTCCGCGGTGGTCCGGTAGGCCTCGGACATGTAATACACCGTCGAGGTCTCGGCGTCTCGGGTCCAATTATCCGTCACGATATTCGTGAAATCAGCCTCGGCAAGCAATTCTTCGCCTGCCCCTGCAGCTCCTGCAATACTTGCGCCGTTGTACACGCCGATGAGTTGTCCGTACAACACGTCAGCGTCATCGATGGTGCTAGACGGAGTTGCGCTTTCGGATGCGGCTTCGCTTTGGTCAGAAGAGCCTTCGCTCTCCGCCGGTGCCGAGGTTTGCCTCGGTTCGGACCCTGCTAGACGATCGGCAACGCCTGGACCAAAGAAGAATCCGGCACCACCAATCAACAACACCGCAATCGCGGACAGAACTACCCAACGAAGCTTGCTGTCCTTGCCCTTGGCGGCGGCAGACTGCGCCCAGCCGTGGGCATGATGCGACCCAACGCGGGTACTAAACTCCGGAACGCGATCGAATTCGTCACGTGGGTAGTTGGTCATTCTTGTCCTTGCTCGAGGTCTGGCTGGCCGAGGCCGGCTATGAACTTAGCGTTCCCCGCCGACGGTACCGCTCACACGACGCTTAGTAGATCGAAGTCTACGCAACCGCTTTACCAGCATTGGGTCATAGGCCATCGCCGCATCCGTGTCGATCAGCTGGTTGAGTAGCTGATAGTAGTTTGTCGGCGAGATAGAGAACTGCTTGGTAATAGCTTGTTCCTTGGCTCCGGCATACTTCCACCACAGCTTCTCCATGTTCAAGATCTGTTGCGAACGCTCATCCAGCTCGGAATCGGGGTTCATCACGAAATCCACTAAAACCTCATTGCCAGCCATACGTTCACCTCATCCTAGAACTTCGAAAAGTCGGGTTTATTCATGCATATTTATCCACGCGTGGTGGACACACCACCGATATTCTAACCAATCAACCAACGCCGTGCCGTGTAACGCGGCACAACCGCGCCGGAAAACCGGCAGAATGATTGCCATGAACAACGAGCAGCCCGCCCTTTTCGACGCTCCCGAGCCTACCGCGCCGCCGGCATATTCCACCGAAGACTTCCCCTTCTTCTTTGGTGCAAAATCGCTGGCAAGTCGCGGGTTTATCGCCGCGGATTGGGTTTCCACTTTGGAACCGCTCGATGGCGTGTTGCAGGAAATCGCACGTAAGTTGGCGGCACGCTCACAGGCTGGCGAGCAGATACTCCCGGCCCCAGAGGTGATGTTGCGCGCACTATCGCTACCCGTAGCCGAGATCAAAGTCCTGATCATGGGTCAAGACCCCTATCCGACGCCCGGACAGGCGAATGGCTTGGCCTTCGCCGCAGCGAAGAACGTGCGCCCCCTGCCGCGTAGCTTGCGCAACATTTACAAGGAGCTGTTCGTAGATCTTGGCGTGCCCGAAGCTGGGCATCCAGACCTCGGCGCCTGGCATGAGCAAGGGGTCATGCTGCTCAATCAGGTTCTCTCTGTGACTGCGTCTAACGCCGGCAGTCACCAGAAGCTTGGCTGGGCACCGGTAGTTGAAGCGATTATCGCTACGCTCAATGCCCGCAAGGTGCCGGTGGTGGCTGTTCTGTGGGGTGCCCACGCACAGAAGCTTGGTACCCTGATGAACAATATGCCCCAGCTTCGCAGCGCTCATCCTTCCCCGTTGTCCGCTTCACGTGGATTCTTTGGGTCAAAGCATTTTTCGCAAATCAATAGGCGCCTGGCCGAAATCGGCCAGGCGCCTATTGAATGGAAACTGCCGGCCGGCTAGCGGCGGCGGATGCGTCGGCGTTCGCGCCGTGCGTTGGAGGTCAGCGGACGGCACAGTGTGTCGCCGAAGACCACACCACCGGCGATGGACAGCATGATTGCAAACGCGTTGAACATTTCCACCAGGCCGGCGAACATTTCATCCACCTCGAAAACGATGCCGTACATGGCCCGGAAGATCATCAGGCCAGGCAGCATGAACATGACCGCGGGGGCTGCGATCACCAGCTGAGGTGAATTCAGCTTGTCCGCCAGGAAGCGCGCAGCGAAGCCAATGGCCGTGGACACCACCGCTGGCGTTGCCCGAGCGCCAAGCCCGACCTGCTCCGCCAAGAGCAGCACCAGATAGCCGCCGACCGCGATCAACGCGGTAGGCAGCAACAAGCGCTGTGCGGTCTGCTCGGTGACCGAACCGGCCAGAATGGCGACTGCTACCAAGGCGATCAGCATCCATGTCGGATAATCGGTGGCGACGATTTTATGGACATCCACCTTGTCCCCGCCCAATACGGATGAAACCACCAACGCCGCGGAGATCCCGGAAAGTATTGCCGTATAGGTCAACCCAGCGGAAAATAGACGTCCGACCGCGGTGACCGGGAAGCCATTGATTGCGTCTTGCAGCGCCGAAACAAATCTGCCAGAAGGCAGCAGAAGCAAGATGCCACCAGAGACTACCAACGCCGGATCCAATGGTGCGTGGACCTGATGGCTAAGCAAGGCTATTCCGGTGACGGTAAAAGTCGAGGTCGCCACGGTGAAGAACTCTGGGACCCGCCATCGGGATCCATACCGGCCTATCTGCGAGATCAGCCAGGACGAAGCCATCGCGACGAGTGCACCGAGCCATGAACCGCCGATGAACAGGACGAAGGCGGCGGCGAAAACCGATTGGCCAACCGCAACGAACCAACGCGGGAAAGGCTTCGGCTTCCGTGTGATCCTTTTAAGCCGCTTGGCAGATTCGGTCCGCGAAACACCGCCAGCGATGATGTCCGAAACCAGCTCGTGCACCATCACCATGCCCGCGTAGTTCGTAGTGTACGAACGCACCACGCGCAGGATAGAGTAGCTCTCAGCTTCTGGCGGGCTGTAGTTCAGGTGCAACGATTGATTGGTGATATCCACGTCTAGGTGGCTAAGCCCTAGGGCTGCGGTCACCGCGATGATGCTGGTTTCCACTTCCAAAGCACCAGCCCCATAGCGAATCAGCGTTTCGCCAAGGTCCAGCGCAAACTCCATGGTTCGCCGCGCCGAAGCATCTTGATCGACGTTGACCCTAGGGTTCGCGTAGGGGGTGCCGCGCAATCGGTCAACGACCTTCAGCGCCTCAGTCGGCGGCGTATCCGAGATCCACATTTTTGCCAGCAAACGGCGAGCCACCGGGTTGGCCCGTGTAGGCATCAGTGTAATGCCGTCATCAGAGGTGTAGACCTGGCCGGTACGCGACTCGATATCCGCCACGTCCGCTGACGCAACGCTCGCACTTACCGCGGTATTTAGCGGTAGCTCGGAGGCCATGGTCGTCTCAAAAGACGCCGTCTCGGGAAGGTGCCCCATGTTGATTTCACTCGTCGAAATACGAGGTAGCGACCCGGCCAATGGCGAAGGATCTTCTCCTGGATTTTTCGAATCCGCGTGCTTCTCACCATGGTCTTGCTGCGCCACGAATCACTCCCCCTAGGCTCTTGTTCTATTCGTCATCCTCACGATACAACCACGGCAAGTAAAGCGGGAGAATGGAATCAAAATAGGCCGAGTATCCCTGAACACATCTGGCATTTTTGCTGTCGGAAATAAATTTATCGGTGGACTGGTTACCCACTTAGATGCAATTGCATGGAAATCTAAGAGAAGAGGATCATTGTGAGTTCCATCGGTCAAACAAGCCTCCGGCCTGAAATTGGTGTTGAAACTTTCGGGGATCTCTCCGAAGACCAGCAGGGCAAGCAGTTATCGCACGCTCAGGTTATTCGCAACGTCATCGTCGAAGGGCAGAAGGCCGAAGAAGTTGGCCTTGATTTCTTCGGCGTCGGTGAACATCACCGAGACGATTATGCTGTATCGTCGCCGGAAATAATTCTCGCGGCGCTGGCGCAAGTCACCGACAAGATCCGCCTCGGTACCGCGGTAACGGTGCTCTCCAGCGATGACCCGGTTCGGGTGTACGAGCGCTTCGCAACGCTCGATGCCATCGCGCAGGGACGTGCCGAAATTATCGCCGGACGCGGATCCTTCATCGAGTCCTTCCCGTTGTTTGGGCTCAACCTCGAGGACTATGAGTCTCTCTTCGAAGAAAAACTCGATCTCCTGGCTAAGGTCCGATCCGGAGAGCCCGTGACCTGGTCTGGAGAACACCGCGGCGCTTTGAACAGCCAACAGCTGTACCCGCTATTGGAAAACGATGCGCTCACCACTTGGGTGGGCGTCGGCGGCAGCCCGCAGTCGGTACTTCGCGCCGCTCGCCACGGCCTTCCACTCTTTCTCGCAATCATTGGCGGCCAGCCATCAGCCTTCGAGCAGCTAGTTCAGCTTTACCACCGCGCGTTGAAAGAGCTGGGCAAGCAACCTCAAAAGGTGGGTGCGCACTTCCACGGATTGGTTGCACCGACCGATGCGGAAGCTCTCGAACTGTTGTGGCCGCACTATCAGCGCACCATGAATCGCTTGGGCGCCGAACGCGGTTGGCCGCCGGTTAGCAAAATGCGCTTGGAGGCCGCTATGGGGCCTGAAGGTTCCATGATGGCCGGTAGTCCGCAGACCGTCGCCACCAAGATGGCGAAGGTCACCAGAAGCCTCGGACTAAGTCGAGTAGACATCAAATATTCGGCAGGCTCTTTGCCACACGAGACCATGCTCGAGAGCATCGAGCTGCTTGGCAACGAAGTCAAACCGCTGGTTCACGAGTTACTCGCCAAATAACCACCGGCTACGCGCGATCCACTAAAAGCAGTTAAATAAAGAGAAAACCACCGCCGGCGGTGGTTTTCTCTTTATTTGGTGGATCTTACTGGACTCGAACCAGCGACCTTTCGCGTGTGAGGCGAACGCTCTAACCAACTGAGCTAAAGATCCATCTTTGCGTCAACCTCCCGGTCAAGCACCTAAACGATCTTAGCGGTCTTTGCCTTGGCCGCAAAATCGGCGCCAGCTGCCCCACAGCTAGCGGCTACGTCGCCCATCACGCCACCGTCCTAGGGCAGGAGCTCAAGAGAAAAGCCGACTACGGCAGACCTAAAATAATAGTGCCTTTCGTTTATCTAGATTTCACTTTATTGCCCCTATTTTCTCTTGCTAACGAGCAGAGATTGAATGCATAATTTTTTTAGTTCCTCGAGCTCATACTGGGCCCTGCAAGGACGTTGCCGTAAGCCACCGGCTGCGGTCCCCTGAAGGCCAACGAAACCCATTGCTCTGCGTCCCACACAACAGCAATAGCCAGATAGTTCGTTCGTCTTAGCATTTAGGACGGTTCCCAGTGCGCCCTACCCTTCGCTATGCCCTGTCATCAACAGCTCCTGCTGGTGCCGCACGCACCGAGATGGCGACTTTGTATCCGGAAATTGATGATCGATGGAATCAAAAAATTGACCGCGCACGTTGTGTGGTCAGCGTCCGTGACTCAGGTGTTCTGGTCGCAGCCGGAGTCGTGCACGACGCGGTGCTGGCTCCAACTAGCGCCATGGGCGCGCTTGAATTAGGTTGCATGGCGGTCCGCCCGGAATATCGGCGCCAAGGCATACGCCAGCAAGTGACAGACCTACGCCTGGAGTATGTGGTGCAGGCAGGCTGCATACCCATCACCGTCATCGATTCGGCAAATCCCAGCTCCTGGGCAGCCTACGAACGCTCCGAGCGATGGGAACGCGAACGAACTTTCGAATCCGACGGGCGGACCAAGTACATTTATCGCGCCACTGCTCTCGCATCGGATTGGTTGTCTCCCCCACCGCAGCGTGACATCGCCTCCAGCACACTGGCTGGCCACTCGGTTCGACCTTTGCCGAGCTCTTGGCATTCGCCACAAGTTCACACAACCAGATGAGCTAAAAGAGCGCTTCTTGTAGCTCATCGACGAGCTCATGCCCTGGCACTGGCACGACCTCACCGGCTCGGCGAGCGCGCGCCGACTCATGCAAGTCGATCGGAGTAACTTTCAACACCGAGTCAACCATGGCATTTAGGAACTGAGCGGTGCCGACATCTTCGGGCACCGGGTGGTGCACCGCCTTGACCTCTGGCTGCTCGGCACTGTCATCCCAGTCCACAAGCAAAAGTCCGGTCGCTGTATAGCCAAAGCCATCGCCGAAATCGCGCAGCTTGCGGATCATGTCCACGGTACGTCGGAAAGCTGCCGGTTCGGTTTCTAAAATGGTGGCGCGTTGCACGAAGTAGAAGCCGACGGCTGCCAGCGGGTAGCGGGCACGCAGGTTGGCCGCGTCCCCGTAGGCTTCTTCGTACCGATTGGACAGGTTCTTGCCGAAGGAAGAAGTCATTGCCTTGGTGCTTAATAGCAACTCCGGTCCCGTGGACCAGTGGGTCATCACCACGTCGGTCTGCTTCATGTAGGCGCGGCCCAGAATCCTGGCGTCGGTGCTTCCGGCCTTGCCGGCCAGGATTGCTTCATGCAGCTCGTCGGAGAGCCGTTCGGGGAGCTTGCGCAGCAATTCGAGGATGTCCGAAGACAACACCCGTGGCGCTTCCGCGCGCGGCCAGACGAGGTCTGCGTCGAACCCCGCCCGGCGGAGTTCATGGGCTAGCCAAGCGTCGACGCCCTGGGCAAAACGACCGGAACGGGTCGCGGCCTTAGAACGCACCGGAATGCTTAGCAACCGCTCGAGGACGTCGAAAGAAGGGTTGAACTCCTCGGTGACGGCGCCGTTAAGGATCCACGGCGAATCTTTGAGCGCAGATATCAACGTCGCGTCGTATTCGGCGAAGGCCAGGGATTTCTCGACTGTGCCTGATCCCATGATTAGTTCTCCACTGCCTTAGCTCGGGACTTGCGTCGTTCCAGCATGTCTTGGCGTGCGCCGCGTAGCGCACCGATCGCGGCAGCGTCTAGCTCCAGCATCATTCCCAACACTATTTCGTCTACCAGCTCCGTAGCTTCTTGCTTACGGCCATGCAGCAGATGTTCGCGGACCTCGTTTTTGATGGATCGCAGCGGTATTGCATGCTCGGCGACCAACTGGGTTGAGGGCACTGGAAGCTTATCCGCCTCGCCGGGTTCCAGCTTCAAGATGCCTCCCCCGTAGGAGCGTCCCACCATTTCGGCACCCAGCATAGTCAAGGTATTAAGCGAAGCCAGAGGCAGCAGCTCACGTCCCAGCTCACGCACATCGGCCCCGAGGTATACCCCATGGATTGAATTGATGTGATGCACACCTGCATGGTTAGTCGTCAGCCGGGGAGTGTCAGCATTCATATAGGTCATGAACAGATCAGGCACCGACAACAACGGGACCCGCCACCAGGGAGTACGCATCCGGCACTTATAGGCTTGGTCCACCGACTCCAGCTCGCCGCGGCCAATTAAGCGCTCTCCCGCGGTGGAGGCGCCACCCTGGGGCCGGAACATCAAGGTCGCCAAGCCGTGCTCCCCGAGTCGCTGCCATTGCTTAGCGTCTAGTTCCAAGCCGCGAAGATGCCTAGAACCGGGAGGCGATATTTCCACCAGGTCGCTCGCGTCCAAACCTAATTCCTCGGCCCGCGCCGGGCTGAGCGTAAACCATTTATTGTTGCCGGTCACCGCGCCCAGCGAGGTCTCTCCCCAGCCCTGCAGATCAATAAACCCGCCGGTAGCATGCGCCTGGTTGAGTATCCCCTGAGCTTCAAAAGTCACCAAGGACCCGGTCCAACGGTCACTTGGACGCTTCGGAGTGTGGATTGCTCCCTCGCCGAGTCCAATCAGATCCTTGGCATTACGAAATTGGTGCAGGCTGAAGGAGTCGCTGGAACCGGTCTGATAACCCTCCGCAAGCAACAGCACCACTTCTTCCTGCGCGTCGACGAATAGCCGCTGTTCGAAGACCGCGAGATGCACCTTGGCGAAACGTTCAAGCAGCATTGCACGCACGGGCCCCGCATAGTTCACGAACATCAGCTCTGCCGGGAGCACTAGGGCCAGACGACCGCCGACCTTCAGGAAGCTGGTGGCGTGCACGACGAAGGCCGCCCACACGGAGGCAAGCTCGTTCAGCTCGACTCCGGAGCGCCGTGCGGCTTCGCGCGAGATCTTGCGCTGGGCTCCGCGGTGCAGCTGATAACGTACGTACGGGGGGTTGCCAATCACCGCATCCATATCCGCGGTGCCTGGGATATCAAAGAAATTTGCGTGCTGGATCCTAGCCTGTGCGCCTTGTTCCGCGAGGATTGCGCGTGCCGCCAGCACCGAAGGCTCGTGAAGCTCCACCCCGAATAATTCGCTGGCGCCGCGCCCATCGTTGGTGACTTGGGCAGCGGTCGCCAAGAATTGGGCTTCGCCACATGAGGGTTCAAGCACACGACGACCCTGCTCGCCTAGCGCCCACTCGGTCATGAACCGGGCTACCGGCTCGGGGGTGAAGTAGGCGCCCCGCTCATGCCGAGCGGCGCTCCCTACAATATTTATCTTGCTCTTCAACACACATCGATCTTTCCATGGCCACCAGACGTTTTGGCAGGGCCAAGACGATCGCCGCACACCGTGCGAAACACCGGCAGACTTCGCGACTGGCAGGTTTTACGGCGGGGCAAGTTTCTTATCTGCCTATTCTACGTGGCCGGCCTGCAAAGCTCGTTAGTGCTTGGCACGCAGCTTGTTGATGCCCACGACAGCGGCGGCAACCACGCAACCAATCAAGAATCCGGCGATGCAAGAAAAGGCGGTATTCGTCACCCAGCCCAAGATCGCCCCGGCCGAACCGGTAGCCTCGTGCACCAGCAGTTCCATATGATGCACAAAACCGTAGGGGGCGTGCCAGCCCAGCTCGTCCATCCCGACCAGAATTAGGTGGCCGCCGACCCAGAGCATCGCCACCACACCTACCTTGCCGAGGATCGACATCACGATCGGCATGGCCTTGACCAGGCCACGGCCAACCTTCTGCGACAGCTTGGATGCCTTCTGCGCCATGTGCAGTCCAATGTCATCCATCTTCACGATCAGCCCCACCGCACCATAGACCACCACGGTCATCAGGGTAGCGATCACAATCAGGATTAGCGCGCGATTCAAGAATGGTTCGTGGGACACTTCGTTCAGCGAGATGACCATGATCTCCGCTGAGAGCACGAGGTCTGTCCGCACCGCCGCGCCGATGATCGCTTTTTCGTCGCGCACTCCCTCCTTGCCGCCCGGTGTGTGGTGCTTGACCACGCCCATCGCTTCAAGCAGCTTTTCGGCCCCTTCAAAAACAAGATAGGCACCTCCGAGCATCAGGATCGGGGTGAGCGCCCACGGAGCGAACTGCGAAAGGATCAGAGCCACCGGAAGGATGAACAGCATCTTGTTCCGGATTGACCCAACGGCGATCTTCCAAATGATCGGAAGCTCCCGCTTGGGCGATAGCCCGGCCACGTATTGCGGGGTGACAGCCGCATCGTCGATGACGACTCCAAGCGACTTGGTGCTTGCCTTCGCAGCTCCCATAGCGATGTCGTCGAGTGACGCCGCCGTGACCTTTACGAGGGCTGCGACGTCATCCAGAAGAGCCACGAGTCCACCGGCCATGCCAAAACTCCTTGAGATATTGTTCGGTCGTTTTGGTGCCACCGTACAGGCGCCAGAAACGACAAGGAAATACACCTGAAGTTTAGCGCCCTGGGTTGCCCAGAAACTGTGAGACACCAAAAGAATGCGGATTTTTCGGGGCAAGCCACGGTCGATCCGCAGATGCGGTTGGGAAATAAAAGACCCTCGCCGATGTTCAAGCTTGAACATCGGCGAGGGCCATCCGAGCCCCCTATCGGATTCGAACCGATGACCTACGCTTTACAAGAGCGTTGCTCTGGCCAGCTGAGCTAAGGAGGCGTACTGCATAAGAATATCCGAAGACTGCGCCCGACTGCGAATCGAGACTTTGGCGGCGTTAACCACCCGTGGGGAGCGCACCGCTAGCGATGCACTCCCCACGGGAATCGTGTCAGAGCGGCAGAAAATTATCGACCACAGTTCACGCAGCTTTAGGCAGTCTAGGCGTTGGCCTTGATGGCCGCCTCAACTGCTTCGACAAAGTCCTGATTGGCAAGGTCCATAACCTCGCCCTGGATGAAGATGCTCGGAGTGCCCAAAACACCGTCGTAGCCGGCAGCTAGTGTTGCAGTTTCCACGAACGGACGGTAGGTTCCCTTGTCGATGCAGGACTTCACCGAGTCTGAAGCGCCGGCGGCAATCGCCATTTCGGAGATCTCAGCATTCTTCATTTCGCCCTGATCGTAGTGCCCCCACAGAGCGCTGGCAAAGTCCAAGTAGGCTGCTGGGCTCTGGTCAGCTACACAGGCCAGCGCGTTGGCCCCACGCGAGGAGAAGTTCGTTGGCGAGTTTCCATCGAGGAAGCCGACGTTGCGGTATTCCAAGGAGATCTTGCCGTCCGCCAACCACTGCTTCATCTGCGGCCCATACTTGCTTTCAAATTCAGCACAGTGGACGCAGTTCGCATCAACAAACAAGGTCACGTTGATCGGCTCGCCCTTGGCGCCCACGGTCAGATCGCGTGGTTCGGGAGTCGCCGGCTTCGAATCGGGAGCGACAAGTTTGGTGTTGTCGATCTTCACACCCGAGGTATTTGCAACGGTGGTCGGCGACGTCAACAGAATACCGCCAGCGGCGTTGCCGCCCTGAGGCGCGGCTCCGGCGTCCGGAACCTTGGCGTTGTTATTCTGCACGATGAGCACAACCACCAGGACCACGACCAAAACGACAGCAGCCAGCACGCCAAGCTTGACGAAGAGCGACTTGCGTTTCTGGGCCGAGGCCTGAGCAGCCTGCAGCTGCGCGGCCTTTTCACGGGCGCTAGCGTTGCGCTCCGCTTTGGACGGACGCGAGTTGTTTGTAGACATAAGTTCGAATGTTCCTTGGCTCAACGGAAATACTGTAATCTGCTTCCAAGCTTAGCCAATGGAATGGCCGCCCTCCCCCGTAATTGCCAGATTCCCCAACCTTCACAGGTTGCGCATAACATTCGCCAACATGATGCAAAGCCCCATTTTGGGGTTATTTGAGACTTCAACCAAGTCATGCCGGATAAGTTCATCTTTGGGCCTCATTCGGCGTTAAAAGCCCATCCGCGCCGCTTCTCACGTACATTGAGTGATGGAACACAGTTTCCTTCCGCTTCCGGCTAGCATCCGGAATCCGGGATGACAGTGAAGTTGAGCTGACAAAGAGGTCATTCACTTACAACCGACAAAGCTGCGAGGTTTTCTTCTCGCAGTAAGTACGTGGCCAGGAGGTTTACGGTGGGTAATGAACTAGCAGGCGTAGCGGAAAGCAATTCCCATGACTTTGTAGTGGTGGCTAACCGGTTGCCGGTGGATCGGATCACGCTTCCGGATGGCACCCAAGGGTTTCAGCGTTCTCCTGGCGGTCTGGTCACCGCGCTCGAACCGATCATGGCTGCCGCGGATGGCGCATGGGTCGGCTGGCATGGCGGAATCGACGAAGAGCTCGAAGAGTTCGACAAGGACAGCATCCACCTCGTTCCGGTCCCGCTCAGTGAACAGGACCTAAGCCTCTACTACGGCGGATTTTCGAATTCCACCCTCTGGCCGCTCTATCACGACGTGATCATACCTCCGGAGTACCACCGCACCTGGTGGGACCGTTACAAGAAGGTCAACCAACGTTTCGCTGACGCGGTGGTGCGAACCGCCGCGCACAATGCCACCGTGTGGGTCCACGACTACCAGCTGCAGCTGGTTCCACAGATGCTGCGGATGGCACGCCCCGATCTGAAGATCGGCTTCTTCCTGCACATCCCTTTCCCCGCCGCCAGCCTGTTTTCTCAGCTGCCTTGGCGCACCCAAATCCTGGAAGGTCTGGCCGGAGCCGATCTAGTCGGCTTCCAGCGCGAGACCGATGCGTCCAATTTTCTACGCTGCCTGCGACGGTTCACCGACTATTCGACCAAGGGTCACGAAGCTACCCCGTCGTCGACGCATAAGATTCAGAATCTGTGCCGCGCTGTGGCCCATCCGATCTCAATCGACACCGAAGAAATCGCCAAGCTGTCGCGTGATCCGCAGATCATTGCCCGCGCCGCACAGATTCGTTTGGAATTGGGCAATCCGAAGACAATCATGCTTGGCGTGGACCGGCTGGACTACACCAAGGGCATCAGGCACCGGCTGAAAGCCTATGGCGAGCTGCTCAACGATCAGGCACTTCGCGCCGGAGATGTCTGTCTGATCCAGGTAGCCAGCCCAAGCCGTGAAAACGTAGATTCCTATATGGAGCTGCGCGATCAGGTAGAACTGATGGTCGGCCAGATCACCGGCCAACACGACACGCTGAGCCACACCACGCTTCGCTACTTACACCACTCCTATCCGCTGCGCGAGATGATCGCCCTATACCTAGCCGCCGATGTGCTACTGGTGACAGCCCTGCGCGATGGGATGAACCTAGTGGCCAAGGAGTTCGTGGCATCCCATCAGGATGGTCGTGGAGTCCTTGTGCTTTCCGAATATACCGGTGCGGCCGATCAGTTGACCCAGGCGGTGCTGGTCAACCCTCATGACATCGATGGCATGAAGGCAAGGATCGTCGAGGCGGTCAACATGGACCAATCCGAACAGGCACGACGCATGCGTCGAATGAATCGCCATCTGCTGGAACATGACGTGACCCGTTGGTCCGCTCGCTTCTTGGAAGAACTCGCCGAAATCAATTCGCGAGCGAACCAAATCAACGCCGTAGCCAGCCGTTAATAACATCGCCTAGTCTGAACGGAACGACAGTGCCGAATCTCGCGCCCGAATTACGCGCCGATCTCTCCACCTTCGCCGGGCACCGGCGAATCCTGGTTGCTTTGGACTTCGACGGTACGCTCTCGCCGCTCGTGGACCGCCCCCAAGACGCCAGGCCTTCCACGCGGGCCGCACAAGCCTTTGACGAACTTGCGCGACAATCCGGCGTGCACACGGCGGTGGTCTCCGGCCGGAACCTTGAATCGCTCACGGCGGTGTATCCGGCCCCCAGACCGGATAACTTGATCGGTTCCCACGGAGCCGAACGGCGCGTTCCGTCCGTAACCCCGGATGCGCCAGAACAACGGGAACTCACCGATGCCCAGCGGGAGAACCTCACGGAAATCACCGCCCGATTGAGCGAAGTCGCGCAGCGGCATGAGGGAGTCAATCTGGAGCACAAACCCTCGGCTACCGTCCTGCACGTACGCCAAGCCCAAAGTCCTGGCATTGCCGAGGCCGCCTTGGCCGAGGGGAACCACGCCCTCGCACACTTGCCGGAAGTGCGCCTCATGGCAGGAAAGGCCGTGCTAGAGGCCTCGGTCCATGCAGGCGACAAGGGACAGGCTTTGCAATGGTTGCGCCAGGTTCTCGATGTTGATGCGCTGCTCTTCGTCGGAGATGACGTCACCGACGAGGATGGCTTCCGGATCCTCACCCGTGAGGACCTCGGAATCAAGGTAGGCCCAGGCCCTACACTGGCCGCGCACCGCATTTCTGGGCCGGAGATACTGTCCGAACTTTTGGAATTGCTGCTTTCTATGCGAGACTAAGGTGTCCCATATCACTTTCACTACGGATCGTCGGGCACGTACCTGCCCGTGAAAGGATTGTCATCATGGCAACTGTGACCTTTGAAAAGGCCACCCGAATTTACCCGGGCGCACTTGTGCCTTCAGTCGACGCAATTGATTTGCAGATTGAAGACGGGGAATTCCTTGTTCTAGTTGGCCCATCGGGCTGCGGCAAATCGACTACCTTGCGCATGCTAGCTGGTCTCGAGGAAGTCGACTCCGGGCGAATTCTCATTGGCGATAAGGACGTGACTAACGTTCCGCCAAAAGACCGCGATATCGCCATGGTCTTCCAGAACTATGCTCTTTACCCGCACATGACGGTCGCTGAAAACATGGGCTTCGCCCTGAAGATCGCCGGCGTCGATAAGGAAGAACGCAATAAGCGCGTCCTCGAAGCTGCAAAGCTGCTGGATCTAGAAAATTATCTAAGCCGCAAGCCGAAGGCGCTCTCCGGCGGCCAGCGCCAGCGCGTCGCCATGGGACGAGCAATCGTTCGCTCGCCTCAGGTCTTCCTGATGGACGAGCCGCTGTCGAACTTGGACGCCAAACTTCGCGTGCAGACCCGCACGCAGATCGCATCGCTGACCCGCCGACTCGGTGTCACCACCGTGTATGTCACCCACGACCAGGTGGAAGCGTTGACCATGGGTGACCGCGTGGCGGTGCTCAAGGACGGCGAAATCCAACAGGTTGGCACTCCCCGTGACCTCTACGACCGCCCACGCAATGTTTTCGTGGCCGGATTCATCGGATCTCCGGCAATGAATCTCATTGAATTGGAAGCCTCTAACGGTCAGGTCGCCTTTGGCAGCACTTCCTTGCCCGCTCCTGGCGCGCAGGGTGCAACCACCATGGGCATCCGACCGGAGGATCTGACTCTCGCCGCCCCAGGCGAGGGTGCAGAGCTGATGGTGGATGTGGTCGAGGAGTTGGGTGCAGATGCTTATGTCTATGGCACGGCCCAGCTAGGCGGCAAGAGCCAAACCATCGTGGTCCGAGTCAACGGCCGCACCCCGCCTGCCCGCGGCCAGAAACTGCATATCCTGCCGCTAGGGCAGCACGTGCACCTCTTCGACACCGCCTCGGGCCTGCGTCTAGCTGATTAGTCTCCGAAAGCAATAAGACCGGTTGTAGGACTCGTTAGAGTTTCACAACCGGTCTTTTGCGGTCCGTACGGGAGGACGTGGAACGGTGGTTAAACATCGGGTTAAGTGCCAAAAAGTGTGTACAGAACTCCCCGAAAACATGTAACCACTAGGAATAACACCACAAACACATGCTTTGAAAGCATGTATCGTGGCAACAATTGCAAACTGAACCGTCCCGGAAATCATGCCGCCGTCTTATGTGCGGCAGCGTCGGGTAACGAGCCTGTCATTTCATCATAGTAG
>NZ_PCPW01000008.1:0-184228 GCF_002979835.1 Arthrobacter sp. MYb221 | reverse complement strand
TTATATATCCACCAAATTAAAAATAATTCGGTATCAATAAACTTGGCACACTATTGAGTTCTCAAACAACAAACACTCTCGACACCACAACCACCGCAATCGGCGGCCGCTTCGCTCCGGAGCAACTTTACAAGGTTACCATCTTGTTGACTGTTGTCAACTCCATGTTTTCCACTTGTTTACGTCTCTTGAATTTCGTTCCCTTTCGGGCTTTCCGTTCAAGCGGCGCGAGAAATAACTCTACACGTCTTTGAGGTGAACGCAAAATCGGGCGCATGGCCCGTTATTCATCCAAACTTCCCTGTCATTACGGGAATTCGTGGCTCGTTGAGCTGGTCTCCGAGAAAAAACCGTCAAAAACATTCTTATGAAGCAGCTCACGCTTAAAGCAGTTGGGCCTGCTTTCCCGCGGAATCACAGGAAACAGGCCCAACAGAAAAGAAAGAACTTACTTGCTTTCGGCGTTACGCAGACGCGAAACCTCGTAAAGCGAGATGCCAACTGCCATGGATGCGTTCAACGACTCCATGGCCGAGTCGATCGGGATCGAGACAATCGCATCGCAGTTCTCGCGGACCAGACGCGACAGTCCCTTACCTTCCGAACCGACCACGATGCACAGTGGGCCGGTAGCCAGTTCCAGATTCGGCAGATCCATATCTCCGCCGGCGTCCAACCCGATGACGAAGATGCCTGCGGCCTTGATTTCCTTCAGCGCGTTGGTCAGGTTGCTGCACTTGGCCACTGGCACACGTACCGCTGCTCCGGCACTGGTTTTCCACGCCGAAGCGGTCATGCCCACACTGCGCCGCTCGGGGATGATCACACCGTTTGCGCCGAAGGCCGAAGCCGAACGGATAATCGCGCCTAGGTTGCGCGGATCGGTAATGCCATCCAGCGCAATGAACAGCGGCTGGGTACGTGAGTAACCGCGGTCGTAGTCTTTGACCGACTTCTGCACCAACTGCACGGCGTCTTTGTATTCGTACGGTGGGATCTGCAGGGCCATGCCCTGGTGAATCGCGCCGTCGGTGATGCGTTCTAGCTCCGGCTTGCTCACTTCCATCAGCGGAATACCCTGAGCGGCGGCGAGTTTCAGCGACTCGCGCACTCGGTCATCAACTTCGATGCGGATGGCTACGTGCAGTGCCTTCGCCGGAATGCCGGCGCGCAACGCTTCAACGACCGAATTACGGCCGGTCACCATCTCGGCATTGACCTTAATCCGGTCATTACGCTTAGCCGCGCTGCGCTTGGTAGCTGCGCGGTCGGCCAGCTCCTTGGTGCGGTAGGCCTTGTGGTAAGGACGATCCTCGGCTTTCGGGGTCGGGCCTTTGCCCTCCAGGGAACGGCGGCCCTTGCCGCCACTTCCCTTGGTTGGGCCCTTCTTGCCCTTGCGAACCGCTCCCGCGCGTTCTTGAGGATTACTCATTTGATGTGTCCTTTGTTTTGAATTCTTCGTATGGCCGCGGGTGCGGTTACTTCGTCAGGGTCCAGCGGGCACCGTCCGCGGAATCAACAACGGTGATGCCCGCGGAGGCTAGCGCGTCGCGAATGGCGTCTGATCGAGCCCAATCCTTAGCGGCTCGCGCCTGGGTACGTTCGGCCAGTTGTGCCTGAATCAGCGTGTCCAGCGCTTCGGTTTCGGCACTTCCCTGCCCGGTGCCGACGCTACGTGCATCGTCCAGTCCAAGAACCTGCGTCATGGCAAGTACCTGGTCGAGCGCCTCGGCTACAGTCTGTTCTTCGTTCGCATCCAGTGCGGCGTTGCCGCGGCGGACCGTCTCATGAAGCACAGCCAAGGCCATCGGCACGTTCAGGTCATCATCCATGGCGAAGCCGAAAGCTTCGGGTACCGAAGTAGCTTCCACGCTGAGCCCGGTATTGGCGGCTCGGTACGTGGCGTTGGAAATGAAAGTGTCGATGCGTTCTACGGCGGCGGCGGCTTCGGTGAGCGAATCGGGACGGTAATCCAGCTGCGAACGGTACTGCGCCTGACCTAGGAAGTAGCGCACCACGCGAGGTTCGGCCAGCTGCAGCATTTCTTCCGGGGAGATGGTGTTGCCAATGGACTTGCTCATTTTTTCCCCGGCATAGGTGACCATGCCGTTGTGCATCCAGTAATTGGCAAAGCCCTGACCGGCGGCGGTTGACTGCGCCAATTCGTTTTCATGGTGCGGGAAGCGCAAATCTAGCCCACCACCGTGGATGTCGAAGTGCGTGCCGAGGTACTTGGCGGCCATAGCCGAGCATTCTAAATGCCAGCCCGGTCGCCCGCGGCCCCAGGGGCTCGTCCACGACGCGGTGTAGGGATCGCTTTCCTTGTGTCCCTTCCACAGGGCGAAGTCCCGCGGATCTCGCTTGCCACGCGGATCGGCGTCGGCGGCAGCCTGCATATCGTCGATTTTCTGTCGGGTCAGTGAACCGTAGGCCTCGAAGGAGCGTACGTCGAAATACACGTCTCCGGAGTCATCGGTGGCCGGGTAGGCATGACCGCGGGAGATCAAGGTTTCGATCAGCTCATGCATTTCGGTGATGTGGCCGGTAGCGCGTGGCTCATAGGTCGGTCTGCGTACTCCGAGCGCTGCATAGGCGTTGGCAAACTCTTGTTCGAAGCGGTAGGCCAGCGCATACCAAGACTCCCGTGGCGGGTAGTGCTGATCCGCGGCAAATTCCTCGGCGAAGGAGTTCGACGACTTTTCCAAGATCTTGTCGTCGATATCGGTCACATTGCGCACGGTGGTGACGGTAAAGTCCCGGTATTCCAGCCAGCGCACCAAGATGTCGTAGGCAATAGCGCTGCGCACGTGGCCCACGTGCGGCATGCCCTGCACAGTTGCGCCACAGTAGTACAGCTTGACTTCGCCGTCGGTTAACGGCTTAAAGTCTCGTACGGACGCAGTCTTGGTGTCATAAAATCGCAGGCTCACATCTTTAAGGTTATCCGAAGAAACCGGTGGTTGTGCGGGGATGCGACAAGGAACGCACTGACGCGTTGTTTACTGCCCTGCCCGAGTGGCCGGATAGACCAGCGCGGTGGCGTATGCGGTGACCCCGATGCCCTCCCCCTCGTAGCCCAATCCATCGCTGGTGGTTGCGGTGACGCTGACTGGGGCACCAAGGACTTCAGAGAGCAGTTGATTGGCTTCTTCGCGGCGCGCCGCGAAGCGTGGACGGCGGGCCACGAACTGCACCGCAACGTTGCCGATCTCGAACCCCGCGCCTCGGACCAGACGCGCAGCTTCTGCAAGCAGGCTCACACCGCTTGCCCCGGCAAATTCGGGGCGATCCACCCCAAAGTGGGTTCCCAGATCGCCAATCCCGCTGGCGGAGAACAATGCGTCGCAGGCAGCGTGGGCTACCGCGTCCCCGTCCGAGTGTCCCGACAGACCGATATCGTCGGGGAAGAAAAGGCCTGCAAGCCACATTTGCCGTGATGGGTCGGTGCTGACCGCGTGCACGTCGATGCCATTGCCGATGCGTGGGATGGCCAAGTTTTTCTCCAGGTTCTTCGTTGCGGCGGTGGTGAACAATCGCCCCACGGTATCCAAATCCTCTGGGTGGGTGACCTTCAGCGAACGCGCGTCGCCAGCCACGACGTGCACTTCAACCCCGTGGACGCGAACGATCGAAGCGTCATCGGTTACGCGTGCTAATTCTTCGGAGCTGTAGTGGTCGAGTTGCGCATGAGCATCGATGAGGGTCTGGGCGTCGAATCCCTGCGGGGTTTGCACCGCCCGCAAGGTGCTGCGATCCGGCGTTTCTACGATAGTCGGCGAGCCCAAGCCCACGTCCGTGCCGACCACGCTGATCGTGTCGGTCACCGCCAGGGCCGGGATGGCTGCCTGGACTGCGGGCTTGCGCAGCTCGGAGAGTATCAGCTCGTATTGGGATACCGGGGCGAAGGCGCGTGCCGCGTCATGAACCAGGATTCGCGTGATCTGCGCGGAGACCGCGGCCAGACCATTGCGCACGGAGGCCGCGCGGCTGTTCCCGCCGGGGACTGTACGCACCAGCGACGGGTAGTCGGCAAGGCGTTCGGTAAGCCGGGAGTCCTTCAGCGGTACCACCACGATTACGTCGTTGACTCCACCCACTTCGAGAATGCGGTCCAGTGCATGCTCGGCCAGCGATTTGCCGTGGACCTCAACTAACGCCTTGGGCAGGCCCGCACCTAGGCGAGTCCCCAAGCCGGCCGCTACCAGGATGACCGCTACCGATTCTTCTCGTTGCTCACTCACGAATCCCAGCTTATCCCGCATTAGAACTGCGGTTAAATGACTAAACCGTGGGTCGCTTTCCAGCGTCCCACGGTTACTTGTCGTTCGGCATCAGGCTTCGATAACTCGACGAAATTTAGGCGGAGGCCAAAACTTCGTCCAGCAGGCCTTCTGCCTTGGTCTCGTCCAGGTCCTTGGCAAGAGCCAATTCGCTGATCAATACCTGACGGGCTTTGGAGAGCATACGCTTTTCGCCTGCGGACAGGCCACGGTCATTCTCACGGCGCCAAAGGTCACGAACGACCTCTGCCACCTTGATGACATCACCGGAGGCAAGCTTTTCTAGGTTTGCCTTGTAACGACGCGACCAGTTGGTCGGCTCTTCAGTAAATTCAGCACGAAGGACATCGAACACATGGTCCAAGCCTTCCTGACCTACCACGTCACGCACGCCAACGAGATCAACGTTCTCTGCTGGAACCTCGATGGTCAGGTCGCCCTGAGCCACCTTGAGCTTGAGATACATTTTCTCTTCGCCCTTGATCTTGCGCATTTTGATCTCTTCGATCATTGCCGCGCCGTGGTGCGGGTAGACAACAGTCTCGCCAACCTCAAAAACCATGTGAATAAACCCCTTTCCCACCTCCCAGTCTACCACGGGCACGCTCTGGGAAATCTTCACCATGACCCCAATAACCCCGAAAAGACGCGGAATTCCCTCTTCCACTTGCGGGAGAAACGTGGTATGAAGTTAATAGGTTGCGCGGCTCACCCCTCTCCCACAAGTCGCCTCAACTTATCTACAACTTGTCGAAATCGATGTGTTGCCCGTCGCTAAATCACGTTCTGGCGCGAATTACGGTTAGGCTTAGTAGCAGTCGTGGTCTTCGTGCTGCCCCGCGCCTTGGGTGCGGAACACCGATAAATGGCCGCGAAACCCGCAACTCATTATTCTCACCGAGGAGTTAGTGTCGTGATCACCGCACGCATGACCGCTGGACGCCGCATCGCTGCGTCCCTAGCCGTGGCTGCCCTGGCATTCGGTGTCACCAGCTGTGGCGCCATCAACCAGCAGGCGACTACCACCCAGTACAACGCATCCGATGGCATCCACGTTGATGTTGCCGACGCCGAGGTTCGCAACCTGATGTTCGTCGCAAACACCGACGCTTCCGAGGCCCGCCTGATCGGCTCAGTGGTCAATGACGGAGACAGCGCAGTAAGCGTGAGCATCAAGGCCGGCTCGGCATCTGCCGTGACGATCGAGGTTCCGGCCAACGAGGTCATCAAGTTGGAAGACGACGCTAACGAAACCGTCATCTCCTCGCTTGGCGTCAACCAGGGCGAGCACGCCGTCACCATCTTCACCGCGGACGGCGAAACCGTCGAGTTCAGCGTTCCGGTAGTCGACGGCACCCTCGCCGAATACCGCGACTTCGTTCCGGGCGGATACGACTCGGCCACCACCGAACACCTGAAGCCGGTAGAGCACGAATCCACTTCGGGCCACTAAGCGCTTTCTAAACGACAAAGGCTTCGGCCTTCGAGAATTCCTCCTCGATGGAAGATTCTCGAAGGCCGAAGCCTTTTGCATTTCTGCGCTAGTTCAGCGACGAGCTAAGCGACGAATTTGTATCCGAGCCCGCGTACCGTCACCAGATGCTCTGGGACTGCAGGATCTTCCTCGATCTTCGACCGCAGGCGCTTGACATGCACGTCGAGAGTTTTGGTGTCCCCGACATAATCGCTGCCCCAGACCCGGTCGATCAGCTGTCCGCGGGTCAGCACGCGACCTGCGTTGCGCAACAGCATTTCGAGCAGCTCGAATTCCTTCAACGGCATCGCGACCTCGGTATTGCTGACCGAAACCACATGGCGTTCGACATCCATGCGCACAGGCCCGGCGGTGACCACGTTGGTGATCAGCTCCTCGACTTCGCCCTGTCGGCGCAGCACCGCTCGAATGCGGGCCAGCAGTTCACGCGAGGAGTACGGCTTGGTGACGTAGTCATCGGCGCCGAGCTCGAGGCCCACCACCTTATCGATTTCGGAGTCCTTGGCGGTGAGCATGATGACAGGGACCTGGCTGGTGGCGCGGATCTGACGGATCACCTCGGTACCGGGTTGTCCAGGAAGCATCAAATCTAGCAGCACCAGATCGGCGCCGTGGCGCTCAAATTCGGTGACAGCCACAATACCGTCGTCGGCGATGCGCACCTCAAAACCTTCACGTTCCAACAGGTAAGAAAGCGGGTCCGAGAGCGACTCTTCGTCCTCAACGATCAATATGCGGGTCATCGGCGTCCTCCTTCACGATCCGCCACACGCGTGGCGTTCGCTTTATCCTTCGTCGTATCGGTGGCCAATTCCGATGGCTCGGCCCCTTCTTCATCCACTATGGGAAGTCTGAGTGTGAACGTGGATCCCTGCCCGGGCTGCGACCAGAGCGATACTTCGCCGCCGTGGTTGGCCAGCACATGCTTGACGATGCTCAGTCCCAGGCCGGTTCCGCCGGTCTGCCGTGAGCGTGCCCCATCCACCCGGTAGAAGCGTTCGAAGACGCGCTCCTGCTCTTCGGCGGAGATGCCCGGACCCTGATCGGTGACGGAGATCTGCGCGTAGCCGTCACGCTGGCGCAGCCCCACACCCACGGTGGTGTTTGGCGGTGAGTAGCGGATCGCGTTGTCGATCAGGTTGCGCAGGGCAGTCATCAGCAGATCCGCATCGCCGTAGATCGCGGCATCAAGCTGACCGCCCACGGTAATGCTGATTCCCTTTTCCTCGGCGAGCAGCTTGTTGCGGTCAACCGCCTCGCTGATCACCGATTCGATGGCCACATCGGCCCCGTGCAGGATTGAGTCGCTGGACTGCAGCCGGGAGAGTTCGATGATGTCCTGGACCAGTGCGGCCAGGCGCCGGGATTCCTTCTGCATCCGAGTGGAGAAACGGCGCACCGCCACCGGGTCATCGGCGCCGTCGCTGATCGCCTCGGCCAGTAGCGACATCGCGCCCACCGGGGTTTTCAACTCGTGCGACACGTTGGCCACGAAGTCATTGCGCATGGCCTCGGTGCGGGTGATCTCGGTGCGGTCATCGGCGAGCAGCAGGATGTACTCATCACCCAACGGCGCAACACGTACGTGCACGATCAGCTGTCCGGCGCCCAGGGTGGCCCGCTGCAGCTCGTACTGGCTCTCGGCGATCACACCGTCGGCGCGTACCTGACGCACCAGCGTCGCCAGCTCCTCGTGGACCAGTGTATGCCCGCGTACCAGCCCGTAGGCATAGGAGGCGGGGTTGGCGCGAACCACTCCGTCCACGTCGTCCAGGATCACGAACGCGCGGCCAATGACCGAAAGCACCGAGGCGGCGCCTTCGGGCAGCACCGGTTCGTCAACATCGGGAAGGCCGGAGGCACGCCGCTGCGAGAAACGGTAGGCGGCAAGCCCGACAAGTCCCAAGGTCAAACCGAGCAGGCCGGCGAGCAGGGTCGAAATTACTTCGTTCACATAATCAGACTAGCTTCCAACGCGCTGGGGGCTGGTCTCAAATGACGCGAAATAGGACTTTTCGCTATCCTATTCACCAAACGTTCACTTTCCGTGGGATATTCGTTAATAACCCGCTGACAAGGTGGAGGCAGACCCTCCGTCATGCCCAAAATCAGGGTGTGGGATTCCGTAACTCGAAAGGACCTTCAATGCGCAAGGTATTTCAGGCAGATCTGCAGCAAATCGGTGAAGAGCTGATCGAGATGTCCAAGCTGGTTGCCATCGCGATGGACCGTGCATGGGAATCGTTGGCAAACGCCGATGTCGATATGGCTCAGGAAGTTATCGCAGCCGATGCGAAGATCGACTTCCTGCAGAACCAGCTCGACGAGCGCGCCATCGACACCTTGGCACTCCAGGGGCCGGTGGCTTCGGATCTGCGCATGATCGTAGGCTCGCTGCGCATGAGCGCTTCGCTAGAGCGCATGGGAGACCTGGCGCGCCACTTAGCCCAGCTAACCCGCCTGCGTTTCCCGAACCCGGCGATCCCCGCGCAGATTTCCGACACATTCTCACAGATGGCAGAGATCGACATTCAGATCGCCAAGGAAGTCGGTCAACTGCTCGAAACTCGTGACTTGGCCATTGCCCGGGCAATTATCGAATTGAACCACAAGCTGGATGGGTTGCATTCCAGTGTGTTCACCGTGATCGCCGACGACGCGTGGGACGAGACGGCGCCGACCACCGTGGATGTTTCGCTCACCAGCCGCTATCTCGAGCGCTTCGGTGACCACGGCGTCTCCGTTGCCCGCAAAGTGACCTACTTGGTAACCGGCGAATGGGATCCAGCAGAGTTCTAAGCTCCGCAAGTTAGCGCACTAGCGCCGACGTACTTCGATGGCCTTGGGCCGGTGATTTCCTCACCGGCCCAAGGCCATTTTTGCGGGCGCCCAAGTCTATTGCCTACCGCTAGTCACGATCCAGGGCAACAGCTCTGCCTGGCGGTTCACAGAAATATATAGTCACTACGAGCTACATGGCCGATTACTTCCTATTAAGCATTCGCAGAGCAGGAAAATTTCAGTGGCGAGTTCTTTGCCTTCCCTGGAATTTATGAGGTCAAGGGAAAGTCCACGGATTTCATCGCCGCATCGACCGAACCGCTTCGCCTCACCCCCAGCGTTGACGGCAACGCACATGTGGAGATTACCCGGGAGCTGTCTTCGGCCACGAGAACTCGCGTTGAAGGCCGTGCAGGACTTCGCTACGGCGTGTGTCACGCCTCCTACGAATATGGCGGATGGCTGTCCCTACGAGCTACGCCAGAAAGATCTCGCATCGATGAAGTTGACGGAGCAGACCGGCGGCCTGGAAAGCCTGAGCCAGAACAGTTTCATCGCTCAAAGCACCAAGTTCAAGTACAAGAAGAACGACACCGAGTACTACGAATACGAAACGAAAGATCTGGAGACAACCTTCCGCGGCACTATCGAGTGGGATAGCGCAACCCCCAAGGTCACCAAAATATCTAGTGGTTGGTGCTAAGCGACCCGAGAGTCAGAAGTTAACGCAGTAAGGGTGGGACACCGTATCGGTGTCCCACCCTTCATGTGTGCGTCCCCCGGACATGCCGGAGGCTAGAGTATTTCCGGCTTTAGCCTTCGCACTCGACGCAGAAACCTACAATGCCCTCTTCACGAACTAGCTGTGAGCGGTGGCGGATCAGGAAGCACGAGCCGCAGATGAACTCGTCTTCCTTCTGCGGGACGACCGTAACGGTCAGTTCCTCATTGGACAGGTCTGCGCCTGGAAGGTCCATACCGTCGGTGTGATCGGCCTCGTCGAGCTCGCGCACGACGCTCTTCGCGTCTGGTGCGTTTGCGGACTTAACCGCGTCTAGAGAAGCCTTGCGCGCCTCGGCAACGTCCGGGCGGACTTCATCGTAATCAGTTGCCACGAATTGCATTCCTAACGTGAGCCATTGAGCCTATTCGAAATAGGAGATTACAGCATACTAATGCCAGAAACACAATCCTGTGTCGTTGTTTCGCTCACAGCCTGACATTCATTTGAACTTTGCGCTTAAGAAACGACGAGGCGCACCGCTTCCGACACCCAAAAGTGCCGGCGCTGGTGCGCCCCGTACAAACTCAGAACGTGCTACTTACGCCCCTGATTCGCGACTGCCTTGATCGCGTCTGCGGCAGCTTCCAGATCCAGGTAGGTGCCACCGGCGGTGATTGGCTGGAAGTTCTCGTCCAGTTCGTACACCAACGGAATGCCGGTCGGGATGTTCAGCGAGGCAATGGCCTCGTCACTGATGCCGTCCAGGTGCTTGACCAGCGCACGCAGCGAGTTGCCGTGCGCGGTGACCATGACGGTCTTGCCTGCGGACAGGTCCGTCTTGATCTCATTCTCCCAATACGGAAGCATGCGCTCGAGCACATCTTTGAGGCACTCGGTGCGTGGCGCCTGGTCGCCCAGGTCCGCGTAACGCTCGTCAGTTGCCTGGCTGAATTCCGAAGCATCGTCCAGGACCGGGGGCGGGGTATCGTAGCTGCGGCGCCACAGCATGAACTGCTCTTCGCCGAACTCGGCCAGCGTCTGTGCCTTGTCCTTGCCCTGCAGCGCACCATAGTGGCGTTCGTTCAAGCGCCAGCTGCGGTTGACCGGGATCCACGAACGACCAGCCGTTTCCAGTGCGAGGTTGGCTGTGGTGATCGCGCGGGTCAATAGCGAGGTGTGAAGCACCTCTGGCTTGTAGCCGGCTTCAGCCAGCAGCTCGCCGCCACGAGCGGCTTCGGCCCGTCCCTTTTCGGTCAGGTTCACGTCGTACCAACCGGTGAACAGATTCTTTTCGTTCCATTCGCTCTGCCCATGGCGAAGCAAGATCAAAGTATGGGTCATACATTCCATCCTATCCAATGCGATGCACCGCGTAGCCGAAAGTTAAGACATGTCAGCAAAAAACAACGCCCCGGTCTTCGCTTGACGAAGTCCGAGGCGTTGAAAAGCTTGTTGCCCTTAGTTGTACCAGTTGCCGCTCTGGCCGCTGACCGCGGGCTTGACATCCGCCAGGTAAACGCAGGCTACACAGGCCGCGATCAGCTGCAGGAAGCCGCCGCTGCTGGCTGGGCCGGAAAGCACCATCAACACCGAAATGATGGTGGCGCCGCCGGTCAATGCCATCCACCAGCCCTTGGTGCGCTTACCTTCTTGGGTAAACCGCGACGCCTGATGGCGCAGGCAATCGATCAATGCCCAGACGGCGACGACGCCGACAACAATGCTGAGCGCATACATCAAGTACATCTCGATTATTCGTGCCAAGTCCATATCTACACTCTACCTTTCTCTCCGGCGCGTCCACCGGCCTGGGGGTCGTGAGTCTTCAGATTCGTTCAAGGGCTCCGGAAAGATCCCGCCACAAATCCTCCACGGCTTCGATACCCACCGAAAGCCGGATCAAGTTTTCCGGCACGGTGGCGGGTTCATTCGCGTGGCGCGCCCGGCGCTCGGCCAGAGTTTCCACTCCGCCCAGCGAGGTGGCGCCGGTGATCAGGCGGAGCTCTTCGATCATCCGGTCCGCGTCCTTGGCGGTTGAACCTGCGGTAAATGAAATCACCGAACCGTAGCCGCTCATTTGCTCGGTGGCCCGCTGATGTCCGACATCCGTTGGCAGACCGGGGTAGCGTACTGCGCTCACCTTCGCATGCGCGGCCAGCCGCTCGGCCAGGATTTGGCTGTTCGCCTGCGAGCGTTCGAGCCTGACCGACAGGGTACGCACCCCGCGCAGGGCCAGGAATACGTCCATTGGCGAGGCGATGGCTCCATGCAAGGTGCGGTGCCCGTGCAGCTTGCTATGCAATTGCCCGTCGTTGGTGACCACCGCGCCGAGGATCAGATCCGAGTGGCCCGACAGATATTTGGTCACCGAGTGGACCACCAGATCAGCCCCCAAGGTCAAAGGCTGTTGCAATAGCGGGGTGGCAAAGGTGTTGTCAACGATGCTGAGCACACCCGAGGACTTGGCCGCCGCCAACAGCGCGGGAAGATCCGCAACCTCAAGCATCGGGTTTGTTGGAGACTCCAGCCACAGCACGTCGGCACCGTCCATCGCGCGCAGCACCTGATCGGTATTTGCCACATCCACAGCTCGTACACTGAAGCGTCCGGCTGCCTGCAGTTCAGCGCTCAACCCCAACGAACCGTTATAGGAATGCTTTGGCAATACCAGCACGCCGCCCTCGGGCACCAGGGTCAGCGCCGCGGAGATCGCCGCCATCCCGGAAGAAAACACCAATGCCGGATGTTGTGCCTGCTCTAATTGACCCAAGACTTCTTCGAACGGATCCCAGCTTGGGTTGGAGAATCGCGCGTACACGCGATCCCCGGTGCCGGCAAGCCCGTGCGAGTGGTAGGTCGAGGTGAACGTGATCGGATAATTCACCGGGCCGTCATTGGTGTGCGCAGGACGTCCCCCGGCCACGATAAGCGTGTTCGGGTCCCAAGTTTGTGCTTCGGTAGCTGATTCTGGCAGTTGGCTCATGAGCACCAGATTACGCCCGCATAGCGGCGCAATGCACAAGCGTTTACGTGCATGTCCGCCCGTGTTACCCGGCTTATTCGTCACTCTTGGCCAGAAGCCCTGGAATCTGTCCTTTTTCCCGACCCCGGTTAGTTAGGGTAGAGGTGTGAGTATCGATTCGACTGCATCCCAGCGCGGCCTGTTTATCGTCTTTGAAGGCGGCGACGGCGCCGGCAAGTCCACGCAGGTGGCCATGACCCGTCAGTGGTTGGAAAATCGTGGTGCCCGCGTAGCGACCACTAGGGAACCCGGCGGCACCCAAATCGGCGAGAAACTACGCTCCTTGGTGCTCGAACACGGTCACGGCGACATCGATTCACGCACCGAGGCTCTTATCTATGCGGCGGCCCGCGCAGCCCACGTGCAGCAGCTCATCGCTCCAAAGCTCGCGGAGGGTACCCACGTGATTTGCGACCGATTTGTCGACTCTTCGCTGGCCTATCAAGGCATGGGCCGATCCCTAGGGTTTTCGGCTGTCTCGGCCATCAATGACTTTGCGACCACCGGTTTGAAACCGGATGCCACGATCATCCTCGATATCTCTGCCGCGGATGGTCGCGCTCGGCGAATCGCTGCCAGCGGCGGGGTGGAGGATTCGGACCGGCTGGAATCCGAACCAGATGATTTCCACGAACGCATCCGCGGCGCTTTCCTCGAACTTGCCGCCAAGGAACCACGGCGTTATCTGGTTGTCGATGCGACAGGCAGCGTTGAGCAGCTCCAACAGGAAATCACGACACACCTTGCAGGTCTGTTGTGAGCCGGCTGGTATTTGCCGAGCTCGCCGGTCAGCAGCGTGTGGTCGACTCGCTGATTTCCGAGGTTGATCAAGGCAACCCCACACATGCTTGGCTGGTGACCGGTCCGCCTGGTTCCGGACGGACCACCGCGGCCCGGGCGTTCGCCGCGGCCTTGCAATGTACACAAACTCCAGCGGGCTGCGGACAGTGCGATGCATGTAAGAAAGTAATGGCGGGCAACCATCCAGATGTTTCTTTCGTTTCCACTAGTAAGGTCGCCTATCAGATCGAAGATGTCCGGCATCTGATCACGCGCGCCCAAGAACGTGCCGGTAACGGCAAATGGCGCATCATCATCATCGAAGATGCAGACCGTATGACCGAACGCACTACCAATGTGCTGTTGAAGGCCATCGAAGAACCGCCTGCACAGATGATCTGGATCCTCTGTGCGCCCTCACCGGCCGATGTGCTGGTGACCATCCGCTCGCGCTGCCGCGCGGTCAACCTGTCGGTGCCTGCGGCCGCGGAGGTCGCCGAGCTTTTGGTGCGTCGCGACGGTTTGGAACCGGAGATGGCAGAGTTTGCCGCGCGAGTATCGCAGTCCCATATTGGCGTTGCCCGTATGTTAGCCCGAGATGAAAAGGCTCGCGAGCGTCGTGAAAAGGTCGTCACGCTGCCGCTGCGGCTCTCTACCCTCCCCCAGGCGATGTCTGCCGCGGCAGACATCTCTGCGCTGGCCAGCGAGCATGCCGAAGCCATGACCGGTTCGCAGCTCAGCGCACAGATTGCCGAGCTTCGCCACGCAAATGGCTTGGGCGAAGAGGAAAATATTCCTCCGGGACTGCGCGGACAGTTCAAGGCCCTAGAGGAAAATGCCAAGCGTTTCGCCAGGCGCGCTACTTTTGATTCCTTGGACCGCACTCTGATAGATCTGACGACCTTTTTCCGCGATGTGCTTAGTTTGCAACTGCATTCGGGCATAGAACTCATCAACGAACATCTCCGCTCGAAGCTAGAAGCCTACGCAGCGGCGCAACCCAGCGAGAAGACACTCGCCCAGCTTGATGCAATCAACGAAACGCGTCAGCGCCTGGCCGCCAACGTTAATCAACTGATCGCCCTTGAGGCGCTCATGGCCCGGCTACTTCCAAAGCCAGGCCGTCGCTAGATCAGCAGCTGCCACGACCGATACCCCAACTTCAACAGGAGACGCAAAAGTGACTGCACGTATTTCCCTGCTCCGGTTCGCGTCACTGGGCGCGGCGTTGTCCCTCGCCTTGGTTTCCTGCGCTGGCTCCGGGCCGAGCGATACGGACGCTGCCCCTTCGGCCACCAAATCCCCGCCTACTGCGGCTCCTGAAGCCCAGGGCGAACTGGCCGAATACTACGATCAAGACGTGATGTGGGAACCATGCGGCAGCACAGTGGAGTGCGCGACTATCCAGGTGCCCCTGGACTATGAAAACCCCGAGCAAGAGGGCATTGATCTTGCGCTGAATCGACGTGCTTCGGAAGGTGCGAAACGAAACCTTCTGGTAAATCCCGGCGGTCCGGGCGGGTCAGGCCTCGGCATGGTCACCGAAACTGTGCCCCATATTTTCAGCAATGATCTGCAGCGTGAGTTCAATACGATCGGTTTCGACCCACGTGGCGTAGGCAAGAGCTCCCCGGTGAAATGTCAGACAGATGAGCAAACCGACCTGAGCCGGCAACAGAACCTACGCGCCTGGGTTCCAGAAGACCGAGAAGAAATCATCAAGCAATCTAAGGAATACTCCAAGGAGTGCGCGCAGAACACCGGGGATTTGCTCGGTCATGTGGACACCGTTTCGGCGGCCAAGGATCTGGACATCATCCGGGCAGCCCTTGGAGACGAAAAACTCGATTATCTTGGTTTCTCTTACGGCACGTTCCTCGGCGCCACCTACGCGGAGCTCTTTCCGCAGCGGGTTGGCGGGTTCGTCCTAGATGGCGCCATGGATCCCTCAGTTTCATCCGCTGAGGTGAACAGGGCGCAGGCCGTGGGATTTGAGCGAGAGATCGATGCCTGGCTCGAAAGCTGTTTGAACAGTGAAGCATGCCCATTTGACGGGACTCTTGAAGAAGCCAAAGTGCAACTGCAACTGTTCTTTGCTCAAATCGAAAATGAACCGCTCGTGTCCAGCGACGGCCGAACCGTACCGATTATCGATTTCATCAACGGATTCATCGTTCCGCTTTATGACAATTCGAGCTGGCCGATACTGACCACTGCCATGCGTGAAGCTATGGAAGGCGATGTAGATCAGGTCTTGCTCTTTGCAGACCTCGCCAGCGACCGAAGCCAAGATGGCACCTACACATCGAATTCGTCCGACGCGTTCGTGGCTATCAATTGCCTGGACCGGCCAATGGATGCAGACCCAGCCACGATGCAGACCGAAGCCGAAGAGTTAATGCGCGTAGCCCCCACCCTAGGGAAATATCTCTCCTACGGCGCAATCACCTGCAACGAGTGGGAGCATGACGCGACTGGGGCACCTGCGGAGCTGCAGGCGAAGGGCTCCGGCGAGATCCTGGTGGTCGGGACAACCGGAGATCCCGCGACGCCTTACGAATGGTCGCAGTCGCTGGCCTCGCAATTGTCCAGCGCAACGTTGCTGACTTTTGAAGGGCATGGCCACACCGCATATGGTCGTTCGAATGACTGCATCACCGAGGCGGTTGATGCTTACTTGATCGATGGCAAGGCGCCCGAAGATGGCACCGTGTGCTGATCTAAGGCTTCACAGAAACAGCTCGTTTTGACGATCTCTCGAGTACTCAGATAAAGTAGCGAGGTGCCTGTTTTCAGGTATCGGCCTCCTTAGCTCAGGGGTAGAGCAGCTCCCTCGTAAAGAGCAGGTCGGCGGTTCAAATCCGCCAGGGGGCTCGTGTGAAGAAAAACCCCGGACACCGGTACTACCGTGTGCTTCCGGGGTTTTTCGCTGTCTTGGGACACCGAGCCTCGCTCATCACTGCTTCTTATGCACCAAAAACATCAACATGGCGATGATTTTATGAATGACGACGAGCCCAAATATGAAGGCCAATGCGAAGCAGCCGGTCGAGGCGAGCTCGAATGGTGAAAGCGCCAAGGGATTAGGATCCCCGTCTCGAAATGCCAGCTGAGCCCCGAAGAACAGCAGGAAGAATCCTAAGAAACTCAGCGCGATGCTCAACCAAAAATAGATCAGGGTGTCATATCCCGGTTTTTTCATAGGCAAGAAGTCATCCTTAATTTTATTCATTCTGATTACTACAATGATAATCAATCATGCATCTTTTACCCTAAAAAAGACTTCGAAGAATCGCTGGCAACGAATCTGCCTACACAAGTAAAGGTTCGCCAAAGAGCCAAGGCCGGCCTCTTTAGATTCAACTTCGCCTCTTCTCACCTCGGCTGACAGGTCACGCATCGACACCGTTTATTCACGAAGGTAGGATCCATTCCAAAGAGCGGGGAACTCAGGTTTTCCCCGGTTGGGAATATTCAATGGACGACTGGATGTTCGTTTTCGGCAACGATGCGCCGCCCCCGGCAGCGGGATATGACTGGACGCGGATTCAAGCCGCTACGCGGTCAATGCTGGCGGCGCAGGCACGTATGCGGCGTGCGTCCCAAGGAAACGCCGAACTAGACGAATCCGAATTGGCAGACGCACAGCAGAGCATCGCAGAGTTCGAAAACTCGATCCTTGAAGCACTTGGCAACGGGGTTGCGGTAAGCCTGATTGCTGACAGTACGAATCTAAGCCAGACAGCGGTCAACAAGCTCCGTGATACGGGCACACTCATGGGTTCCTAATTCGCAGCCCCGCCATCTTTCAGGAAGGAGCTAGACGCGGACATCCGATGTGAACATGAGCAGGGTTCACCAAATACGAGATAAGCCTGCGCACGGTTCGATGCGCAGAGCTTCAGCTATCGGCTACAAGGAGTCCTGACCGCAGTTCGTCAGATGCCCCAAAATAGCGCCGAGCGAACGAACACGATTGGGACTTCAGTCAAGGGCGACGGTACCCCGCGCATTACCGGCTTGCCCGGGCACCGCAGGCCATCCTGGGCCGATCATGTATACCGGGGAACCGCACCCGCTGGAAGTTAAAGCTTCGGCACTCAACGCAGTGAGGATCAGCCTTGCACCGAAAGCCTGACGGCGTTCCGTCGCAAGAGGGATATTATGCACCGATCTCAGCCTAGTGCGGATCTCGACAACCGCTCTGGGTTTCAAGCAGTCAAGGACCCTGGTTCCTACCGAAACCAGGGTCCAAAATTCAATGCTCTGCAGATTCGGATTTATTCGAAGTCTGAGGTAGCCGGATCTGCCGCGATGCGCCCCTCGGGACCACGGTCCAACCCGTTGATCGCAGCAAGGTCCTCGTCATCAAGCTTCAACTCGACTGCCTCGAGGTTCTCGATGATTCGCGAATCGGTGACTGACTTTGGAATCACCACGTTGCCCAAAGCCAAATGCCAGGCGATGACTACCTGCGCCGCACTGGCCTCATGCTTTTGGGCGATCCCTAAAAGGACCGGGTCGGTCAAGAGCTCGCCGCCGTGGCCAAGCGGAGACCATGATTCGTGGGCGATGCCATGCTTAGCTTCGTAAGCGCGCAACTCGGCCTGTGGGAAGTACGGGTGAGTTTCGACTTGGTTGATCACCGGACGCACACCGGTGTGCTCATAGAGCTCGTCCATGGCCTCAATGGTGAAGTTGCAGACGCCGATAGACGTGGCCTTTCCGTCTTTCTGTAGCTGAATCAAGGCTTTCCACGTGTCCACATAGGTGCCGCGCTGAGGCTGCAACCAGTGAATCAGGTAAAGATCGACGTGGCTCGTTCCCAAACGTTCGAGGGAGGCTTCGGACGCCGCCAATGTCTTGTCGTAGCCCTGGTCGGAATTCCAGACTTTGGTGGTCACGAAGATTTCGCCACGCGGAATGCCGCTGGTGGCGATTGCGCGCCCCACGCCTTCTTCGTTGCCGTAGATACGGGCTGTATCGATATGGCGGTATCCGGCTTTCAGCGCCTTGCCAACTGCGATCTCAGCGTCGGCATCGGATATCTTCCAGACGCCGTAACCGATCTGGTCGATGCAGTTGCCATCGTGGAAATTAGATTGTGGAATAGTTTGGATCATGCAACTAATTTAGTGCATCGGAGCGGAACTTGAGGTGAAAGGCACCATGTTTCAACGGTTCAGCTCACGTCAGCCAGCATTTTGGCTGCGTGCGAAATGTCGTCTTTGACGATCTGTGCACGGTGTTCGACCGGTTGCATATTGTTTTCTGCTCCACCTTTGGCCTGCATGCGCATCATCGCAATTGCCTGAGCCGTAGCGGCTAAGTCGTTGGCTGACTTGGTCAGCGCTCGGTGCACCTTGGAGGTGGATTGCGGAATGTGCTCGTCATCGCTTGGCGTCACCCGCTGGGCATCGATGCACAGCTGACGCACCTGCGGGAGCAGATCTGCCAGCTCATTGGCTTGCGTAACTACCTCGTTGTACAGGTCGTTGTCTTCGATTCCTTCTAAGACCTGGAAAACGCGGTCCAAAGAGCGCACGAACCTGTCATGGGCGCGACGCCATACGCCTTGCCCAAGGTCACGGTTTGTTGCGCGTTGTTCGCGCAGACGCGAGAAAAACCCCATCACACTCTTTTTTGCTAGGTCGCTACGAAATGACTAGTACCAGACTACCGGTCGCTGCTCAAAACTCCCCAGCTTCGTGGCTTCGCTTGACGTGAAAAGGAGCCTTGGAACTCGAAATCGAGTTCCAAGACTCCTTCGCTCTACCCTCCAATTAGCAGCAGCGGCCTTGCGGGTTGCGTTCTTGCCAGTTGGTGTATTCGCGCCAAAAATCGCGTTCCGTCATCGGTTCGGCTTCGGGATGGGTGTTAGCCAAGTGCTCCAGGTAGTGCCGGTACTTATCTGCACCGAGTATGCCTTCCATGAAACGCCTAGCTTGGCCGAGCTTTTCGCGAAGTTTTTCCATTTTAGTGTCCACCACGGCTCACTCTTTGGCTATCTGGAACATTCTTCCACTGAGCTTCAAGTGCCTTTTCTGCGGGCGAGGAGATCAGGCCTTGCGCAGCGAAGATTTTCGATTTCGTGTATGGGTCCTCGGTGTCTTTTCCGCCGCCAAGGGACTTCGCCTTGACCGTTTCGACTACCGCCGCGGCGATCACGATGACCGATAGCACCAAGAAGATTACCGAAAGCCAGCCCTGCACACCGGTATTGCGCACGACGGCTTCCATGGCTTCAACGCCGTTTGCCGATCCGAAGGAAGTCTCACCGTTGGCCAAGGCTTCCTTGAACGCGTTGTGGTTTGCGAAGTAGCCAACCTTGGTGTTCGTGGAGAAAATCTTCTGCCACGAGGCGACGAAGGTGACCACGACGGCGAACGCCAGCGGGAGCACAATGACCCACAGGTGCTTGAAGTTGCCTCGCTTGGCCACAATCGTCATGACCACCGCCAAAGCTATAGCGGCAAGCAACTGGTTGGAGATACCGAACAGCGGGAAGAACGTATTGATGCCGCCAAGCGGGTCGGTGACTCCGAGAATGAGAATGTAACCCCATCCGGCCACCATGAGTAGCGTACATATCCAGGCTCCGGGGCGCCACGAAGTGTCCTTGAACTTTGGAACGAAGTTACCGATAGCGTCCTGCAGCATGAAGCGAGCCACGCGTGTCCCGGCATCTACCGCGGTCAGAATGAACAGCGCTTCGAACATGATCGCGAAGTGGTACCAGAAGCCCATCATGGCGACGCCACCGAACCACTGATTCATGATCACCGCAATGCCGACCGCTAGCGTTGGAGCGCCACCGGTTCGCGAAACCACCGACGGTTCGCCCACGTTGGCCGCCAGTTCGGTCAGCTGGCTTGGAACTAGGTCCACGCCGGCCAGTCCCAAGGAGTTCACAAACGCCACCGCGGTCTCCACGGTGCCACCGGTCGCGGCGGCGGAGGAGTTCATCGCGAAGTAAATGCCGCGATCAATGGAGATCGCCGCAACCAATGCCATGATGGCCACCATGGACTCCATGAGCATGCCGCCGTAGCCCAGGAAGCGGGTCTGGCGTTCCTTCTCGACCAGCTTCGGGGTGGTTCCCGAGGCGATGAGCGCATGGAAGCCGGAGAGCGCACCACAAGCGATGGTGACAAACAAGAACGGGAACAGCGAGCCGGAGACGACCGGGCCGTCTGAACGTGAGGCGTACTCGGAGAAGGCCGGGGTACTGATCTCCGGTCGGACTACGACGATGGCCACGGCCAGCAGACCGATCACACCGATCTTCATGAAGGTCGACAGGTAGTCGCGCGGCGCAAGCAGCAGCCAGACCGGAAGTACCGCAGCGATGACACCGTAAACAATGATCGCCCATGCAATGGTGGTGCGTTCCATGTGGAAGAACTCAGCACCCCACGCCGATTCAGCAATCCAACGGCCCGAGATGATCGCGAACATCAATAGCGCGAAGCCGATGACCGAAATTTCCAGTACCTTGCCCGGGCGGATAAAGCGCAGATAAATCCCCATAAACAATGCGATCGGGATCGTCAGCCCCACCGAATAGATGCCCCATGCAGATTCCCCCAGCGCGTTGACAACCACCAGCGCCAAGATGGCAACAATGATGATCATGATGGCAAGAGTCGCAATCAACGCCGCGGTGCCACCAATCAGACCCAACTCTTCACGGGCCATCTGGCCCAGCGAACGCCCACCACGGCGCATCGAGAAGAACAAGACCAGGTAGTCCTGCACCGCACCGGCCAGAACTACACCGAGGATGATCCAGATGGTTCCCGGTAGGTAGCCCATCTGCGCTGCGAGGATCGGCCCAACTAGCGGCCCGGCTCCAGCGATTGCCGCGAAGTGGTGCCCAAAAAGCACCCGTCGATCGGTTGGCACAAAGTCTCGGCCGTTATTCATATACTCGCCGGGAGTGGCCCGGAAATCATCCGGCTTGGCGATCTTGCGCTCAATGAACTTCGCATAGAACCGGTAAGCGATCAGGTACGTCGCCACCGCGGCGAAAACGAACCAGATCGCGTTGATGGTTTCACCGCGGGAGAATGCGAGCATGGACCAGGCCACGCCGCCGATCAATGCAATGACAACCCAGACGGCGATGCGCAACGGAGTCCACCGCTTATCTTCGCGTTCGACAATCTCTGGGTCCACGCCCGCCGGCGGCAGGGCTTCTTGGGTACTCACTGGGAGTAGCCTCCTCGGAATCTTTCAAGTGATGTGGATGACTAGTTCCTGTGGAACGAGTCACGTGGTAATACCACGGGTCACTTTACGCGACGGAGGTATGGATAAATCAAGCCCGCACGACGATTTTTCCCAGATGCGTCCCGGAATCAAAATGTTCATGCGCCGAGACGAGAGCTTCGAAAGAATAAGTTCTGGTGACGTTCAGACTGAGTTTCCCTTCTGCCAGCAACGGTGCAATACGGTCTGAAGTTTCCTTGACGATTATGGTCTTTTCGTTCGCCGGACGAGCACGCAACGTGGTGCCGATAACCCTGGCACGCTTAGACATCAGAATGCGCAAATCCAGTTCCGCCTTGGCGCCGCCCTGCAAGCCAATGACGACCATGCGGCCGCCCACGGCGAGCGCCTTCACGTTCATCGCCAGATATTTCGCACCAACCACATCGAGAATCAGGTCAACACCTTTGGCCGCGGTCAATTCACGAACCCGTTCCAGCACATCTTCTTCGCGATAGTTGATCCCCGCATCAGCGCCCAGCGATTTGCAGTACGCAATCTTCTCGTCTGACGAAGCAGTGACAATCACTGTCGCGCCGGCGGCCTTCGCCAGCTGGATTGCCATAGATCCGATTCCGCCGGAACCGCCATGGACCAGAATCGTTTCTCCATCCTTGAGCGCTCCCTCAAGGAAAATATTCGAGACCACGGTTGCGGCCACCTCGGGGAGCCCCGCGGCTTCGACTAGATCCATCTGGGCAGGGACGGCCAGCACGTGGGAGGATTCGACATTGACGTACTGGGCGTAGCCGCCTCCGGCAAGCAAAGCTGCCACGCGGTCACCAACGTTCCACTCGGTGACCTGCTTGCCGACCTTGGCGATGGTTCCGGAAACTTCCAGCCCTGGGATGTCGCTGGCACCGGCAGGTGGGGGGTAAACACCCTTGCGCTGCTGGACATCTGCCCGGTTCAGGCCGAAGGCGGCAATCTCAATTAGTACTTCATGATCTGCCGTTTCCGGGATTGGGCGAGCCTGTGCTTCAAGCACTTCTGGTCCCCCTGCGCCGGTGTAGATATAGGCCTGCATCGTGTCATTCATGTATGTCGATTCCCTTCTTGGCTTCCTCATAGCGTATAGTTTTTCGGGTTGGATGGTTGTCCGAGCGGCCTAAGGAGCTGGTCTTGAAAACCAGTGTGCGGTAACCCCGTACCAAGAGTTCAAATCTCTTACCATCCGCGTTACAGTCTGGGGCAGTAGATCAATTGATCTGCTGCCCCAGACTTCTTATTTTGAACTGCCCGCCAACAGTTCTTCCAGATTGACTCCCGCCATGCGGGCAATCTCGATGACCACCTGCTCCGCATCGTGCAAGGTTTGCGCGGCCGGGTGCGTCGGGTCTCCGGCCTGGGCCGCAATTGCAGTCCCCCACTGTGCCGAGGAAAGCTGCAAGCCGAGCACGAATATTCCGCGATGGGCCAGACCTTCTGCGTTGATCAGCCGGTAGGGCTCGCCCACCACGTCGAATCCGGATCCCGTCATCTGTTCGCCTTCGGCGTTGCGCCAGGTATGCGCGCGGGCCACCTTGTCGGCTAGCAGTTGGGTGATTAGTGGGGTGTTGTTCTGCAGTACCCTGTTGCTGGGCATCATCGCTTCGCACAAGACCTTCGCGCCATAGATCTCGGTATCTACCCACGGCGAGGAAACAGTGAACTTTCCGCGTACATCGTCGAATCCGAACTCGGGTTCTGGCCCGATAAAGCTCACCAGCCCTGCGCGGGACAGCGCCAGGAGCTGTTCGATCCGTTCCAGGGGTGGCCCCGAGGACAGGCCTTCGACCAGCGGCTCAAAGTGGGCCTGCACTTCTTCAATTCGGGACTGCTCGTCCAAGATCCCCTTGGTTACCAGGTCCTTAATAACCATGCGCCCGGCGTTCATCGTCATGATGGCACAGGACAGCGGGTCGCGCAGCCCGGCGGAACTGTGCTGCGCATTGCCAACGAGATAGTCGCGCACCGCCTGCTGGTACTGCTCATGGGAACCGAAGCCAACCTGGTCAAAAGGTCGCGCCAAAGCCGGAATGTCCAACCATTTCAGGTGCGGGAACTGATCAATGTAGTCGCGCAGTTCGCTGAGCCACACCTGATTGCCTTCGTGGTGTTCAGCTTCGAGGATCCGTTCCAACCCGGCTAGCAACCGGCTGGCGTCCGCGGTCGGTCCGGCCGCCTCGGTGGCGACGCATTTTGAGTAGTAGACCCACAGTATGTCGCGGTGCAGCTGGGGCCAGATATGGCGGGAAAAGCTTAAGGCGGCGTCCGGATTCGAATGACGAGCTTCGGCGACCTTTCCGATCAGCTCTTCGGCGTGCAGGAAACGCAGGGTGATTTCCGCTGGAATAAATTCTTCTACGACCGGTTTCCCCCAATAGGGGGTGCCCCGACGTGAAGCCGCGATCAGCTTGGGCTCCTTCCCCGAGGCGATGTATTCGAATCGGTGTCCCGGTTCTTGGCTCACTTCCTTGAAAATTCCTCCGCGGCCGCTAGTCAATTCGGCCATGCCGTCGAAGAAATTTAGCCCCATTCCGCGCAGCAGTGCCGACTCGCCTGATTTGAAGTTCGAGTAGTCGACATCCGCCGGAATGTTTGGCGGCAGATATGTGGCACCATCTTGTTCGGCTGCCCGTTGCAGCTGTTTTTGCCACGGGTTCAATTCAGCATCCTGATGCCCCAATGCCAGAACGACGCTGTCGAACTCTAAGTGCCCGGCGCCAGGATCTCCTTGGGCAAAGGACCGGTAATCCAGTCGGTAGCCAGCCTCCTGCGGGCGAACCGCCAACACTTCAGCGCGGATGTAGTTCAAAACGAAATTCGGATGCTCATCGAGCACGCGGGCGCACGAGTCATAAACGTGTTCTAGGTAACGACCGTAAATTGCTCGTGGCGGGTAGGTGCCAGGTTGCGTGGCGCGCAGCGCAGCGGCTTGACGCTCTTCGAGCCGGAGGCCATCCCCATTGGCCTCCACAAACTGCCGGAAGCTAAGCCCCGGTTCAGCTGCGACCCTTTCGGGAGCTACCGTTGGAAATGAGGCAGGGGTGTTCATCAGGAAGTGTAGCGACTGTTTTGGATTCCATACATGCCCGGACCCCGGGCGGTACGGGTCGAACACCGTTACGCGTACCAAGGTAGCCAGCTTGGGCACCTTGACGGCCAGCTTAGCTAGGCGTTCGATGACACTGGTACCGCGCGGGCCAGCGCCAACTATAGCGACGTTGTACTGTGGTTGGGGTTCTTCCCAGAAGTTGCTCACCTTCCAAGATTATTGCCTAGAAGCAACTTGTCACGCCATCAAGCGCCCCAGCCTCCCGGCAAAAGCTGCGGCCCAAATTCAAAAGAGCGTCGCTGGCCCATGATCTACCTTGAATGCATAGACTGTGGCTATGCCTTCAACGCCGTCTGAATCCCTGGAAACGACCGATCCTTATGCCTGGCTAGAAGCCACCCACGATGATGCCGCGTTGGAATGGGTCCGCGCGCAAACTCAACGCACCGAAGCCGAACTTCACGATGCCGACTTTTCGCAAAGGGTCGACGCTATTCGCCGGGTGCTGGATGCTCAGGACCGCATCCCGATGGTCACCAAGCGCGGAGACTACTACTACAACTTCTGGCGGGATGCCGAGCACCGCCTGGGCCTCTGGCGCCGTACCACGTGGGATTCATATCGCACCGAGAATCCCCAGTGGGAAATTCTGTTGGACATGGACGGCTATGCCCTGCAGCAGGGTGAACCATGGCACTTCGCCGGGTCCGCGTTTTTGCGGCCGGCAGAAGGACAGCCACACCGCAGGGCACTCATCCGGTTAAGCCCCGACGGTGGAGATCAGGTGCGTGTGCGTGAATTCGATTTGGAAACCCTGCGCTTCATCGATGACGGTTTCGACCTCGCCGTTGCAAAGACCTCGGCAAGCTGGATCGATGAAAATACGTTGCTGGTCGCTTCGGCTACCAACGAGTCCGATACGACACGTTCAACTTATGCACGCACCGCACGAAAGCTCACCCGCGGTACAGCTCTGGAAGATGCCGAGGTCGTTTTTGAAGTTGCCCAAGAACATGTAGCGGCCTTCTGCTATTTCGATTCGGCTCCGGGCTTTGAACGCATCGTGACTACCGATGCCATCGACTTCTACAACTCACGCACCGGCGTCATCCTCGACGGGACCCACCATAATATTGAGGTCCCGACCGATGTGCAGGTCAGCCTGCACCGCCAATGGGTGTTGTTCGCCCCGCAAACCGACTGGGAACATCATGCAGAGCTCATTCCTGCAGGGTCCCTGGCAATCGGCAATCTCACCGATTTCCTGAACGACGGCCGCATCCAGAAGGTCATCTTCCAACCGGATGCGAAGACTTCCCTGCAAGGCATGGACTTCACCGCCAACTACCTGCTGGTCTCGTTGCTACACGATGTGGCCGCGCAGATTCGGGTATTCGACCTGCGCGAGAACTTTGCCGAAACATCCCTGCCGCTCGCCGACCCGATGCTCAGCGTTTCGGTGGGAGCGGTGGACGATGAGGATGCCGCGACCGCCGATGATTATTGGATGACGGTCACCGGCTTCACCACCCCGACAACCTTATTTCGTGGGTCGATCGGAGCGGAGCCAGAAGTCGTAAAGCGATCTCCCGAGCGTTTTGACGCTGCCGGGTTCAGCGTGACGCAGCATTTTGCGCGCTCCAACGATGGGACTCGTGTGCCCTACTTCCAAGTCGCCGATGCGCGGTTGAAACTCGACGGCGAAAATTCTGTGTTGATGGACGGCTATGGCGGTTTCCAGCACAGCATGACTCCGGGTTATGCCCCGGCTATGGGAGCCGGATGGTTGAGTAGACGCTCCGGCAATGGGCGCCTGCCGGTATACGTCATGACCAACATTCGTGGCGGCGGCGAATACGGCCCCAGCTGGCATCGTGCGGCATTACGCGAAAACCGCCATCGTGCCTATGAAGACTTCGCAGCCATAGCCGAAGACCTGGTCGCCCGCGGTGTGACCCGTCGCGCCCGGCTGGCGGCGACCGGACGGTCCAACGGTGGCCTGTTGATGGGCAATATGATTGCCGGCTACCCGCAGCTGTTCGGCGCGATCTCTTGCGGTGTGCCATTGCTGGATATGCAACGGTATACCCAGCTGGCGGCGGGGCACTCGTGGATTGCCGAGTACGGAGATCCCGACGTTCCACAGGACTGGGTGTTCTTGCGCACGTTCTCCCCACTGCATCGCTTGGATGATCAACCGCACCCGACCGATGATTACCCGGCATCGCTGATTTGGACGACTACCACCGATGACCGAGTTGGCCCCTCTCAAGCCCGTAAGATGGCGGCGAGAATGATCGACAAGGGCATCGCCAACGTTCGCTACCACGAACCGGAAGACGGTGGGCATGCCGGTTCCACGGACAACGAATCGACCGCCAGAATGTTGGCTACGAGCTACGAATTCCTGTGGCGACAGGTACGTTAACACTCTCGTTTTGGAACACTCGACCATGTTCGGGTAGGCTAGATTCTGCTGGAAACAGCGGATGGATACGTGCCAGAGCGGCCGAATGGGCTTCACTGCTAATGAAGTGTCGGGGTTAAACTCGACCGGGAGTTCGAATCTCCCCGTGTCCGCCAAAACCCCCTAGGTGACTAGGGGGTTTTACTTTTCTTCTAGGTCTTTGCAGAATTACTGCTTCCGGATGTCCGCCCGGTATTGGCACGTTAACGCAGAGACCCCCGAACACGGCGGTTGAGCCGAAAGTTCAGGGGCTTTCGATGATCATTTCAGGTCGCGCTCTACATCGTGCGCGGCTTCCTTGATCCGTTCTTCTGCCTCGCGCAGCTTGGCTGCGGCTTCTTCATTTAGCTGCTCGTTCTGCTGCTGGTCATCGCCGATCGGAGGTAAGTTCTCGTCCGCATCCTTGTCGCTTGGATCCACGGTCAGGTTCCTTTCGTGAGCGGTCGAACTGGCTGGTATCTCCTCACGATAGCCATCCGTTGAGCACGAAGCAACGAAATTGGCGACGAATCTAGTCCTTGCGCTTCACGAAGGTGCGAAGCATGTTTTGCACGACGTCATCAGGCAATTTCGTGTGGCGCACAATGATCTCGGACATTCGTTCAAGGTCGGTGTGCGCGATGGCGTCAAATAACGCTTCGCGTTCTGCTTCGGGCAGATCGGCCGCGTCGAAGTGCACCGGTCCATCTGGGCCTTGGCCTTCGAATCGAAAATCTGCCACGTTCCCATGCGAGCTTTGCCCGGCAATTGGCGAAGTAGAGATCATGCGTTCAAGGTCTTCGACGGGGAGTCCCGTGTGTCCGTGCAGGATTTCGGCGGCACCAGAAAAGTTCTCGTCCCGCAGCATCGAGAACAGCTGATCGTATTCGTTGGGTGGCAGTTCTTCGCTGGAGAACTCGTGCGCCTCTCCCTCAACTTCGAAGGCCATCTTAAAATGCGTGGCGCTATGTTCTTGCTCGGAGCCGAACTGATTGCTCCACTCTTCGGGAACTACCCACAGATCGTCAGACTTATCCTCATCGGCTTCCGGGGCAACGGCCGGAGACGTCGCCACGCCCGAGTCCTCTTCGGAATCGGCGATCTGAGCTTCCAGCTTGTCCCGAAGCGCCTGAATTTCGGCTTCATCAACCGGCAGTTCCTTAACCGGCGCGGTCTGCGGATAAGCGTCGAGGCTACGCACTGCGATCACGCAGTTCTTTACCGTGTCACCGGTTACCGCACGATAATTCTGCACGGCCCCCATGACGTCGCCCTTAGCAAGGTTCCGATAGATGGCGTTGCGTGAGCTGTCATCGAGCTTCGCGTTTGCATCCTTCGCTGCTTCCCGACTGATAGCTTGCGAAATCTGAGTAGTATTTTTCTTCCGGACAGATTGAAGCCACACGTAACCGAGGGTAATAACAGCAATAGCAACAACGAGCCAGATGACGATCTCCATACATCCAGACTACTTCGTTTAACTGTGCAATTACCCTGCTATGCCCAGAGTGAAAGGCAAAACACCCGGTGCTCCGGCGATCCGCAATGCACGGCCCGCCATCGCCAAGGACCAGCGGGAGTCGGCGAGATCGTCAACCAGCATCACCGGCCCCGGTGCGGTGGACAGCAGTTGATCGATCTGTGCAGGAATTTCGAAGGCGTCTGCCACGGCTGCCAGACGGAAGGCCGAGTTACCGCCCGGTCCGCCCTGTGGCGGCGTCCCGCGGTATTCCAGCTGCCCCAGATAACGTAGCCGGCCGATCTGCGCCAGCCCCTGAGCCAACGAACCGATCAACTGTGGACGCTTGGTCGAGGGCATCGCCAGTACGGCGACCGGACGCTGTTCCCAGTTCCACTCGGCCAGCACCTTGGTGCAGGCCTCGAGCATGGCGGGGTCAATTGGCTTGTCCACCGGGTCAGCGAAGAGCTGACGCAACCGGTTACCCCAGCCTAGGTCGGTCAGTCGTGCCAGCGAGCGGCCGGTGGCCAATTGCTCATCCACCGGGATTTTGCCCTTCAGCGAATGCCCCAGTCGCTGCAGACCCGAGGGGTAGAGCTTGCGTGGTTCTATCTGGACGCCGGCACGCACCAGGGCGGCTTGGGCGTTGTCTTTGGACGCATCCGGGATGTGGTCATCGAACCAGGTGCCAGCGCAGTTATCGCAGCGTCCGCAAGGGGCTGATTCCGGGTCGTCAAGCGCCTTGGTGAGGAACTCCATTCGGCAACCCCGGGTGTTCTCATAATCAATCATCAGGGTCTGTTCATGCACCCGGCTTTGCGCCACTCGCTTATAGCGCTCTGCGTCGTAGGCCCAAGGCATGTCGGTGCGCATCCATCCGCCGGCCACGCGTTCGACGGCACCATCTACGGCGAGGACCTTGAGCAGCAGCTCCAGCGGGGAGCGCCGCAGGTTCACTGCGCTTTCCAGAGCTGGCACGCTCATCGCCCCGTCGGTTTGGGCCAAGGCCTCCAGGACCTGGTTCGCCCGGTTCTGGTCGGGCATGGAGCTGGTAGCGAAATAGTCCCAGATTTCTGCGTCATCCGAGCCCGGCAGCAGCAAGACATCGGCATTGATGCTGCCACGACCGGCGCGACCGACCTGCTGGTAATAGGCAACCGGTGAGCTTGGCGCCCCCACGTGGATGACAAAGCCCAGATCTGGTTTGTCGAAGCCCATGCCCAAGGCACTGGTGGCGATGAGCGCCTTGACTTCATTGGCTTTCAGCGCGCGTTCGAGTTTTTCGCGTTCTTCTATGTCGGTGCGTCCGGTGTAGGCGGCAACCGGATGCCCGGCATCGCGCAGCAGCCGGGCGATGTCTTCGGCGGCAGAGACGGTTAAGGTGTAGATGATTCCCGAGCCGTGGAAGTCGTCGATGTGGCTGAGCAGCCAGGCTAGCTGCATTCGGGGCGAGGGCAGGCGGAGCACCCCTAAGCGAAGCGAGTCGCGGGCGAGCGTGCCGCGCAAGGTGAAGACTTCTTGGGTTCCGCCGGAGAGCTGTTCGGCCACGTCCTGCACCACGCGGGAGTTCGCGGTTGCGGTGGTGGCAAGCACCGGCAGGCCCTGCGGGAGACGGTTGATCAGGTCACGAATGCGCCGGTAGTCGGGGCGGAAATCGTGTCCCCAGTCGGAAATGCAGTGGGCTTCGTCAATCACCAACAGCCCCAGGCGGCTCATCAGCATCGGCAGCTGCTGTTCCCGGAACGAGGGATTGTTCAGGCGCTCGGGCGAAACCAGCAGCACATCGATCTCGTCGCGTTCCAGCTTGGACAGAATCTCGCGCCATTCGAGTACATTGGCGGAGTTGATTGCCGCGGCCCGCACTCCGGCACGCTCTGCCGCGGCCACCTGATCCCGCATCAGGGCCAGCAGCGGGGAGACGATCAGGGTGGGGCCGAAGCCCTGTTCACGCAACAACAACGAGGAAATGAAGTACACCGCAGATTTACCCCAGCCGGTGCGTTGCACCACCAGCGCTCTGCGGCGTTCTTCGACCAGCGCGCTAATCGCTTCGTACTGTCCGTCGTGAAACTGTGCCTCGGGATGCTGTACGAGGGCACGCAGTTTCTGCAGCGCGAGAGTCTTCAGATCATTGTGCTGTGTGGCTTCCATATCCACAGTATTTCAGTATCGGCCCACGTTTTTGTTCTCCTCGGCGCGCATTGGGTACAACCGCGTGGAAGTGTAAGCCATTTCCCATGTACTAACTGGCCATTCGCCACCGCCTGGCACCGCCAAACCGGTAGTCTGAATGCTGTGAGTGAAGAAATTGACCTGAACCAGAGTTTCAAAGCCTATGACGTGCGAGGCGTAGTCGGTGAAAGCCTGGATGCCGAAGCCGTCGAAGCTATCGGCGCCGCTTTTGTCGACGTGTTGTCCCTGGCCGGGAAGGATGTCCTCGTTGGCGGCGACATGCGCCCGTCAAGCACGACTTTTGCCCAGGCTTTCGCCCGGGGCGCCACCTACCGCGGCGCCAATGTGGTGATGCTCGGCCTGATCTCCACCGATGAACTTTATTTTGCCTCCGGCAAGCACAGGGCCGCCGGCGTGGTGTTCACCGCCAGCCATAACCCCGCCCAGTACAACGGGATCAAGATGTCCAAGGCCGGGGCACGGCCGATTTCTTCGGACACCGGGCTTTTCGACATTCGTGACTTGGCTCAGCAGTACCTGGATGAGGGCCTGCCGGTTTCCGGTGACGGCGCCCAGGGCACCGTCAGCGAACGCGACGTGCTGGCCGACTACGCAGGCTACCTGCGCGACCTGGTGGACCTTTCCGCGATCCGCCCGCTGAAGCTGGTGGTTGATGCCGGCAATGGCATGGGCGGTTTGACCACGCCCGCGGTTCTCGGAGATCAGGTCCTTCCCGGCCTGCCGCTGGAGATCGTGCCACTGTATTTCGACCTCGATGGGACCTTCCCGAACCATCCGGCTAACCCGCTGGAACCGGAAAACCTCAAGGATCTGCAGGCGGCGGTGCTGGAGCACGGCGCGGACCTGGGGCTGGCCTTCGACGGGGATGCGGATCGTTGCTTCGTGATCGACGAGCGCGGCCTGCCGTTGTCTCCTTCGGCGATTACCGCCTTGGTGGCGGTCCGGGAGATCGCGCGGGTGCAGGCCGAGGGCGAGCAGCAACCGGTGGTCATCCACAATCTGATCACTTCCAAGGCGGTGCCCGAGTTTGTGCAGAAGTTCGGTGGTGTTCCGGTGGAGACCCGTGTGGGTCATTCGTTCATCAAGGCCGAGATGGCGGTCCAGGGGGCGGTGTTCGGCGGTGAGCACTCGGCTCACTATTATTTCCGTGATTTCTACAATGCCGATACCGGCATGCTCGCTGCCATGCACGTGTTGGCGGCCTTGGGTGAGCAGCAGTTGCCGCTTTCCGAGTTGGGCCGGGAATACGAGCCTTATGTTGCCACCGGGGAAATCAATTCGGAGGTCGCGGACAAGGCTGGTGCCATCGCTCGGGTGGTAGCGCATTTTGCCGGCCAGCCGGTGGACGTCAGCACGCTGGATGGCACAACCTTCAGCGCACAGGACGGCAGCTGGTGGATCAATTTGCGTCCTTCGAATACCGAACCGTTCCTGCGTTTCAACGGTGAAGGCGCCACGGCGCAGCATATCGAACCGATTCGCGATACGGTTTTAGCAATCGTGCGCGAAGCAAACACCACCAAGTAAAGGGGTCAAAGCCATGAATCTCGAAGAACTAGACGAGTCCGTCAAGGACGCACTGAACAAGGTTTTGGGCACCGCACTGGGTGTGGCCCGCGAGCAGCTTGAGGAGCAGGGCGTCTTCCTGCCTTTCGCTATCGCCTTGGAACCCACGGAAGCCGATGGCGAGCCAGAGCTGCGTCTGATCGCGGTTCCACCAACGGACAACCCCGAAGACCCGGATGCGGACATCGACACCGAGGCCATGGCCGCGGATCTGGTTGAGGTGCTCAACCAGCAGGGAACCCACTTCGATGCGATTGCGATCGCCTCGGACGTGCTGCTCGAAGCAGATGACCGCGACGCCATCCATGTGGTGGCCGAGCACAAGGTCGGCGCGGCGCTGGCGATTGTCCAGCCATACGCCATGCCGTCCGAACCAGGCGGCGAGTGGACCTTCGAAGATCCTGCCGCGGAATCCGCCGAGTCGGTGTGGGCCAACACCCAGCAGTAGACTTGAGTTCATGAAACTCAGCGCCTTCGCCGACGTGTGCCTACGAACCGTAATGGTTCTAGGCGCACCGGGCGTAGGCCAACTGACCAGCCGTGAAGTTTCCGACCTGGTCGGGGTTCCCTATAACCACGTGGCCAAGGCCGTACTGGAATTGCGCACCCTGGGCCTCATCGAGGTCACCCGTGGGCGTCATGGTGGCGCGCAGATGACCGAGCAAGGTTTAGCGTTCTCCGTGGGCGCGCTCTTGCGCCGGCTGGATTGGCGTGAAGATGTCGTGGACTGCACATCTCATGACGCAACGGACGATTGCCCCCTGGCTGGCGGTTGCCGGCTGCGCTTGGCATTGCGGGCGGCCAGAGAAGCCTTTTATGCTTCCCTAGACCCGTTGACGGTCAAAGAGATTTGCGAAAACTCGCCGGCAATTGGTCTCCTCCCCTTCCCCACTGTTCGTCATGGCGCGTAGCCAAGCCCTGGGCTTCCGCTAAGTTCCTGATCGATTTGCAATCATCTTCTACAAGGAGTAGAACTAAAAGCATAATCTTGTATTTCAAATACAAGTTATTCCCGCCTTCAAGGAGACCAGATGCTTTCAAACCAGTCCCGCCCAATCATCGAAGCCACGCTGCCGATTATTGGTCAGCGCATCTCCAGCATCACCCCAAAATTCTATGAGCGGCTCTTTGCCGCTCACCCGCAGCTGCTCGACGGAATCTTCTCCCGGTCGAACCAGAAGAACGGAACGCAGCAGCAGGCTCTCGCCGGCTCCATCGCGGTCTTCGCCGCCCACCTGTTGAATTCGCCAGCGACGCTGCCCGAAACCATGCTGGCCCGCATTGCGCACAAGCACAGCTCGCTCGGTGTCGTCGAGGAGCAGTACCCCATCGTGCATGAGCACCTGTTCGCCGCCATCGCCGAGGACCTTGGCGACGCGCTGACCCAGGAAATCGCGGAGGCCTGGAGCGAGGTGTACTGGCTGATGGCCCACGCGCTGATCAAGATCGAAAAGGGCTTGTACGCTCAGCAGGCAAACGACGTCGTCTACAGCCCGTGGAGGCTCATCGAACGTACCGAAGCTGCCAACGGCTCGCTGACCTTCAGCTTCGAGCCGGGCGATGACACCGCGGCTACCCTAGCCAAGCCCGGACAATTCATTTCGGTGCGCATGCCGATGGCCGATGGCCTGCGCCAGGTTCGCCAGTACACGCTCAGCGCGGATATCGAGAACACCGCACGGCGCACGTTCACCGTGAAACTTGATGTGGCTGGCGAGTTCAGCCCGGTCCTGCATGGCGCGCTGCAGGTCGGGGACGAAGTCGAACTTTCAAATCCCTATGGAGACCTCATCATCGACGTTTCTGGCGCACCGCTGGTCATCGCCACCGCTGGCATCGGCTGCACTCCGAGCGCCGCGGCCCTGAGCACCCTGGCGGCGCACGGCTCGACCCGTGAAATCACCGTGCTGCATGCGGACCGGGACTACGCCTCCTGGCCGCTGCGCGAGCAGATGCTCGATTCGCTGTCCCAGCTGCCACAGGCGAAGCTGCGCACCTGGTTCGAACGCGGAGAACTTCCGGAACGCATCGAGGCCACCGCGGGCTTCATGGACCTGAGCGATCAGGTTGCCGCCGGCAGCCACCTCTACCTGTGCGGGCCACTGCCGTTCATGCACGCGGTCCGCGGCCAGGCGCTGGCCGCCGGCGTCCCAGCCCAGCACATCCACTACGAGGTCTTCGGACCGGATGTTTGGCTAGCAGCCTGAATATAGACCGGCTAAGCGCGGTGCAGCTACATCAATGGGGGCAGCTGCACCGCGCTTAGCTGTCAGCCGAAGCCATTCACTTCTTCTCGGGCTTTTTAGCTTTCGGTTTCTCGTCCGGGACCGCGGACTGCGGCGCTGAGGCTCGCTCCGGCTTTTCTGCGGGCGCTTCAACAGTTGCCGCGCGCTCGGGCTTTGCCTGCTTGGAAGCCTTGGGCTGTTTCGATGGCTTGGCGGTTAGCGGATCTACGAGGATCGGGTGGATCGTCGAGTCGGTAATCCAACGCCGCACCACGGAGTTGAACAGCAAGGGGTTCTCAATATTCCATTGGTGGTGCATTCCCGGGACCACCCGGGTCACCGCCTGCCCAAGCTCCTCGCGGAGCGCCGCGAAAGACTTCTGCACGAGTTTGGGTTCTTTGCCCCCAGCCAGCGCGAGCACCGGGCCGGTGTAGGCAGAGAGCCTTTCCGGCACTCCTCCGGGATCCAGATCGTCCATGATGGCGCGCAGATTCTCCGGCTTCAGCATCACCCCGTGTTCGGTGAACAGCTCCCTTTCGTCATCCACCATGCCGTAGGCGCCGGCTTGGAACCGCCAGTACCATTCGCTGCCGATGAGCTTGAGCTGCATCCGGTTCACCGCACGTGCCGCGGCCGGCACTCCGGTGACCGGAGTGCCGGTCAGCAACAGCGAATCGATCAGTTCCGGATGCCGGGCCGCCACATGCAAGGCAATGACACCGCCGAGCGACATCCCGACTAGATGCACTCCGCCTTCGGATACTTCGTCGGCGATCAGCGCCGCCACATCGTCTGCGGCGGAATCCAGTCCCTGCCAGGTTTCTTCGCTGCGCGCGCCGAAGGCCGGCAGGTGCAAGGTCAAGACGTTATAGTCGCCAAAGGCCAGGACCTGCGGATCCCAGCTCCAGTTGCCGACGTTTCCGCCATGCAGGAACACCAGCGTCTGTTCGTGCTTATGCGGCCCCGCCTGCCGGCGAGCCGGATGCAGCTCGGGGTAATCGGTAGCCTCGCGGGTGAATTTCTTCGCCGTGGGCCCCTGATCTTTGCCTAGCGTCATGGCAGATGCTCCAATACTGCGTCGAGCCACTCCAGCTCGGCGGCCTGCTGTCGGATTGCATGGTCCAAGGTGGCGGCCATCAGGAAGCTACGACGGTCCGCGGCAGCTCGCATATCGATGCCCTCGCGCTGCGAGAGGTAGTCATCCAGGATCGCCTGCGTCTTGGCCCGGCGTTCGACCAGCAGCTGGTCGATGTCCTCGCGCGGCAGCTCGGCAGCGAAAAAGACCTGGCCCATGAACGGATCTCGTTCGGCACCGTGGGCCGCGCCGTTGGAGAGCCACCCGACCAGGGCCTCGCGCCCCGCATCGGTGATGTGGTGCTCCTGGCGGTCGGGATAATTCGACTGGGCCACGGTGGTCACCGTGGCCCAGCCTTGATCCACCAGCTGCGCCAACGTGCGGTAGATCTGTGCCTTGTCGGCGTTCCAGAAGTGATTAATAGAGGAGTCAAAGTGCTTCTTGAGCTCGTAACCAGTCATCGGCGCCAAACAAAGCAACCCTAGAATCAATCGTGCCAAAACCATGGATTCATCTTTTCATATTTAGTTGATTTTGCACCCACTTACCCGTCGGTAGATGGAAACTGAACCCGGATTGTGACAATTCCACGCCGTATTCTTGGCCAACTGACCTGCCTGCACTTCAATCAGAGAGGCCCCGACTCGAAAAAGGTTGTCCCCCTATGAACTCCCAAGCTCAAAGCAAACCGGCCGCCCCGCCACATTCGGGTGGCCGCGCGGCGCTTTTCGTGGTGCTGGGTTCGATCGGAGTGCAGAGCTCCTCGGCAATCTCGGCAAGCATGTTCGAGGCACTCGGCTCACCCGCCGTCAGTTCCTTGCGGCTAGTCCTTGCGGCCGTGGTGCTGCTGGTCTTCTTGCGTCCGACCGTGCGCGGGCACAGCGCGAGCGCGTGGTCGGCGATTGCCTGCTACGGAATCGTCATGGCGGCGATGAACTTGTTGCTTTATAAGGCGATCGAATATTTGCCCCTAGGCGTTGCCGTCACCCTGGATTTTCTGGGCCCTGCGGTGGTGGCGCTGGTGTTCTCCCGCCGTATCCGCGAAGCCGCCTGGGCATTGCTCGCCCTGGGCGGGGTGATTCTCATTGCCGGGCCCGGCGGCCATTTCGATCTGCTCGGCTTCGCCTTCGGCATCGGGGCGGGACTCTGCTTCGCGTTGTATACCCTGCTGGCCGAGAAGGTAGGCAAGGCAGGCGACTCCTCCGTCAGCTCGCTGGCGCTGTCCGTGTCGATCGCCGCGCTGGTCTCCTTGCCCTTCGGCATCCCGAAGGTTGCCGAGGTGACCGGAGCGCAATGGGGACTACTGGCCCTGAGCGGCGCGATCGGGGTGGCCATCCCCTATCTGGTGGACACCCTGGCGGCTCGCATATCCTCGGCCCGCGTGGTGGGTACGCTGTTCGCCATCGACCCGGCCATGGGCACGCTGATCGGTTGGCTGGTGCTCGGTGAGCAGCTGGGTTGGTTGTCCCTGCTCGGCATCCTTTGCGTGGCGCTGGCCGGTGCCGGGGTGACCTGGTTTGCCGCCAAACCGCCCGGTCCGCTGGAGCAGGTACCCGCGACGGACCTCGCTAGGGAACAAGCGTAGCTAGGGCGGTTTCCGCTTCTAGAATGGGCTTATGCCTTCTGCCTTCGAGCGCTCACGCTTGACCCCACCGCTTTTTGCCCTGCTGATCCTGCTGGGCACCACCGGCCCGCTGGCCACGGACATGTATCTGCCTTCCTTCCCGGCGATGACGCAGGAGTTCTCCACTTCCGCTTCGGCGATCCAGCTGACCCTGACCTTCTTCCTGCTGGGGATGGGCCTTGGACAGCTCCTGTGGGGAGCGCTCTCGGACCGGCTAGGCCGCGCCAGGCCGTTGCGCTGGGGCACCGCATTATTCGTGCTGGCCTCGGTGGCCGCCGCGCTGGCGCCATCCTTGGAGGCGTTGAGCATCGCCCGCGGTTTGCAAGGCATCGGCGGAGCGGCGGGCGTGGTGATTTCCAAGGCGATCGTGGCCGACACGACCAAGGGCGTCCAGACCGCACGAACCTTCAGCATTTTGATGACTTTCGGGGCAATAGCTCCGGCGGTGGCGCCGCTCTTGGGAGCCTACCTCGGTGAGCTAGGCGGCTTCCGCCTGGTGCTGTGGGTGCTCAGCGCCGCCGCGCTGCTCATGGTCACCGGATCCCTGGCCATCTACCGAGAAACCCTCGCCCCCGCGGCACGTTCGGGCGGAAATTTCCTTGCCCCGCTGAAGCTGGCGCTCTCCCGCCGGCGATTTGTCGGCTACCTGGTCCAGTTCGGCTTCGCTTTCGGCGCGATGATGGCCTATGTCTCGGCCTCGCCCTTCCTCTATCAAGAGGTGCTGGGTCTCAGCGCGCGGGGCTACGCCCTATGCTTCGGCCTCAACGCGGCGGGCCTGATCCTTTCGGGCTTGGTCTCTGCACGGCTGGTGGGCCGGGTCCCGCTACGCCGCACCATATCGGTCGCGCTGACGATTCTGCTGGGCGCAAGCCTGGTGATCCTCCTGCTGGCGATGCTCCAGATACGCAGTCTGGGCCTGGCGGCGGTGATCTTCGTGCTGGTCTCCTCGATCGGCTTCACCATGGGCAATACCACCGGATTGGCGTTGGCCGAGGTGCGCGATGTTTCGGGCTCGGGCTCCGCACTCTTGGGGTCGGCGCAATTCCTCATCGGCGCGTTAGCCACCCCGCTGGTCGGTCTGTCCGGGGCGGATTCCGCGTTGGCCTTTGCGCTCACCGCGGTGGCCAGTTCGCTGATCGCGTTTGGCGCGCTCCTCTACACCGCGGATCGTTTCCACCCCGGCGCCATGGAGCACCCCTAGCGATGGGCGGGCAATCAACTCCGCGTGGTTAAACGAAGATCCCGCGGAATCCGCAGTTCTGCGGATCCCACGGGATCTTCTGCCACCGAAAGCTAGGCGCTGAGGCGGGCTTTCAAACCGTCGAGCTCGGCACGCAGCGATGCTGGCAGCGCGTCACCGAAGTTCTCGTACCATTCTTCGATTCCCTCGACCTCGGTGGCCCATTCGTCCTTGTTGACCGCCACGGCGGCCTCCACGTCGGCTGGGGTGAAATCCTTCAGACCCGTCAGGTCCAGGGAGTCGCCGGTTGGCACGTTGCCGATGATGGTCTCCTTGGCGTCCGCGGTGCCTTCGATACGCTCGATGGCCCACTTGAGCACGCGCGAGTTATCTCCGAAACCAGGCCATGCGAAGCCGCCGTCGGCGGTGCGGCGGAACCAGTTGACCAAGAAGATCTTCGGCATCTGCTCCGGGTTGAGCTTCTCGGAGATCTTGTCCCAGTGGTTCAGGTAGTCCCCTGCGTTGTAGCCAATGAATGGCAGCATGGCCATCGGGTCGCGGCGGATCACACCGGTTGCGCCGGAAGCGGCGGCGGTGGTCTCCGAGGACAGGGTTGAACCCATGAAGATGCCGTTGGTCCAGCTGCGTGCCTCGGTCACCAGCGGGATGGTCGTCTTGCGACGTCCGCCGAAGAGGATCGCGTCGATCTTCACGCCGTTTGGCGAGTAGTAATCCTCGGACAGCATATCGACCTGGTCGATCGGGGTGCAGAAACGGGAGTTCGGGTGCGCCGCGTTGGTGCCCGACTCTGGCGTCCAGTCATTGCCCAACCAGTCGGTCAGGTGCGCCGGAGCCTCGTCGGTCATGCCCTCCCACCAGACGCCGCCTTCGTCGGTCAGCGCTACGTTGGTGAAGATGGAGTTGCCCTTGGTGATGGCACGCATGGCGTTCGGGTTGGTGGACCACCCGGTGCCCGGCGCCACACCGAACAGGCCGTATTCCGGGTTCACCCCGCGCAGCTCGCCGTCCTTGCCGATGCGCATCCAGTTGATGTCATCGCCCAGCGTCTCGGCTTTCCAGCCTTCAATGGTTGGTTCCAGCAGGGCGAGGTTCGTCTTGCCGCAGGCCGAGGGGAAGGCCGCTGCAATGTTGTAGGACCTGCCCTGTGGGCTGGTCAGCTTCAGGATCAGCATGTGCTCGGCGAGCCAACCCTCGTCGCGGGCCATTGCCGAGGCAATGCGCAGCGAGTAGCACTTCTTGCCCAGCAGGGCGTTTCCGCCGTAGCCCGAGCCGTAAGACATGATGGCGCGCTCTTCGGGGAAGTGCACGATCCACTTGTCTTCGTTGCATGGCCAGACGACATCTTCCTGCCCTGGCTTAAGCGGTGCGCCGACCGAGTGCAACGCAGGAACAAAGAAGGCTTCTTCGGCTTCCATCTTGCGCAGCACTTCGCTACCGATCTTGGCCATGACGCGCATCGAAGCGACCACGTAGGCGGAGTCGGTCAGCTCTACACCGTATGCAGGCTCGTCGGCGTTCAGCGGGCCCATGACGAAAGGAATGACGTACATGGTGCGTCCGCGCATCGATCCGTCGAACAGTCCGTTGAGCATCGACTTCATCTTCGCTGGGTCTTCCCAGTTATTGGTGAAGCCGGCGTCTTCTTCCTTCTCCGAGCAGATGAAGGTGCGCTCCTCAACACGGGCGACGTCCTTCGGATCCGAGAATCCTGCGTAGGAATTCGGGAAGTTCGGGTCGGTCAGCTTAACCAGAGTGCCGGCCTCAACCAGTTCAGCGGTCAGGCGGTCATTCTCCGCAGCGGAGCCGTCGACCCAATAAACACGTTCGGGCTTCGTCAGCGCGGCAACTTCCTCAACCCAAGCTGCCAACTTTGCGTGCGTGGTTGGCGCTGCGTCGATTACGTTCTGATCGGAGCTCGTGCTCATTATCCATTCCCTCCATTGGGCTGAATTTGTCAATAAATCAAGGCTAGGGGTACTCCAGCTGGCACATTGTGTGACCCAATCCTCAGCATTGGGCTGATGTTAGACTTGGGAAGATAAATTTCCCGAAATTTCGGGGGTTTATCGATGAACATCAACCCATTTATGTGACCAAGGTCACGTAGACCGGTACCCTTTTGGATTCTTCACATAACCTTCTGTTCACTTTCGATAGATACCGTCCACCTGCGATTTGTACCGATCGAATTTCATCTGTATAGTTATTCGAGGTTCGCGAGAGTGAATCAAGCAAACTAAATATGCGCCCATAGCTCAGCTGGATAGAGCGCCTGTCTACGGAACAGGAGGCCGGGGGTTCGAATCCCTCTGGGCGCACCAAAAAGTAAAAGTCTCGGGACATCGTTGATTTGATGTCCCGAGACTTTTTCGTTTAACCTTCTGCAAGTCCTTAATGCCGGATCCCGCTGTCTGCGTCCCGTATCGGCGCCGCAAGGGTCAGCGAGCAGGAGCGAATGGACTCAGCGCGGCTTGTAGCACCTTATTCTGCATTTGCGCGAAAACGCGTCATGGGGCTATCGGCAGCTGCTGAATCCCATGGCCCACTGAGTCATGAGCAACGTTTATACCTTTACTCAGCGTGGAATTCGCAACCTGAGCTAGCAGGAGAATCCGAAGTACTGGCATAGCAATGCTCCGCTGAATGCCGAGTCGGCCAAGGAAATAAGTGTGGTGTTGAGTGCAACGGTTCCAGCGGTAAGCAACTTGACCATGAGTTTCTCCAGTTTTCGCGATCTAGATGATGACGTGCCCGGCAGCTTTGTGCCACCAACAACTTTTCACCGCCCCGCGCATGCGGCACATATACAAAAGACCAATAATTCCGCTCTATATGATTCAGCTGGATTAAATGGCGGCAGGCCGAATACCCACACTTCGAACTGCGGGAAGCGAATCGATAGTCTGCGAGTATACGCTCAAATAATCTGCCAGGAGTGCTGATCAGTTCCCGCTCAGGAAGGAATATTGGCCTTTAGAACAATGCAGAACTGTACTCAAGTACAGGGTCAGCTCGTTCTTCGCTCCATAGAGTCGGTATCGATAACGAAACCAACACGAGGAGCACCTCATGAACGGACTGCAGCTCACCGGCATCGTCCGCAGCTTCGGCAACCGCACGGTTCTGCACGATATGGACCTTTCGGTTCAACGCGGCGAGATCGTCGGGTTCATTGGCGGTAACGGCGCCGGCAAGACCACCACGATGCGGCTAATCCTCGGATTGCTGAACGCCGACCGGGGAGAAATCACCTGGGATGGATCACCAATCACCACGGCAGATCGTCGAGCCATCGGCTACATGCCAGAAGAACGCGGACTCTACCCGCAAATGCCAGTCCGCGAGCAAATTATCCATTTTGCCCTGCTGGAAGGCCATATGGGAAAACAGGCCAGAGCGGTTGCCGACGATCTTATCGGCTCCCTGGGCTTGACCGGGCGGGAAAAAACCTTAATCCAGGACCTGTCGCTGGGCAATCAGCAACGTGTCCAGTTGGCTGTCTCGCTCGTCGGCAATCCTGCGCTTCTGGTCCTCGATGAACCGTTCTCTGGTTTGGACCCAACCGCGGTGGCCACGATGGGTTCGCTGCTTCGCGAACAGGCTGCCCGCGGTGTGGGGGTGCTCTTCTCATCCCACCAGCTTGACCTGGTAGAACGTCTTTGCGACAAGGTTTGCGTCCTCGACCAAGGGCGAGTGAAGGCCAGCGGCAGTGTCGCCGAATTGCAAAACGACGGCCAGAGCAGATGGCAGCTGAGGTTCTCGGCGAATGCCGAGGGCTTCGCAGCAGAGATCGCCATGATCCGAGGGCTCACAGTCACGTTGCCCGCCGATGACCACAGCACGGTGTTCGTGTCCATGTCCGGAACCGATCTGGACCTGCCGCCGGCGCTACTGGCGGCGGCGCAACGTCATGGTTCCTTGCGCAGCATCGAAGCAATTCAGCGATCCTTGGACGACTTGCTGTCCCAGGACTTCATTTCCGCCGGACGTGGCGAACTGACCATCAACGCACAACTCGCCCAGAATGCAGGAGGAATCTCATGACCACCCAGCCGCTAAGCCTTAACACCATGCCGGGCCTGAGCGGAACGTTCCGCGAAACTGGATTGGTAATTCGGCGCGAAATCCTCACCCGGACGGCCAATCGAACCATCTTGATTACCACCGGATTACTTGCCCTGGGAGTCGCCGCAGCAGCAGGCATCGGCGGTTGGTTCCTCGTGAACTCCATGGAGCAATTTCAGGCCTTCACGCTTAATCCTCGAATGCTCTTTGCCACGGCCATGATCTGTGCGCTCCTTACCTCTCTGGTTTATTCGGCTCAAAGCCTGACCACCGGGGTCGTGGAGGAAAAATCTTCGAGAGTCGTCGAAATCCTGCTGACCAAAATCGGTATCACGCCGTTGCTGCTCGGCAAGCTCATCGGCATCGGCCTGGTAACTCTCACGCAATTACTGGTCATCGGTGGCGCAGGGGTGCTCGGGTTCTCAGTGGTGGGAGGCTTCTCGCTACTCGACGTGGAAGCTGGACCTATCCTGGTGTGGTTCCTGATCTGGTTCTTGCTTGGATATGCCATCTTTGCGCTATTGAACACGGCGCTGGCGGCCACCGTGGCCCGCCAAGAAGACTTAGCTTCTGCGGTTATGCCGCTTTCGGTCTTGCAGATGGTGCTGCTGGTACTAGCGCTCTATGTCCTGCCCAATAATCTTGAGAACGGCTGGTTGCACGCCCTGTCGTTCGTACCGCTGTTCTCCTCGTACCTCATGCCGATGCGCGTCGGACTCGATGGAGTAGATGCCTGGCAGATGGCGACCTCCGCCGCAATCGCGGTGCTGTCTATTCCAGTGCTTTTCTGGATGGCCACCAAGCTCTACCGGAACAACGCGCTGCGTACCGGTTCGCGAGTCTCGCTACGCGATGCGCTCAGCTCCGACGATGCCGCCTAGATTCTCCCGCTTCACGCAGTCAATGACGAAAGGACACCCCATGACTGACAACGACAATAACCAGAACCTCGCTAAGAGGCCCTCGAATATTCGAAAGCAACTGCGTAATCTCGCCTTGCTCGCCCTCGGCGTCGCCATTGCCTACGTCGTCACCAATTTCCTCCGCTAGCGACCCCGTCAGCTCTTCGAGATTCCCTGTTCGTATCGGCGTCGCCGGTACGAACAGGAAGGAAGCAGATCATCATGAGCACGACCACGCTTTATCCTCGATCTTTGAACCCCGAGGCTCATCAGGCTTCACTTTTGGCTGATGCGCTATTGGAACAGCTAGGGCGGGCCTCGGTCCGGAGTATTTCTCCGGCAGCTTTTGCCGGGCGCAACGGAACCTGGGTCCTGACGCTAGCCGATGGCAGCAAGGTCTTTGCCAAACGTTTCTCCGAAAAATCTTCGACGCCGCGAGCGTTCAATCGCTCCTTGAAATTCGCACGCTTCACCCACACGCATCCGCACCATGCGCCGGCAAGCGCACGCCTGATCGCCTCGAATGAAATTGAACGCCTTCTCATCTTTGACTACTGCCCCGGTGAAAGCCTGGCCAGCATGGTGGTTGAGGAACGGGTGCCGGCAGATTTCGCGTCACGGGCCGGTGAAATCCTTGGACGTTTGCATACCGCTGCCCCGACAGGTCTGGAGCCCACCACCATTTCCAGTCCCCCGATTGAAATGCTGCACCTCGGCGTTCCGCAGGCCCAGTACCAGAATTTTACCCTCGCCGAAATCGCGCTGTGGGCGCAGTTGCAGTCCGATAATCTACTCATCAATGCAGCCGTTGAACTGCGTGACTGGGAACTGCAGCATCAAACCAGCCCAATCCACGCGGACCTGCGGCTCGACCAGTTTCATCTTGAGGAGAACGAGCTACTCCTGCTCGACTGGGAGGAATTCGGACTAGGAGATCCCGCCCGGGATCTCGGCATGCTGGCCGGAGAATGGATCTACCGCGCGGTTCTCGACACGGTCACCAGCCGGGGCAATGCCGGGGCGCCCCCGGAACATTTCGACGAAGAGCTGGCCACAGCGGTCATGGCGCAACGCATGGGCATGGTGGTCCCGCAGATCCAGGAACTCTGGCGCAGCTACACCCGCATCGCTACCGGCTATGACGAGCAGCTCCCCGTGCGCGCCACCGCGCATCTGGGTTGGCATCTCATCGATCGTTCAATTGCCCGAGCTGCAATGGTCTCCCGGCTACCTGGCATCGAACGAGCCGCAGCCGGCGTCGGACGAAAGGCGTTGCTTAGTCCTGGCAGCTATTACCAAGCCCTTGGATTCGGAAGGAGTGAACACTGATGCCACCGACCCTCACCCGCTGGGCGAGCTTTGAGCGAATACTTGAAGGATTGGCCGATCACGTCAGGGTGGACTTGGCGGCGAATACGGCGCGTATCGGGAGCACCTCATTGAGCGCAGGAAGTCGAAGTGAGCTCAGATCGCAGCTTAGCGCGGCCACCTACACTCACCTGCACATCAGAAATCCGCTCATCGAGAATATGCCAACGACCGGGTACCAGGATCTCGCGGACGAATTAATCGCGGATATCCCCCACCGAAGCATCTGGCAGCAATCCGGATCGCCCGCAAGGCAAACGGTCGATGTCCAAGGTCTCAAGCACCACGTAGTCACCCTCGGCGGCGTCAAGGTACTTGTCCCACACCACGATGTGTCTCGGTTGGATCCCTCATCCGAAGCGGCCGTGCGCACGCCCAGCTGGCGCACCCGGACCACTCCCGGATACGTCTTGGCGCTCGGAGCAAGCGGAATCGATGCGGAGCAGGTCACTGCACGAATCTATGTCACCTGCGATTCGGCGGCTCAAGCCTTGGAACTCTGGCCTATCGTCCTAGATGTCTTAGCAAAGTCAGCCGGCGGCTATCAGGCTAAAGCGCTTTCCTCTTCCCTCGCCTATCCGCGCAGCGACGCGATGGTGCTCTACGTGCCAGACACCGCTGTGCAGGAGATCGCCGACCGTCTCACCGCCGCAACGGCTCGGATCTCAGCCCCGCACACGGAGCACTCGATCTTTACCCAGCGGCTGTCTCCAAGATTCTCGCAAGCGGGAGAATCGGCGGATCCACGGCCTTCCCACCGAGGGCTGAGCTTCGGACAGCACCGCTCCCGGGTACTCACCGATGCACTGCTGACCGCGGCCAAGAACGAGATGCGACTGCAGGATGCCTGGGCATTTGAGGCGACCAGAGCCAGGATCGATCCTCGTAATCCGGCAACCAATCTCTGAGCTTCTCATACTTTCCGCATTCACGAGCCAGCGAATTCAGCGCCTCGGTGAAGCACCCCCAAAAATTTGCGTACCGTCGAGGCGCCCCCGCAGCCTCTGGAAACGCGTTCACACCTCATCCGAGGAACAACACAATCAGCCTTCAACGGCAATTATCTCAAGGAGCAAAACATGGACAACAACGCACTCGCACCACAAGCCAACCTCACCGACCTCGCCCAGGCGCACAACACCTTCACCACCGCCGGTGAACTCGGCGCCGACGCCGCCACCGAAGCACCCGCCACCAGCCCGCTTTGCGTCGGCATCATCATCGGCGCCACCCTCGGCGCCGGCTGCTAAGCCCCCACACCCAGCAACCCATCACAACCAAAAAGGAGCAAAACATGGACAACAACGCACTCGCACCACAAGCCAACCTCACCGACCTCGCCCAGGCGCACAACACCTTCACCACCGCCGGTGAACTCGGCGCCGACGCCGCCACCGAAGCACCCGCCACCAGCCCGCTTTGCGTCGGCATCATCATCGGCGCCACCCTCGGCGCCGGCTGCTAAGCCCCCCCCCACACCCACCAACCCATCACACCCAAAAAGGAGCACGACATGGACAACAACGCACTCGCACCACAAGCCAACCTCACCGACCTCGCCCAGGCGCACAACACCTTCGCCACCGCCGGTGAACTCGGCGCCGACGCCGCCACCGAAGCACCCGCCACCAGCCCGTTCTGCGCTGGCGTGCTCATTGGCGCAACGCTCACGATGGGCTGCTAGTCCCCGTCCTACCCCGGTCAGGCGACGGCCCCAGAGCCGTTATTCGGGCCGTCGCCCAACCGGACCCATCAAGTCCCTCAAAAAGGAACACCATGACCACCGCAGAAAGTAAGGCCGACGCCTCCAAGCTGGATCTCACGCTCGAAGGATTCGGCTACCGAAAAGTCGTGCTGGTCCTTACCGGATCCGCTGCCACTCAAATGATGCCGTTTTGGCTTGAATGGGCCCTAGAAGCTGCCCCCGAAACACAGTTCAGGATCGTCATGCGCGATTCTGCCAGCCGTTTCATCACCCGTCACAGCCTTGAGACTCGGCTACGGGCCCGGATCCAATCCGACCATTGGGACGATGAAATTATCGCGGCCCATATCGATTTGGCCGAGTGGGCGGATCTGATCCTGATCTACCCGGCCACGTTGGACTACACTTCGCGGCTTGCCCACGGCATCAGCGATTCCCCCTCACTGCTTGCGGCGCTGAGCACCCATGCAAGGGTGTGCATAGCGCCGTCGCTTCCTCCACGTGCAATGGAAAACCAACTGGTCAGGGATATTCTGGAGAAGTTGCGCAAACCGAAGAACTTCCTCGTGATCAATCCTGTCCCCGGCCCGAGCGAATCCAGCGCTATTTCCGACGCCTGGGTTCCACCCGCCTTTCCAGCAGTATTGCGCCGCCTCGAGTCGGAACGTCGTTTACTCGTTGATCTTGTTACGGGGGTTGAGCGGCAATGACTACAACCGAAGTGCAACCGCGCAGCACGCCAAGGCGCCGGCTCACGACGGGCCTGCTCGTCACGGAGCTGCATTTGGGGCAGGGCAAAGCCGTGTGGACTCGACGATTGGGTGCCCAGGCACCACTCGATTTCTCCCAGACGCAAAACCCTTCTGCGGAGAATCAGCGGCAACACATTGTGTGGGGAGAGGGAACCGCCACATTTCGCAGCTACGCTACCACTGCCGGCACAACCGTTGCTGAACAACTCCAGCAACGCTCCCCCAAGGACATGCACCGCATAGGTCTGCTGTGGGGTGAGGCGCTCAATAATCTGCACGCTACCCCCATAACCGGTCAAACAACGCTTCGCGAACCGCGCACGTTGCAACGGGCCGAAGGCTGGCTGAGTGGAAAATGGTTGCCTGCGTTGCACACGTTGGGCCCCATGGCCCTAGGCCAACTGAAGCGGTGGTCGCAGCGAATGCTGGGCACTCAGGATTCGGCGTTGGCGCATGGCTCCCCCGGCATGGCTCATTGGGTGCTCACCGCAAATGGCCGTAGTGGATCGCTGTTGACCGGAGAGGACACTGGACTTGCGGCTCCCGCCTATGACTTCGGATGGGTTCTTGGTGAAATTGCCGAGCTCTATGCCTTCTACCCCGCATTGCGCACAAACCTCGACCCGCTGCGCTTGGGACTGCTGGATACCTACCCCGAGGCCATTGGCGAATCCGGCTTTAGTTTGGCCTGCGCCTACCGGCTGACCCAGCATGCTTACGACTGGCACCACTACGGACATGCCTCGTTGCGCGAAGCCCAACTGCTCTTGGACTTGGCCGTCAACCATCTGTCTACCCAGTACGCGAAACTTTAGGAGAAGGCCTTGCTCACCCGTATCGATGCCAGCACACGGCACATACAATTCCGCTCGCTGAAATCGGGGGCACGCATAGCGGCCGTTCATGCTCCCCAAACGCGCAATGCCTCGGTAGTACTGGGCGTCGCCGCTGGAATGCGTCATGAGCGGGAAGGCGAAGAGGGAATGATGCACCTGCTGGAACACCTAATTTATCAGGACAGTTCCACGATCACCGGAGCGGACCGTGAACTGCAGGTGCTCCACGCCGGCGGGGTCCTCGGCGGTCATACGCATATGGACTACACCGAATTCTATGAAACTGCTCCGGTAAACCAGATTGACGACATGGCTCGGCGGATCGCGGACCAGGTCTTTTACCCAAGGCTCAGAGAAGAACAGATCACCACACAGGTCACTGCCGTGGCCACTGAGCGCGCTAGCCGCCTCGCCTCGGCGCCCGGCGGCGTTCTGCCTTGGCCGCATCTTTCGGCGCACTGCTGGCAAGATCATGCAAATTCCCATGACGGTTCGGGAGACGCCGACCTCCTCGGGCGCGCGACCGGAGGGCGGTTGCGCGAGCTGCACGCACGCCATTACCGCACCTCCAACGCGGTAATGGTCGCCTTCGGGCCCAAAGAACCGGCGGACATGTTGCAGAGTCTGCAAGATGCACTGCCCACTGAAACCCCCGAGGCCCCGGCGGTGCCGCCCGCGCAGGAGTCCATTTTCCGCACGGCCAGCCGGCGCACCGTAACCGTTCCAGGACTGCAGCGCCCCCGTCTGCTCGTAGCCACCCGCAGTGCGCCGGCACCACGAGTGTATTCCGAAATTTTGGGAGACCTGCTGGCCGCAGCAATGCTGTCCCTGCCTTCAGGATTGGATGCCAGCGCGGGCATGTTTGGCCCAGGCGACCGTGTCCACAACGATCTCTTTGTGTTGGTTGATGACACAAACTCGGGAATCGAACCTGTCGAACGCCTCGCTGCCCTGAGGTTTTGCGATGATGACCTATTGCTGCGTGCCGGCCAGCGAGCACTATTTACCGCCGAAAAACTTGTGCATGACGACCAACGGTTCGCCCGCGCCGTGGCCCGCGATATCTTGCTGCGAGATGCCCCCGGTTTCGCGGCCGGTTTAGTGCAAAAACTACGCGACGGCTTAGGCGATGTGCCCGGCCTGCGCGCTGCGCTCCAAACCTCGGCTAAACGTCTCGCTGCACAGCAGCACCACCATTTGACCCTTGAACCCGCATAGGAGTCCCAGCCGTGAACAGCGCATTCCCTCCCGTCCGATCCATACCAGATGACCGAACGCACTTCACCCTAGTCAGTTTGGCTTGGCGCACCGATCAGCGGCGTTCCTCCGAAGCGGAGCAAACCCTGCGCGCGGTAGCCGGCAGAGTCTGCGCCTCGAATTCCGGAACAATTTGGCACGACTGGGCGGTCAGCGCTGGAGCAGTCAATGTGACGGCAGCACTTCCCTTGCGCGGTGCGGAGCGGTGGCTCCAAACCTTCGCCGAGCATGCCCAGCAAATCGACCCGGATTTGGCCGGCGCTCCCGCCCTGGCGCTGGTTGGGCCGCAAGCGCAGCTAGAAAACTTAGCAGCACCCGGTGCAGAACTTTTCGGGCACCTCGAAAGCAAAGACAACCCGGGGCTTTCGGACCGCCTGGAGCGAACGACTACCCAAGGTTATGAACAAATCACGGTTACAGGTGCCGATCCCTCCGCGGCTCTCGGTTCGGCGGCCACTTTTTTGGCCCTTGCCACCTTGTCCGGAGGTCCAGTCGCGCTTTTGCCCAAGGCCACGAAACAGGCCGGGCACGCTGCATTGATAAAAATAATGCGCGTCCTGAAGGACCGCCAGCCTGCGATCATGTGGCAGGTCATTGCTCAGGAGAACCACTCGCTGGGCTCCTTGGAATCAACGCTGGACGCGGTCGCAGATCTTGGCCTGCGGGTGACCCGGGATGAGGAGCTGCTAATCAAGCAGTTCGCGATCGCCAATCTGAATCGTGCCTGGTGCTCACCAGTGGAGTTGGTTCGGGCGCTGGCCCAGTACGAGGTCATGGGTTGGGGTGGCGACTTGATTCTGAATCCCGAGTCGCAGGTGAATGAAGTCGCAAACGCCGACCTCGAATTGGCATTGGAAGGCTTGTTGCGCTCCCCGCGTGCGGTGCTCGGCAAATCCTAAGCTACCGGAGTTGCGCCTAGCGTGCGCGTGACCCCGGCTTCATGTCCAGAAGCCCATGTTCCACGGCCTTGACTAGAATCTGCACGCGGTCCCGCACACCAAATTTCTCCATAACCTTCACGAAGCGAGCTTTGATAGTTGACTCGGTGACAAAAAGTTCCGTGGCCATCTCCTTGTTGCTCATGCCCCGCCCGAGAAGCTTGATGACTTCCAGTTCCTTGTCGGTCAGGGCATCGATCAGTTCTGCATCGGCTTCGACTTCGGCTGGGATTGAGTTCGCCAGCCCGCTGACCACATGTCGAGCCACTTGCGGCGACAGAATGGACTCACCGGCTGCCACTTTATTAATCGCATCGGTGATTTCCTGGGGCTTAGCATCCTTGACGATGTAGCCCGAGGCACCAGCACGCAGCAGGTCCACCACATATCGGTCGGTGGCGAAAGTGCTCAAACCGAGAATCGCGATCTCAGGGTTGCTCTGGTGGATCTGGGCTGTTGCCGCAACGCCGTCCATGACCGGCATTTGCATATCCATCAAGATGACCTCGGGCTGCAACGAGGCCGCCTGGACTACGGCGGATTTCCCATTGGATGCTTCGCCGACGATTTCAATGGTGGGGTCTGAGGAGAGATAATCTCGCAAAATTTCCCGGGTCAAGGCCTCGTCATCCACAAGCAGCACTGTTGTCACTGATAACTCCTCGCTTGGCGGTAGTCCACGCACTTGGTTCTCATGCGCGTACGGTGATAGCGCATCTGGTCACTATTTTTGCATGGTTGCCGTCGTTATCCGGTAGCGGGCAAGCCTTCAAGCGGGATAGTTACGCCGATCGACCAGCGGCCGGTGGAATCGCTGGTCTCCACGGTGCCGCCAAATACCTCGCAGCGTGCGCGCATCGCTTCCAAACCTGTCTGCGACGACATGATGGGAGTGCCCTGTCCAATATCATTTGTCGAGCTGAGCAATACGCGGTCTGGCCGGATACGGAGCTGGAGTTCCACTGCTCCGTCAGGATTCGCGTGCTTGAGGATATTGGTTCCCAGTTCCCGGATGGTTCGCCGAAGGGCTTGGCGCAAACTCGCCGGAATACGCGCTACTTCGCCTTCTAGCGCGAAGGCCACGTCGAATCCGGCCCGTTTGAGCGCTTGCATGACCTTGTCCAAATCATGTACCAGCCCTACCGCGGTAGTGGTCTCCCCGGAAAGTTCATCGGACTCCAAGATCTGTTGGCCTTCTTCTGCTTCCAGCCCCGAGGGACTCTGAAATTCATTTTCGTTGGCTTCCGTTTTCAGCAAGACGACAAGGCTGCGAAGATCCTGCAGGGTTTGCTGCGCGGCATTGCCAATTCCAGCGAGGATTTCCGCAGTCTTCTTCGGGTCGTTGACGAACTCGGCCCGACGGGCTTGCATAGCCATGATCGTGACATCGTGGGCAACAATGTCGTGCAGCTCATGAGCGAGCTGCGTTCGTTCCTCGGAGCGAATTCTCGCCTGCTCGACTTCCAGATCCCTGATTCGTTTGGCGCTCGTTTCATTCTTCCGGCGATAGACATTCAGGCTCAACCCGGCCACGGCCGACATGACGCCGAAACCGCACAGCAACATGACCGCCAGGAGCTCCACCTCCGGCAAGAGTAGATACAGCAGGAACAACATGCCCATGGCTGCGGAGGGAAAAGCGAGTGCCGCCCGCCACGGCAGCAAATAGCAGGAGAGCACAATGACAAATACCGAGGGAAAAACCATGCTGGCCAATAAGACCCCGGGCATACCGACCGCCGCGATAAGCAGCAACCCCACAAACCATGCGGCAATGCTTGGCAGGACCCCAAGCGACAAAGCCGCCAGGGGCAGGTACGGAAAAGCCAGGTACAACACGCCAAGTTCTGCGAGGTAGCCGGCTGTCCCCAGCCACACATCACCCGCGTACATGAACAGCGCAAGCGCCAGCGGGACAAAACGACCGAGGCGCCCGCCAGGTAACGGTTTAATTTCACCAGTCCATGCAGTCCAAGTATTCACACCAGCTATTGTGTCATTTCAGCACTCAAGCACGCTCCACTGGTTGCATACCCAAGGCAGTTTTGACGGACCCAGGCGACATTCACCACGGCCGATGTGAAACGCCACACTTTGGCCTCTCCGGCTTTTGCCCTTCGGATAATCTGGTGTAAAGTCATTGGAGTCGTCAAGGCGAAAAACAACTAAATATGCGCCCATAGCTCAGCTGGATAGAGCGCCTGTCTACGGAACAGGAGGCCGGGGGTTCGAATCCCTCTGGGCGCACAAATTGAAATTCCCACTCTCCGGAGTGGGAATTTTTTGGTTAACTGTTTGCTTAACTCCAAGCACTTATTTAGCCGCCGTGGGACCCGCGCAAAATCAGCTTTGTTGGCATGATGATTCGTTCGGGCACCATTTCACCATTAATGCGCTGCACCACAACCTCCGCCATTTTGGCTCCTTGCTCTTCCGCATTCTGCGCCACGGTAGTCAACGCAGGCGAGGCATTGCGCGCAAATGAATCATCATCGATGGTGGTGATGGCGATGTCTCTGGGCACGGAAAGCCCCGCCTCAGCGATCACCTTCATCGCGCCAAAGGCCATTTGCGCGCTGGCGGCAAACAACGAGTCGATTTTTATGCCGCTGGCCAGCAAATCGCGCATGGCGGTTTCTCCGCTGCCCGGGGTGAAATCGCCCACCGCAACCGCGGCAACGCCAAGACCGGCGGCGTGCACCGCCTGTTCGAAACCCAATTGGCGGTCGAGGGCCGCACCCATGTTCTGCGGTCCCGAGATCGCCGCCGGGTATTTGCGACCCGCTTTGAGCATGGCTTCAGTTGCTTCCCGTGCCGCGGCCGCGTTATCTACGTCAACGACGAACACGTCGCCGTCTTCGTTGCTCATGGGGCGGCCGCCGAAGACCAACGGCAACGCTCCGGCCAGTTCGCTGTATGAGCTGTCATCCGCGTGGTGCGAAAGGATCAACGCCCCATCAACGTTTCCGCCCCGTAGGTAGCGGCTGGTTTTCGCGGGGTCAGACTCGGTGGCGATCAACAGGGACAGCGTGAATTCGGTGGTGCTCAGGTACATCGCAGCCCCCTGAATCACCGCAGCGAAGTATGGGTCTGCGAAGAACTTCGCGGTGCTTTCGGGGATGACTAACGCGATGGAATTGGTACGACCCTGTGCGAGGGAACGGGCCGCTCGATTCGGGACGTAGTTCAGTTCCGCGATGGCCTTTTCCACTGCCCGCGCCGCATCGGCCTTGACCTTGTCCGACCCGTTGACCACGCGAGACACCGTGGCTCTGGAGACTCCTGCACGTTCGGCAACCTGTTCCAGCGTCGGCTGTTGTTTGCGTGGTTCGGGCATCGTTACTTCTTTGCGGTAGCTGGGCGGGTCCTTGTGACTAGCGTGTGGTGCGTGGCGCTTGGCTAAGCGCCACGCACCAGTGCTATGCCATTGTACGGTTGGCGGCAATTAGTCCCGCGTAGGCCCTGCCGCTGTCCTTAATAATGCGTTCCTGGGTTTCATAGTCGACGTAAATGATGCCGAATCGCTTCTGATAGCCCCAGGCCCATTCGAAATTATCGAGCAAGGACCAGAGGAAGTAGCCCCGCACGTCCACTCCGTCTTGGATGGCACCGGCAACAGCATCCAGGTGGCTAAAAACGTATTCACGACGTTCGACATCGGCCACGGTTCCGTCCGCTGACAGTTCGTCGGCATAGGAGGCTCCGTTCTCGGTGATGTACAAGGCCGGAAGATCCTTGTATTCGGTCTGCAACCGGTTCAGCAGTATCCGCAGGCCCTGCGGATTAACTTCCCAACCCATCGCAGTACGCGGCAGGTCTCGGCTCGGGAAGCTGACATATTCGCTTCCTACAAAAGGCGAGGACTTCGGCGCATCAGTTGGTACAACCGCCTCTGGCTCGCCTTCGCCAAGCGGATGCCCCGACACGTTGTCATCGTGATAATGGTTCACCCCGAGAAAGTCGATGGGCTGATGAATGATCTCGAGGTCCCCTGGCATAATGACCTCGGCCAGCCCCAAGCCATCCACGTCTACGAGCAGGTCCTCGGGATAGGAACCGCGCAGCAAGGGATCCAAGAACATCCGGTTCCACAGCGCATCGATACGACGGGCCGCTTCCAGATCCACCGGGTCCGTTGGATCGTTTGGCACCGCGTTGGTCAGATTCAGCGTGATGCCAAGCTCTTGGGCGCCGAGTTCACGCAAACGCTTTGCCGCCAGGCCATGTCCGAGGTGCTGGTGGTGCACGGCCGACAAAGCCGCCGCGGGATCTTGGCGTCCCGGTGCGTGTTCCCCGGCTGCGTAACCGATGAGCGAAGAACACAACGGTTCGTTAAAGGTCGTCCAGTGCTTGACTCGGTCACCGAGCTTTGCGTAAACCAGCTCGGCATACTCAGCGAATTTATAGGCCGTGTCACGGTTGGCCCAGCCGCCCTGCTCTTCGAGGGCCTGCGGCAGATCCCAGTGGTACAGCGTCAGCCAGGGCAGAATTCCCTGCTCCAACAGCTCGTCGACTAGCCTCGAATAAAAATCCAGGCCCTCGGGGTTGACGCTACGCCCGCCGGGAACCACCCGCGCCCAGCTGGTGGAGAAGCGGTAGGAATCCAGACCGAGCTCACGCATTAACCCGACATCCTCTCGGTACCGGTGGTAGTGGTCCACCGCAGTCTCCAGGTTGTCGCCGCCGGCGATCACCCCCTGCTTGCGAGCGAACGCATCCCAGACGGAGTCTTCTTTACCGTAGGCGTGGCTGGCGCCTTCGATTTGCGCCGCCGCGGTGGCCGAGCCCCAGAGGAATTCTCTGGGCCAAGCGAAATTCTCTGATAAGTGGGTTGTCATTAGCCCTTTACAGCTCCTGCCATAATTCCGGATACAAGTTGTTTACCCGCCACTATAAAAAGCAGCAGCAGCGGGATGGTTGCCATCAGCGCACCGGACATCACGATCGTGTAGTCCACATAGCGTGCGGATTGCAGTTGGCTCAATGCCACCTGCAAGGTGGGATTTTGGGGTGCGACCAGCATTGGCCACAGATAGTCGGTCCATGCGGTCATGAAGGTAAAGAGCGCCAAGATGGCCATCGCCGGACGGGCCGCGGGTACTCCTACATGCCAAAAGGTACCGATCATGCTGGCACCGTCGATTCGGGCTGCCTCGATCAACTCATCTGGCACGACATCCACCAAATACTGGCGCATGAAAAACACTCCGAACGCGGTGACCAAGGTGGGCACCATGACTGCACCGAGCGATCCGGTCCAGCCAAATTCCTTCATCACCATGAACAACGGGATGATCCCCAGCTGGGTCGGCACCGCCAGGGTGGCAATCACGAAGACCAGCAGCCCCTGGCGTCCGCGGAAGCGCAACTTTGCGAACGCATATCCCGCCAGTGTCGAGAATGCCACCACCGAGATCGTGATGACCGAGGAGACGAGAATGCTGTTTCCCAGTGCGCCCCAGAAATCGATGGTGTGGAAAACTTCGGCGGCATTAGTCCAGAACGAGCCTCCGGGAAGCAGTGGTGGGTACGTCGAGGCGAATACCGCCCCGGTATTCGAACCGATCACCATCGAATACCACAGCGGGTAGGTGCTTCCGAGGAAGAACGCGATCAGCAACCCGTAAGTGAGAAAGCCTGGGCGGCGATCCATGGAGAAGTTTTTGCGTTTGGCTGCAGGTTTCCCGGCTTCCACAGTTCGGTCCAAGGAGGTGCTAGTCATGGGAATCCCCGTCCTTCGGGCTCGCTGCTGCGTCTGTTAACCTTTCGCCCTTCGAGGCGACCTTGGCTTTTGCTTGCCGCACGCCGTTTCGGTGCGCCAGCCGTTGCGCTCGGCGCCGCTTGCGGCTACCCCCTTCGCTCGAAGAGGCAATGGCGCCCGAAAGCACGAAGTTGATCAGGCCGATCACGATAATGATCAAGAACAGCATCCAGGCGACCGCAGATGCGCGACCGAAGTCGCCGCGGTTGAACGCCAGATCCCAGAGATAGAGCACCGTGGTTTGGTATTCGCGCTCGGGACCGCCGGGCACCGAGCTGCTGGCGTTGAATAGTTTCGGTTCGGTGAAGATCTGCAGGCCACCGATGGTCGCGGTGATGATCACGAAGATCATCGTGGGGCGAATGCTCGGCAGCGTGATGGAGAAGAACCGGCGCATCGACCCCGCTCCGTCCAGCGCGGCGGACTCGTGCAGTTCGCGCGGCACCGCTTGCATGGCTGCCAGCAGGATCAGCGCGTTGTAACCGGTCCAGCGCCAGTTCACCATGGTGGCGATGGCCAAGTGCGAGGGAAGTACCTCGCTCTTCCACGCCACCGGATCGATGTTGATCACTTGGAGCAGGTTGTTGATGAGTCCATATTTCTCGTCGAAGGCCGAGGAGAAGATCAGCGTCACGGCCACCGGAGTTACCACATAGGGAATCAGCACACTCATTCGCCAGAACGTCTTGGCACGAATATTCTGGTCCAGCATGGCTGCGATGAAGGTGGCCACGAGCAGTTGGGGAATCGCCGAGAGCAGGAAGATGCTGAACGTGTTGAACAGCGAATTCCAGAACAGTGGTGAGCTAAGTTCTGCGGCGTAGTTCTCCAGCCCTACCCAGTCACCGGCTCCCCCGAGTAGGTCCCAGTCATTGATTGACACCACGAAGGTGTAGACCAGCGGAAAGAGCCCCACCAGGGCGAAGAGAATGAAAAAAGGTGAAACGTATAGATACGGGGAGTATTTGAAGTCCAGCCGTCCCCAACGCTGACGCCGGCGCGTTTTCTTCCCGGCTGCCGGATCAGCCCTGCGGTGCCTTTTGCCTGGGGGCTGCTCCCCCGTCGGCGCCGCGGCACCTGGGGTGCCCGAAGCGTTGTTGGTCAAGATGCTCATTTATCGGATTCTCTTTCCGCATAGGCCGGCCGCATTGCCGGCCGGCCTACAGGTGGTGATTACTTGATGTCCAAGTTCGTCAGCGTCGACATGGCCTCATCCCACGCGGCTTGGCCGTCCTTGCCGCCATCCAACGCGATAGTTGCCGGGCCAAAGACCTGCTCCTGGATGACCGAATCATCTGCCCCCTTGAACTGTGCCTTCACGCCCTCGGCCCGGTTTGCCAGGAGCTGGCCGATGGGAGCATCGTTGAAGAACTTAGTCAGCTCGTTGCTTCCGGTGACCTGTTCGGAACCCTGAGCCTCGAGGTTGCTGGGGAATGTCCCGGCAGTTTCAAAGGCGGCTGCCTGCGACTGCGCATCGGTCAGCCAGGTGGCGAGTTTGGCCGCTTCGGCTGGATTCTTCGAGGTGGCGGGAATGGTCAAGAAGGTTCCGCCCCAGTTTGCCGGACCGCCAGGGAAGACATCTGCAAAGTCCCAACCAGAAGATGCATCTCCACCAGCACCTTCAACCTGTCCCTTGACTACTCCTAACATCCAGCCTGGGCAGGGCATAGTGGCGAAGGAGCCGTCCAGGAAAGCCTGGCCTTTACCCCAGTCCCACTGGGTCTGCCCCGACGAGAGCCCTGCTTCGGTGGCCCCTGCCAGTTGCTTCCAGCGTTCGTTCAATTCTGCGTTGCCCTGGATATTCAGCGAACCACCTGACTTGTAATAACCCTCATCGAGTTGGTTGACCATGGCATTCCAGACGAACCCGGACTGGTCGAACCAGGCTTTGCCGGTTTTTTCCTCATATTTTTTGCCGGCTGCGAAGTAGTCCTCCCAGCTGGCATCCTCACCACCGATGAGTTCCGCGAATTCGGTGCGCTCTGCCGGCATATCTGCCTGTTCTAGCAGCTTGGTGTTGTAGCAGAGTCCTTCTGGACCGATATCCGTGCCGTATCCGATGATCCGCCCTTCGGCGTCGGTGGCCTGTTCGACCTTCCAATCGACCCACTGTGACTTGAGATCTTCTATGCCGTAGTCGCGCAGGTCGGTGAAGGAATCAGAAACGGCCATTACCTGCCCGAGCCAGCCTTCTTCAACGGCCTGGAGGTCGGGCAGGCCCGCACCCGAGGCTTGTTTAGTCTTCCAATCAACCAGGGCGTTTCCACCGGTATCGATATTCGTCGCCTCGATGCTGACGCCAGGATTTTCCTTTTCGTATTTCTCGTACAGGGCTTCCAGGCCCATGGTGCCGAAAGTGGTCACGGTCAGGGTGACCGGATTATCCACCGAGGCAGGTTCGGCGTCGGCCGCGTTATCTGCTCCGCCGCATCCGGTGGCCAGCAGGGCAATGGTGCCGAGCAGGGCTGCCGACTGCGCGAGCTTCGATTTGCGCGAGGTTTTCATGGGGTCTCCAGGTGTGAGTGCGGGTTTCGAGAGACTCGTGCACATTCAATATGAGAGCGCTCTCAAAATAAAACAAGTGTCCAACTCTTGCGAGTTTCCATCCGTGCCATGAAGTATAAAAGCGCTTGAATCGAACCCGTGTGAGCGCTCTCACAAATCATCTTCCATTATTCTGCCCGATTGCGAGGCGATGTCAAGAACGAATTTGCATTCCACCGCCAGAGCCCGTCACCCCGGACGTTCCATGGTGCCATCGGCCCTAGCAAAGCCCACAGGTCAAATTAGGATTTGCAGAACATGGCGGCACGCTGTCGCGAAAAGAAATCAGTGCAAAGAGAATCCGGCGAGCCAAGGGGGCCCGCCGGATTTTCAAGGCCTACTTCTTGTTCAGCTGCAGCCCCACGAGCACCGGATCATGATCCGAGGAGCGGAACTGGTCAGGCGAGAACAGCTGGGCGACGTTGTTGTTGTAGCGACTGTACTCAAAGGCGACCGATTCGGTGGCATTGATGTTCCAAATCGTTTCTCCGGTGACCTTGTCGGCAATTTCGGCCGAACCCAGAACATGGTCAAGCGAACCGGTGCGACCGCCGAAGAGGTAGCTTTGAGTGCTCGCTTCGGCACCCAGATTAACGTAGCCGGCATCGGTCATCACCTTGATGGGATCCTCGGCCGAGTAGGAGTTGAAGTCGCCGGCCAGCAGCACCTTGTCGGTGTTGCGCGAATCCTTCAGCCCTTCGGCGAAACGCACTACCGCGTGAGCCTGCTCCACGCGCGCTGCGTTCCATGCTCCGGCGCCGTCGCCCTGGTCGGCATTGGCCGAACCGTCTTTTGGATCGGACCCCTTGGACTTGAAGTGGTTGGCGACCACGAGGAAGCGAGTCTTCGAATTGCCGCCCACGCGCTGGAATGCCTGGGCCAGTGGATCACGCGCGTTGTCGAAGGCCGCATCGTCCAAGACCACCGACTCGTCGATCAGCTTGACCGCGTCGCGCTGATAGATCATTGCGGTTCGAATGACGTCTTCATCGGCTGGCAGTTCTTCGGGGCTTGGCGCGAAGCTCCAACGCTCCTGCCCTGCCGCCTCATTCAAGGCAGCTACCAGGATCTTCAGCGCCGCGTCGCGGTCCTGAGCGAAGCGGGCGGAGTTCTCGATTTCCTCCAGCACGACCACGTCGGCATCAAATTTGTTCAGCGCCGTGACGATCTTGGACTGCTGGCGCTCGAGGCTTTCAGCGCTGGCCGCACCGCGAGCATCGCAGCCGCTTCGTACCGAAATCGGGTTTCCTTCGCGATCGGTATAGTAATTGCACCCATCAAGCTGTTCGCCGGTGGTGGTGAAGTAGTTCAGCACGTTGAAGCTGCCCACGCTCACGTTGCCGCCGACGGCTGCCGGGGCATCCTGCGTGACCTGTTCAAAACTCACCGGGATATCCGGGTCCTCGGCACCGACAATTTGCCCCTGCGGCTGCAGGCGCCACAAATCATAGCGGTAATCCATGATTACCGGGCCGGTGAAGCTCACCTGCTTGCCCACGGTGACATGCTGATCCGCGGAGATATACGGCAGCTCGACGAGCTTGTTCGCCTTCGCCCCCAGGAAATTCAATGTGGCCCCGTCATCCAAGACCAGCTCACGGGCCTGGTTCTCGGCCTCCAGCGCCTGGGCTTCGTCGCTTCCAGGAGCGAAGACGTCGGTGGCCTGGCGCAAGGTGCGCTCGCCCTCGATAATTGAGCTGGTTCCCTCGGCAAGGGTTACTTCACCGTACTGGTTCAGCCGGTAGTTATCGGCCACGGTCCATTGCCCCTGCGGGTCGATCAGCATCCCCTCGAAACGCTCGCGCTCGGCATCGGCTGCCGGGATGTCGATGGCCAAAGGCTTGATGGCTTCGGCTGGTTCGACCAGCACCTCGACCGCTTGGTCCGAGGCACTGATTTGGGTCATGCCGTAGTATTCGCTGACCTCGCCGGAGACCTGAACGTGATCACCTACGGCTACCTTGCCCACGCCACCGGGAGAATATACGAAGATTGCAGAGCTTCCGGCCGGGGAAATTTCGCTTCCCGAGCCTGCAGTTTGCACATAGAAACCGCGAATGCCGCCTTCGGGGTAGGCGCCGGTTACTACTCCTCGGACGCTGACCTGCTGGCCAGCCATGCCGGTAGCATCTTCGGTGCCCTGGATTTCTTCGATGGACGTCAGCTCGACTTCGGGCTCGACGGCGGAGGCTGGAGCCATCGTTCCGGTCACCAGCGCGGCACCCAAACAGGTAGCCGCGAACGCTGTTGTAGCGCGCTTCTTCATGGATAGTCCTAATTCGTTGTAAGTACCGCAGCGCGGTAGCGCGCGGTCGACCCGCAAACGATTCAATCAGCCAGTTATGAACTCTTGGTGAATCTATAAACAGCGACCGGTTGTTGGTCCATGAACTATCCAAGTCCATGAGCCACGTCACGTCCAGAGGTGAGCAAAGAAACTAGCACACTAATTGAACTGACCGGTCAGTTCAATTAGTGTGGAAGTGTGTTAATTGCTAATTCAATGAGCTTCCAAGGGCGCCACAGCCAACTTGTCGATGCCACCTCGCTGACAGCCAACCGCGGTTCGCTGCTGCTCGTCGTCGCAGACTCGCAGAGCGCGCGCACCGCCACCGCGTTGATGCTCTCCGGCCGCATGAAGCCCAGCGCAGGTGAGTTGAGTTGGGATGGCGCTTCACGACTCAAGGAAATACGCTCACACAGCGCGCTACTCGACGCACCCCAGATCAATGAACCAGAGGCCCATCTGAAGGTTCGCGATGTCGTCAGCGAAGACCTCTCCTTGGTGCCTGCACCCCTTTGGCGCCGCGCCCGGAGCAAGAAATGGTTGGCTCGGCATGGTTTCGAAGACATCGCCAGCAGCTGGATCGACGCGGTCGATGCGCTGACTCGCATCAACTTGCTCACGCGCTTGGCATTAGAGAACCATGACGTTGATGCCCTGGTCTTCGACTCCCCCGACCGCCATGGCATCGAAGAAACCAGCTGGTTGGAAACCCTCGAGCGGTTTACCCGAACTCGCCGGAACCTCGCGGTTATTGCCGTGGTCTCACGCATTCCAGATTGCTGGGATGGGCCGGTGGCCTTCATCGGGCAAACCCAAGACATGCCAGAAAACGCTTCATTTACCGACGAAGTTCCACAGCTGGATTCAGCACTACCGGTGCACGATTCCGCTACCGGGTCGGAGGCTGAAAACACGGAAACTAGCCGGGCGCCGCTCGCGCAGCACCCTGAACCCAACACCGAGATGGCGGAACTGCCGGCGGCAGACCCGGCGGAAGATACTTCGAACGAACCCTCTTCCGACGAAGCTCCGGCCGAGCAAGGCCAAGCCCCGGAGGGGGAAACCGTGGCCGCCGAAGCGCGAGTAGCTCTGCCTTCCCAGGAAGCCGAGCTTCCACTTGAACCACCCACGACTAAGGACTAACTCATGACGACTCTGGGCCTAGCTCTCTCCGAGCTCAAGCGCATGACCCGTGGAACCTTGCCAAAGCTGGCACTGATCGCGGTCACCTGCGTACCGCTGCTCTACGGAGCCCTCTACCTCTATGGCAATTGGGATCCGCAGTCGAATCTGGATGGCGTCAAAACAGCTCTGGTGAACCTCGATGAAGGCGCCGAACGCGAGGGTGAAGCCACAAATGTCGGCGACGAAGTTGTTGATTCCCTGCTCGAAGACTCCACCTTCGGCTGGGAGGTAGTCGACTCGCAAGAAGCCGCCTTGGACGGAGTTGCGCACGGTGACTACGCATTCGCGATGACCATTCCGAAAGACTTTTCCGCCTCGTTGACTTCCCCGGCGGAGCTGAAAAGCGCGAATGCGGCGAATCTGGAGCTAACCACCAATGACGCCAATAATTTCATGGCTGGCAATTTCGCAAAGACCCTGGCCAATGAAGTGCGTGATTCGGTTTCCAAAGAAGTCGGCACCGAAACCGCCGAAGGGATGATTGCCGGCTTTGTCGACATCCACGATTCGATGGACGAGGCGGCCGATGGCGCGAAGAAACTCTACGACGGCACGATTTCTCTTTCGGATGGGGTCCTCACCCTCCAAGACGGCACCACGCAGCTCGTGACCGGCAGCGCCGAACTTGACGCTGGCGCACAAACCCTGCAAGACGGCACCGGCCAGCTATCCGGCGGCCTCAAGAAACTCGTTGACGGGCAAGGCAAGCTCGTAGCTGGCACAGATGATTTGGCCAGTGGCAGCGCCGAACTCAATTCCGGAGCGAAAACGCTCAGCAGCGGGCTAGACACCCTGGAGTCAAAGACGGCCCCCCTGCCCAGCTCGGTTTCCAAGCTCAACGACGGAGCCCAGCAGGCCGCTGCCTCGGCAGATCAACTAGCCGCCGGATCGCGTCAGGTAGCCAATGGAAACGCCGAGCTCAGCGCCACGGCCGACGAGGCAATTGCGGTCATCCGGGATCTGCAGGCGGATGCCGAATCCCGGCTGGACCAGGTGCAGCAAAACACCAACGCGTTCCTTGCGCGGCAGGTCGAATCCGGGACGCTCACCCAGTCGCAGGCCGACCAGATCGGCGCTCAGCTGCAATCCACCGTGGAGAATTCCACGGTCACCCAGCAGTTGAACTCCAAGGTCAAAGACGTCAACGTGAAACTCACCGCGGCGCAAAACGACCTGGATAAACTCGCCGATGGCTCCGAACAGGTTGCCGACGGCAATAAGCAACTGGCTTCCGGACTGCACACCCTGGCCCAAGGCACCGGCAAGCTCAACGATGCCGTTCCCGCTCTTGCCGATGGCATCTCATCCGCCGCGAATGGAGGCAGCAAACTCTCCGACGGTGCCGCAAAGCTCGCTTCGGGAAGCTCCACCCTGGCAGAAGGCCAGAAATCCGCACTAGCAGGTACCGAAGACGCGGCCCAAGGCAGCACCAAGCTCGATGCCGGGGCCAAGGACCTGGCCGCCGGAACCACCACCTTGCACGATTCACTTATCACGCTGGACCAAGGAGTCAGCGAGCTCGGCGATGGCGCAAGCGAATTGCAAGACGGCTCGGGCGATCTATCCGAGGGCCTGGACAGCGGTGTGGGCCAGGTGCCAAACCCCGACTCGCCAACCTCGGCGCAATTAGCCGACGTCATCGGTGACCCGCTGCGGGTGAACTCCCATGCGCAATCCGAGGCCAGCGCCTATGGTGCGGGGCTCGCACCGTTCTTCATGACCCTCGCTACCTGGATTGGCACGTTCATCCTCACCCAGGTGATGCGCCCGGTCAATAACCGTGCGTTGGCTTCCAACGGCAGCAGCTGGAAGATCGCGTTGGGCGCATGGCTTCCCTTTGCTTTCATTTCGCTCATCCAGTGCACCGCGCTCTACGCGGTGGTGGTGTTCGCCGTCGGGTTGGAACCCGCACACCCATGGTTGACCTTGGGCTTGTTCCTTCTCGCCGCGCTGTGCTTCAGCGCATTGATCCAGGGAATCTGCGCCTTGCTGGGTGCTGCAGGTAAGTTTGTGGTGCTATTGCTGATGGTCCTGCAACTGGTGACCGCTGGCGGCACGTTCCCTTGGGAAACGTTGCCGGCACCATTGCAGGTATTGCACCAGGTTCTGCCGATGAGCAATGTCGTGGTGGCGTTGCGACATGTGATGTATGGTGCAGACTTGGGAATGCTCGGCGCCACCATCCTCCCGGTCATCGGTTACACGCTGCTGGGTCTGCTGTTGAGCTTCCTAGCGGTGCGCAAGCACAAGACCTGGACGTTGAAGACGCTACAACCGGAGCTGACGGTATGACCACACCACCTAGCGGGCGGCCCCGCGTGCGGGCCACCGCCTCCAAGAAGCGCCTATTCGCGGCCTCGATGCAGCTGCTCGGCGCCCGTGGCCCCAACGCCGTGTCGGTGGACGAGATCGCGCAAATGGCAGGGGTCTCCAAGGGGACCGTGTATTACAACTTTGGTTCCAAGGACGAGATGATCGGCCAGGTTCTGGAATTCGGTGCCGATATGCTGGTCGCCGAGCTGGATCAGGCCGCGGCAAAGCCCGACCCCCGCGAGGCTTTGCGGGCAATGGCCACTATCGCCGTTGAATTCGTCGAGAAATACCCGTCATTCGCGCAAATCTGGATCAGCGAACAGCTGCGCCCCGAAAGCGACTGGGGCGACCAGATTACCCCGGTGTATTCACGGGTCACCTCGACCCTCATTGAAGTCTTGGATCGCCTGGTCATCCTGGCTCCCGAGGAAAAGCAGCCAGCCGCGACGGCGATCTTCGGCGCGGCCTTGTTCTCCGCACGTATGCGCACCGTTTCGGACAACGTGGCCGATCGCGAAGCCACCCTCAACGCGGTGCTGTACAGCGTTGACGGTTTGCTTGCCACCCACCAGCATGTGGCGTCCTAGGCGAGCATCCTCGGCTTGGCTACTCCGCGTCTTCCAGCGGGGCCGGGTTCTCGGCATGGGCTCCGACGCGCAGCGGTGCCTGCCACGTGCCGGTTGCTTCGAGCCCCGGAATTTCTCCTTGGAAAATCACCACTCCGGGATATTCGTTGAGTTTTCGAATCACCGCTTCGCGGGCGGCGCTCGGCAGGCGGTTGAGCACCGGGTCGAGGATCAATACCGGCGGCTGTCTCAGCAGGGCGCGTGCCATGATCAGGCAGGCGCGCTGTGCGGAGTCCAGAGGTTCTCCCCCACGACGCAACATGGTGCGCTCCGCGGCGGGGAGCGGGCCGAGCTCTAGCCCGCAGTCGGCGGCCACGCGCAGCGCGCGTTTCACCGAAGACCCCGGATGCCGGTAGGTCAGCGCACGGATGATGGTGCCGCGTTCGGGAACCATGGAACTCAACGCTGCGCCTATCAGCTTACGTCGTTCGGTAGCCGGAAGGTCCTCGCTGCGTCCCTCGGCGATCCACAACCCGCCGAGCGAATCGCCGTGGGCGGTGATCCTGCCGGTGGCCAAAGATTCGAGCAGTGCTCCGGATTCTGCCCCGGGCCCCACCACCTGGATCCGTTGCCCTGCGTGCGCTCGAAGCACCGGCCAGTTCTCCAAGCCCGGTGCCGTGGGACGGATCCGCACGGTGATTTCTTTGCGGTTCAGGTCCTTCACCTCTCGGGTGGAGATCATTTTCTGCTCCGCGATGCTCCAGGATTTCTCTGCGTGCAGCAGCGGAGCAATAATCCGTCGGCCGGCTCGATAGTTTTGCCGGTACTCAACGATGCGCCCCCATTCGCCCATGGTCCCTGCGCAGATCCCCATCAACGTCAAGGCGCTGGCCAAGGTCCCCGCGCCAAGGCCCGCCCAGGAGCCGGCAGCCACCACCAGCGCGGTGCCCAACAACGGCACCGTCAGCGATCCGGCCCGCAAGGCGCCGGCATACTTTGCGCGATCCACGGCGGCCTGAACGACTTTCTGCGAGCTTCGGTCGACTCGCTCGACCTCGCGGCGCACGCCTCCGCCCGCGGCGATGGTGGTGGCCGCGGTGACCGTGTCGGCGATCCGTGCCGCAAGATTCCCCCGGTGCCTGCGCAGCACTCGTGCGGTGCGCAAGGCCCCTCGGGCCAAGAACGCGAGCAACCCAACTTCCAGCAGGACCGGAAGTACCAGCGCCGCGGCCAGCAGTGGGTGCAGGGCTCCCAAGCCGAGCGCGGCGAAAACGATCAGCGGGATGCCCGCGATCAACGGCACAATTCCCTGGGTGACCCAATTGCGGATGGAGGACAGGTCATTGCTTGAACGCGCCACGGTGATCCCCACCGAGGGTCCCCGGCGAGCCTTGAGGGCATGCGATATCAATGATCCGCGCAGCTGAGCCACATAGTGCTGGCCAAGCCTTTCGGCCAGCACTCGTTCGATAAACTTCGCACAGAAAAATGCCAGGGACAGGACGATGACCCAGGACAGTGCCCCGAGGCTGAAGGCCGAAGCTAGCTGGCCTACCTGCCAAGCGATGGCGATGGACAGCACCCCGACACCCAGTGCCAGCGCCAGCAGGGCAGCCAACAGCCCGCGTCGCCCCGGCGCCAGCAACGCCGGGAGCGAAGGTTCCTTGGCGGGTGGGTCTACTGGCTGCGAGCCGGTCATTGGGCCTCCTAGCGGGTCGGCAGCAGGGCGCTGGCCACCTGTGGGTCGCACAGGTCATAGGTGTCGATAATTTCGGTGTCCATGTGGGCTCGCGCTTCCGAGGCCGCCAGCGGGGAAGCGGTGAGCACCCCGGAAACCGCGGCGAGGTCGAGCCCTGCGTCCAGGAGAATTTTTTCTCCCGCATTCGCGCCGAGCGCATCCTGGGCGCTGAACAGCACACGGTCTACGTGTTCCTTGAATACCGGGTCCCGGAGCAGTCGTGAGGTCTCGCCCTGGAACAAGCCGTCGGCGATCTCGATGATGACCGCATCGGCGCCGGAGGCACTCTGCTCATTGATCATCGAGACCAGCAGTTCGCGAACGGTTTCATAGTCCAACCGGTAGGTGGTGGGGTAGCCGAAGTCGGTGAAGTCGCAGACGCTGAAAGCGCCGGCGTCGGTGAACAGGTTCGGGTCGTTCCCCGCGCCTGTTCCGGTCGCTTTGCCTGCGGCGACCCGCAGTCCAGCGTTGCTCAACCCGTTGACCAGGCAACCGAGGGTGGTGGATTTTCCGGAGTTCATCGATGTTCCGAGCACCGCGATCACCGGTGGACGCTTACCCGCGATGCGGGAGGTGACGTTAACCGAGGGGTTCTGGACGCTCAGCGGAGCGAAATCGCTGAGCGTGACGACCTTGCCGCCACGCGTCAGTAGACCGACCGGCTCAATCTCGGTGGCCTTGTCAATCGAGGCGTGCTGTTGCTCCACGCGTGAGGCTAGCCCGCCACCGGCAACCAGCTCGCATGGCCCAAGATCCGTCGGTACGTGGGAAAGGAACTGGTCCGGTGCGTAGCGGTGGCCGTAGGCCACCATTATTTCCTGGCCGACAAAGAGTTTTTGGCGGCGCGCGTGCGGCGACTGCAGGCCCTTGTGCTTGCCCAGCACGGAAACCTTGGCGATCACCACATCACCCGAGCGCGGAGCCATGCCCGAGCTGGAGACAATCTGAAAGTCCTGTGGATTGCGGGAGAGTTCGGCTGCGACAAAGCGCGTGGTGTAGGCCGCCTTGATGGTGCTGGCTCGGAGGGCATCGATCGCAATCCGAGCTTCTTTGATGGTGTAGGTTTCGGTGCTCTCGTTCGGGATGATCTCTGCAATGATGCCCATGGCTTCGGCCTTTCTCACTTCGGTTCCCGTGGAGCGGAAAACCGTCATCTTCAGTCGGCCGTTTGGCTCGATGAATATCAGTCAAGCGAGCGAAGATGAACCGAAGATGAATCAATCCTGAGGCCTTGGGAAGAAAATGATGAGGGCGTTCTCATGAACGCCTCATAAAGCCAACACAGCTCGTATTACGAGACTGACAAGGGTCTTTAAAAATTCCTCATGAGAATCTTCTCATTCAGGCCGCGGGGCAATGAAATGTGTGACCCGCGCATCACGCGCATCCAAATGAGAGTAGGAATGGTCTGTTTCCAGCACCGTGGTGCCCAACGTCGGATAGTTCATCGCCAGTTCGTAGACTGCTTCCTCATCGGATTGCGCCGAGGCCAGACGCAGCGCGAGGTCCTGGAGCGTCGGCTGGTGCCCGATGACCAGCAAGGTGGAGACAGTATCAGGGACCTCGTTGATAATTGAGCATAAGGCGGTGGCCCCTGCGCCGTATACGCGCGAGTCGACGTACGGAGTTGGACCTTTTTCGCCGAGCTCCGAGAGCACCCAGGCGCAGGTTGCCCTAGCGCGCAACGCGTCGGAGCAGATGATGTAATCCGGTATCAGATCATTCTCCACCAGCCAGGCACCGGCGGCCGGGGCTTCGCGGTTGCCGCGAGCGGCCAGCGGGCGGTCATGATCGCTCACTCCCAGCGGGTAGTCAGACTTTCCATGGCGCATGAGAATCAGCCGACGGCGCTGCATAGTATTCATAGTCCAAGCTTAGACGCGCGGAACTTAAAAAACTGAGGCGAACAAACCAGGGTGGTTTGCTCGCCTCAGCGAAAAAACGTTCTACTTAGATTGAGTACTCCGGAGCGGCCCAGACGACTACCTCTGGGTGCTCGTAGAAGCGGTAGCCCTGTCCACGCACGGTGCGCACGGTGTTAGCCAGGCGACCCAGCTTCGAGCGCAAGCGGCGGATGTGCACGTCGATGGTTCGCTCATTCGGGATCTCCTCGGCATTGCGCCACAGGTTCTCCAGCAATTCTTCACGGCCCACGGTGCGGGTGCCGTTCTCCACCAAGAAATTCAGCAGTTCGAATTCCTTGAAGGTCAGGTTCAGCGTTTCACCATCGAGGTAAACCTCCCGGCGGGACAGATCGATCAGCACGCCGGATGGGCGTGGCGCACTTGGACGCGCTTCGGCACGCGGGCGGCGTGACAGGGTGGGATCGCCCAGCGCCTGGCGCACGACGTCAATTGGCTCGCCTTGCGCGCTGGTTGGCGCCAGCGCTACTGCGGCATGGGTCTGCGCCTGCGGTGACAAGGTCGCCAGGAATGCGCGAACCTGGGTTGCCAGCTTTCCCAGCGAGGTTCCCTGAGCCTGGGCAGCAGCTTCATCCAAACCGACATACAGCACGAAACCACGAGCGCTGGTGTCCGCGCTAGGCGTGCCAGAGGACTGCACTGGTGTGGCGATAGTTTGAGTCATCGGTTCACGCGTTTCATGAACGTTGTTGACCGCACGCAGCGGGCGATAGCCGGCCGGAGCATAGCTTCCGCTACCAGCAGCGGCGCGCTGTGCCGCCGCCGCTCGATTCTGAGCGTTGCGAATTGAAACGTGTACGTATCCGGATCCAGCCGACATGATGACTTCCTTTTCGTGCGAAGGCCAAGTGATTTGGCGTTAATGCTTCGGGTTTTGCTTGCGCCGCCCGCGACCTTCTTTCACGAACAGCAGTTGGGTTTCCCGTCGGTGCACTTGGACTCAATCGCTTATTACTTCAGCCGATCGATCCAATTTCACCGACGCCGAGCATTCGACAACAGCACGCAAGCGTACCCTCAGGGCCTCTACCCTGATTGCTGTTGTTGATCTGCGCCGTACTCACACACCAAGTATTCCCCGTAACATTCGAAACTTGCAAGTAACAAAGGTCACCACTGTTCAGCATGTGAGACAGATCTGTCCAAAAGTGATGGAGGACACTTTGGGCAATTATCGGGTATCTAAGCGCTTAACTAATCGGAATGATCAATGTCAACCGCCAAAATATGCAGAATGACCATACCATTCACAGTCATGAATATTCATTCAGGTTCATGGGTAGTCCATAGGTCAAACATTCGTGCATTGCGGCATTTGACCAAATTAACCGCTACCCGAACGGAATATTCCCGCATAAACTCGACATACAGACATAGCTGTTGCACAGCTGAATCATAAAGTAGCCCAATGACAATAGGAGAAGCTGGTTAACATGAGCGATTCACGTTTTTCTCCCGCGCAATTACCCCGGCTGACCCATCCAGATGGCACACCCATCAAGGTCCTAGTCGTCGATGATGAACCATCATTGGCGGAACTGGTGGCCATGGGTACTCGCATGCTTGGCTGGGAAGCAACGATGGCCCACGACGGACCGGAAGCCGTAGCCACCGCGCGCTCGCTCTCCCCGGATGTTCTGGTTCTGGACTGGATGCTCCCAGGCTTTGACGGCCCCGAGGTACTGCGCAAGGTTCGCAGTTATCTGCCAGAAGTCCCCGTACTATTTCTCACCGCGAAGGATGCGGTCGAGGACCGGATCGAAGGTTTGGGCGCCGGCGCCGATGATTACGTGGCGAAACCGTTCAGCCTTGAAGAAGTACTCATTCGCCTGCACCGTCTAGTTGAACGCTCCGGTGCCTCTACCGCGGACTCCGCAGAACTCGTAGTTGGCGATCTGGTGCTGAATCTGGATTCACACGACGTCTCCCGCGCCGGACGCTCGATCTCGTTGACCGCAACAGAGTTTGATCTGCTCAGCTACCTGATGAACAACGCCCGCCGGGTGGTCTCCAAGTCGCAAATCCTCGATAACGTCTGGCATTACGACTTCGACGGCCAAGCAAATATTGTGGAGCTCTACATCTCTTACCTGCGCAAAAAGATCGATGTCGACGCCGAATCAATGATCCACACGGTGCGTGGTGTGGGCTACGTCCTCAAGCCCGCTGCATGAGTTCATTTCCCACCGGCCTCAGGCCAAGTTCACCACTCGCGCTGCAGCGCAAACTGCTGATGATCCTCCTGGGCTCGCTGACCGCAGTCTGCGTCTTGCTCGGGCTGCTCTACAATGCCGGCATGCGCCAGACGCTCATGGACCAGCTGGACGAACAGCTCAAGGCCTCGGTGGAACGAGCCAGTAGCTACTCGGTGGGTCTAGCCCGTCCGGATCAACGCCTCTATGCGCCCGGACAGGCCGCGGGCACCCTCACCGCGCGCTTCGTGGATCGCTATGTTTTCTCCGGAGACGTGCTTGACCAGCATGGCGAACGAGTCATGCTCTCCCAGGATGACGCCATCCACCTGGTGACCATCGAGGTCAATGCAGAACCCGTACGCCGCTCGTTGTCCGTGGGCGACTATCTGCTCTCGGCGGTTCCAGATCCTGGCTCCGGAGGCGTGCTGATTGTTGGCTTGCCGCTGGATTCCACGGATCAAACGCTGCTCGAAATGGCGTGGCTGACGCTGTTCATCGCGATCAGCCTGGTGATCGGCACCGGTCTGGTGGGAACCTGGCTCATTAGCCGTTCCTTCGCCCCGCTCAAACGCGTCGCGGCGGTGGCTTCCTCGGTAGCCGCCGAAGAACTTGAATCGGGCAAGGTCGAGCTGACCCAGCGAGTCGCTTCCGAGGATGCCGTTCCAGGCACCGAAGTTGGCAATGTGGGACGCGCCCTGAACGCCATGCTAGACAACGTATCTACCGCGCTGACCGCACGTGAAAAATCTCAGGACCAGATGCGTCAATTCGTGGCGGATGCTTCGCATGAGTTGCGCACTCCACTATCGGCAATTCGCGGCTACACCGAATTGCTGTCGGCAACCGAGCATTTCTCCCCCGATGGCAGGCGCTCGGTGGATCGAGTACTGCAGCAAAGCAATCGCATGGGTTCACTGGTGGAAAATCTGCTGCTCTTGGCCCGGCTGGACGAGGAGACCTCGTTCACCATGAAGCCGCTGGATCTATGTGCATTAACTTCAGATATCACCGAAGATTTCAAGGCCACCGCGGATGACCATCTCTGGGAATTCGCCTGCCAGGCACCGGGGACCACAGTCAATGCCGATTCGTCCTCCCTGCGCCGAGTGATTACCAACTTGCTGGCCAATGCACGCAAGCACACCTCGGCCGGCAACTCCGTAACCGTCAGCGTGGGGCAAGATCTCGAAAGCGGCGAGGCGGTGCTGCAGGTGCAGGACACCGGAGAGGGGATCTCCGAGGAGTTCCTGCCCAAGGTCTTCGAAAGATTCACCCGCGCCGACAAGGCCCGCTCCGGAATGGACGGTACTACCGGACTCGGGCTGCCCATTGCCAAGAGCATTGTCGAAGCACACCGGGGCACCATTTCGGTGACTTCAGAGCCCGGCCATACGCTCTTCGAGGTGCGCTTGCCGCTGGCGGGCGAAAAGCCCGCCAGCGGCGAAACCGCAGGCTAAGCGACGAGCGCCTAGACGATCGGTGGGGTGACGCCGTACAGACGGTCGCCGGCATCTCCGAGCCCGGGGATGATGTAGGACTTCTCGTCCAGTCGTTCGTCCATCGCGGCTAGCACGATGTGAACGCGCTCGTCGGCACCATGAATTTCCTTCAAGCGCTCCACGCCTTCCGGGGCCGCGATCAGGCAGATGCAGGTCACCGATTCGGCGCCGCGCTCGAAGATGAACTTGATCGCCTCGGCCAGGGTGCCGCCGGTGGCCAGCATCGGATCCAGCACGAAAACCTGGCGACCGGACAGGTCGTTCGGCACGCGGTCGGCGTAGGTGATGATGTCCAGGGTCTCTTCGTTGCGAGCCATGCCCAGGAAGCCGACCTCGGCGGTGGGCACCAGTCGGGTCATGCCTTCAAGCATGCCCAGGCCCGCACGCAGGATCGGCACCACCAAAGGGGTTGGCTTGGCGAAGGTGATTCCGGTGGTGGTGGCTACCGGGGTGACTACCTCGACTTCTTCGGTGCGCACCTCGCGGGTTGCTTCGTAGGCCAGCAGGGTGACCAGTTCGTCGGTCAGCTGGCGGAAGATCGGGGACGGAGTATCTTTGTCTCGAAGAACTGAAACCTTATGTGCCACCAATGGGTGGTCGACTACCTGTACGCGCATAAGTAGAAATCTATCAGCCCACCAATGAAGCAAACGAGATAAAAGCGCGAAATTCCGGCGGAAAAACTCCTTGATGTGCCCAACTAAACAGGAATCAGCGGGATTGCGGTCCCCACGGCCAGGGCCTATCGGTGTTTTGAGGAGAGCTAGTCCCCAAGCGCATGCGCCGACGACGCTAAAACACGTAAGGTAAAGGCACTATGGCGCACGAACACGAGACTTGGATGGACCTCGCCCTCGCAGAGGCCCGAGCCGCATTGGACACCGATGATGTCCCGATCGGGGCGGTCATCATCTCCCCCGAAGGCAAGCCGCTGGCTACCGGACGCAACGAGCGCGAAGCAAACTTTGACCCGACGGCTCACGCCGAAGTCGTGGCCATCCGCAACGCAGTCAAAAAACTACAGGCAGACGGCAACGCCGACGGATGGCGATTAGAAGACTGCACGCTGGTCGTCACGCTCGAGCCCTGCGCCATGTGCGCCGGAGCCATCGTGCTTTCGCGCATCCCCCGGCTGGTGTTTGGCGCATGGGATGAGAAGGCCGGAGCCTGCGGCTCGGTCTTCGACATCGTCCGCGAACCCCGATTGAACCACTGGGTCGAGGTATACCCACGGGTCAAGGAAAAAGAGTGCGCGGACCTGCTGCGCGAGTTCTTCCGATCCAAACGCGGCTGACCAAGCACGCATATGTGTTTCGAGCCACTAACCGCGCTTTTCGCCTCGTTCGTTTTGGTGTTCTCGAAAGGTTCGTTATAGAGTTATCAGGTCTGGTGACGTGTCCGAGCGGCCGAAGGTGCAACACTCGAAATGTTGTGTACGGTAACCCCGTACCGTGGGTTCAAATCCCACCGTCACCGCCAGCGAAAACCCCGAGAATCATTGAATTCTCGGGGTTTTTCTTTGCCAGTAGCTAGTTCGCGAAGGCTGGCAAGGCAACATTCGAGGCTGGGTAATGCGGAACTCTCTAAGGTTGCTTGCAATGCACGTTCGCAGATCAACCCGATGAACCCATCCTTCTTTGCCGCCAATGTCGGGACGCAAACGGCTTCGGCGGTTAGCCCATTGTTTTTTGTCCGTCCAAGGATTCGCGGATGATGTCGGCATGCCCGGCATGTTGGGTGGTTTCTGCGATGATGTGCAGCAATGTGCGGCGCACCGTCCAATGGGTATCGACAAACCATGGCGCCTGGGGCAATTCGTGGACGGTGTCCATGTCTACCTCTGCCAGCAGGTCATCGGTGCGGGCTGCGACCCGCGCATAGTTTTCCAGCAGCTCATCCAAGCTCTCATCGGGCGACATGCGGAATTCGTTCTGGAAAGCTTCCATTGCTTCGGGTGGCATCTTGCTGAAGTCTGCCCCGTCCCAGGCCATGGCGGCCCGGCCCTTGACGATGAATTCCTGCCACTGCTTTTCCACTGCGGTCACATGTTTGATTAGGCCGCCCGGGGTCAGTTCGCTGTCCGTGGTGCGCTGTGCAGCCTGTGAATCACTGAGTCCGCGGACGGTGAAGCGCAGGAAGTGCCGGGCGTTGGCCAACGCCTGGAATAGGTCGGCGCGTTCCCCGCTCAGGGTGGTTTCGGTGGTGGCCATGGTGCTCATTGTTGCCTCCTGGCATCGGCTTCAGCCGGTATTTCCAGCTGATATCTACAAGCGTAAAAGCAATAAGTGTCAGTTTTTGTCCTAAATCAAGGCAGACTGGTTACATGAGTACCAGCACCAGATTCTTGCGTTTAATCTCCTTGTTGCAGACCCACCGCTACTGGTCCGGCGACGAGTTGGCCGAGCGACTGGAAGTCAGTTTGCGCACCGTGCGCCGGGATATCGACCGGCTGCGCGACCTCGGCTACCCGGTGCAGGCTGACCGCGGGGTGGGTGGCGGCTACCAGCTGGCTTCCGGCGCTGCCCTGCCCCCGTTGGTACTCGACGATGAGGAAGCCGTGGCGCTAGTCATTGGCCTGCAATCTACCGTGCATGGCGGTTCTTCCGCGGTAGCCGAAGCCGCATTGCGCGCCCTGTCCAAGGTCGTCCCGGTGCTGCCGGCCAGGTTACGGCAGCGGGCCCAGGCATTGGCTGCCAGCACCGTCCCACTGAACTCGCAGCACTCTGTTCCAGAACCGGTGGACCCCCAGGTGCTGGTGGTGTTCGCCCAGGGATGCCGCGACCGCGAACGGGTGGCCTTCGACTACCGCGACGCTAAGGGAATCGCCAGTTCAAGGCGGGTGGAACCGGCCAAACTGGTCAATGTGGGCAACCGCTACTATCTGGTGGCCTATGACCTGGATCGCGCGGATTGGCGCAGCTTTCGGGTGGATCGAGCCGAGAACGCCGTGGCGCGGGCACTGCGCTTTGCGCCGCGGGAGATTCCCGGCGGCGATGCAGCCCAGTTTGTCCGCGAAGGGCTGCGCGGATCCGGACAGCAACAGATCAGCGCGCGAGTGCATGCCAGCGCCGAGGAGCTGGCACCGCGCATCGGCCGGTGGTTCGAGATCCGGCCGCTCGATGAACACAGCGCCATGGTGCGCACCGAGAACGCCAACTTGCCTTGGGCTGCCTTCGGGCTTGCGATGAGCGAGGCGAAGGTCAGCGATGTGCAGCCGGAGCAACTGCGCTCACTGCTGGACTCATGGTCGGCAAACCTCGCCACGGGGTCCGGGGCGTAAAAAAGGAAAACCAGAGTCAAAGATATGGAAGATGAGGGGCCCGCGATATAGCGATCGAGGTCGCACGGCCATAGCCTCTTCCTCTTGAATCCGCGGGCTAATATTCTATAAAACGGAGGCAATCGGTCTTTGGATTGGGCTGGAGTTCGATTGCCATGCCGGATGCCTTTGCAGGCCAATTCATTCGGTCAAGAATGATATTTACGCTGGAGGCGTGCTTTACCTTCTGCGGTCGCTACTCGATGTGATGCTCGTGAATTTGCGTCTCAAAATTGCTGCCGTTGAGTTCGAGATAGATCTGCCCCTCGGTCACCGAAACCGACATGGTGTTGCGTCTGGTGAGGGCCTTGGCCGCCAAATCGATGAAGCCCGGGTCAAAGGAACGGACAACAATTTCATCGGCTTGGTAGATGGTCTTGCCCTTCCACGAGGCCAATAGCTTCGCCGGTTCGCGGTGCGTGTACATGGCGGCACGCTCCGCGCGTTTGCTGCCTTGGTGAAGGCGCTGGGCATCCGGGGCGCCTACCTCAATCCAGGCCAAGATGCTTCCGGTGAGGTCCTTGACCAGCACCGCCGGTTCCTCCCCTGTGGATACCCCTCCGGCAGAAAATGCAATGCCTTCCTCCGCTTCGAGGCAGTAGGCGAGAACCCGGGTCACCAGATAGGCGTCGGTCTCCGAGGCTTGCTGTGCCACACGCAATGAGAGATCTTCGTAAACACCGCGATCCACATCAGCCAGTTGGACTTCGAAAGTTTGTATTGTCGCGCCGATTGCCATAAGTCACGAGTCTACAGTGGTGCGGGGCTAGCTCGCCGAGTCATAGGCGAATTCGCGCAGCTCTTGCGCACACCGGCAGGCCACCGCGATCTTTCGAGCCCAACCCAGCGCTTCCGCGCGGGTGGGCACCTCCAGCACGGTAAATCCGCCTTTGAGCTCCGAGCCCGAATAGATTTCGTCACTCACCGAACCATCTGCCGATACCAGTACCGGATCGACGCGTTCCTCGATGCCACCACCGAAGACATAGACGCCTGCCGCTTTGGCCTCGGAAATCACCGCACGGGCATCGGCGGCGACACGCGGCAACTCTTCGTCCGCAACCACCATGGCCCGGCTCGGAAACGAGATCAGATATTTAGTCATCTCCCGATTGTGCGCCCGGAGGCGGTACACGGCAATGCTTAGTCCGCTGAAGCCGGTGATGCCTACCTTGCCATTGGGTGGCTACAACGCGTTGAGCTGAGGCACGCGATGGAACTCCAGCAACGCGGGATTATTCCTGCTCGGCCGCCCAGCGCGCGGCCCGTGCGTTGAGCTTCTCGGCGAGCGCCGACAGCTCGGTGCCCGGTTCCGCGCGGCCAAGAGCCAAGCCCAAGAGAAAAGTGCTCAATGGGGCCGCTGGCCTTGCGACGTCGTGGGCAACGTGTTTGGCCACGTCGAGCAGCGTGCCTATAGATACCTCGTTGGCGTCCAAGCCGAGTTCCTCGGCCGCGGCCTCCAGCCACGGAATGAGTGCCTCGGGTGGGAGATGCTGTGCCATGATTATTTTCCTTTGCTCGCTAAGACTTAGTTGGCTTCGTCGATTTACTTGAATCCTTTTGCCGCAGGCGGGCTTCTTCCAGGGCTTCGGGGGTATCAATATCCGCCGATTTCTCCACCGAAATATTGGCCCTGCTCAGCCGAAGGTTGTTGAAGGCCCGCCTGACCGGTGCATTGACGACGCCATCGCCCAGCGCCTCGCAGGCTTCGCGCAACGGCTCGGTGCGGTAGCAACCCGCAAGCCACTGGGTCCGCTCGTTGTCGTCTACCAGCACCACGCCATCCGTCCCAGAAGCATCGATGGCCGCGGAAAGCGCCTCGCAGACCGCGGCCGGATATTCCAGGTCGCAAGACAGAACCACTACCCAGTCAGCCGTCACCGCGCGAAGCCCCACCGCAACTGCGGCTAACGGTCCGGCGAATGCCGGTTCTTCGCGCAGCACCACGTCCGCTTGGGTTCCAGCGGATTCGGGACCCACAACGATCACCTGGCCATTGACCGCTTCCCGGCAAGCGCGCACCACGCGATCCACCAGCCGCTGCCCGCCAAGGAGCAGTTCGGCCTTATCCAGGCCACCGAGCCGGGACCCACGGCCACCGGCAAGAATCAAAGCGTCGGCGGCCATCATGGAAGCATCCGTATTACTTGCACGCTGTCGCCTTCGGCGATGTCCCCGCGTTCAGGTTCGACCAAGGCGTACCCTTGGGCAGCGCCGAAACCACCGACGGAATGCGACACCCGCTTGGAGTGCACCACCGGATAGCAGCGCAAAGACTGCCCGTATTCAAATTCAACCGGGAGCACTTGCAGCTTCCCGGTGAATCCACGCCATCCAATCCCGGCGGTAGCGGTCAATCTCGGACGCTCGGATGTCTCGTGGCCCTGCATGGCACGCAGCGCCGGGATTACGAACAGTTCAAAGCCGACCGCCGCGCTGACCGGATTGCCCGGCAGCGCGAAGACAAACGCACCGGCGGCCAAACGCCCGGTGCATTGCGGCTGTCCGGGACGGGCATCCAACCTCACGGCACGAACTTCTGCCTCATCTGCCAGCGCCAACCGCATCACGTCCCGTGTGCCCGGGCCCACCCCGCCGGTGCTCACGATGACGTCGTAGCTCGAACCCAGTTCGGCCAGCCTTTCGCTCACCTCGGCTACCTCATCGGGGCAATGCTGCACGCTGACCTCGATGATGCCCGCCTCGGCCAGCAGCCCGCCAATGAGCAAGGAGTTTGATTCCGGGATCTGACCGCGAGTCAGCTGAGCACCGAGGGGCCGCAGTTCGGCACCGGTGACCAGCACCGCAACACGCGGCGCTCGCCGAACCAGCACCTTGGCTATTCCGGCCGCGGCCAATGCCGATAGGCGCACCGCGGTCAGCTGGTCTCCGGCGCGGGCCACCAATGCGCCTCGGGCCAGGTCTTCTCCCCGGGCGCGGATCTCTTGGCCGGGCTGAACCGGTTTGAATACGCGCACGAGGTCATCGGCCCAGGTGCTCTCGCCTTGATCGCCAATGGTCGATTCGACGCGCACTACCGCGTCGGCGCGGGTGGGGATGGGAGCACCGGTCATAATGCGCACCGCCTGGCCCGGCTCCAGCGGCGCATCCCAGGAACTTCCCGCGGCTACTTCGCCCACAACGCTCAACGCTATCGGCTGCTGCTCGCTAGCGTTCGACGTATCGCAGCTGCGCACCGCGTAGCCGTCCATGGCCGAGTTCTCCCACAGCGGCAGCGGGTGAGCGGCGAACACATCCTCGGCAAGCACCGTTCCGCGCGCCTCGGCTAGGCCAACCGTGCTGGTGGCTACCGGAGTGACTCGGTCAAGAATCCACGCCAGATGTTCTGCAGGGCTTATCCCCATCGCTCCTCATCCTTCATTGCCTTCAAAAGTTGTTGAGTCCCGGAAACAAGAAATATTCGAAAGGTGCCAGACGAAGCAATCATTGGCTTCATGGCTAAGGGGAACATCTCTTCTCCGGTTCGCTCTCGTAGCCCGCCGGAACGCTATTGGCCACGGCCCGCACAAACTCCGTAGCGGGTTCCGCAAGCACTTGCCGCGTATGCCCCTGTTGAACGACCACGCCGCGTTCGATTACCAATAATCGCTCTGCCAGGGCCAGCGCATCCGCCCCCGAATGCGAGACGACAACCGCAGTGGTTCCGGTACGGGAGAGTTCTTCACGGACCAGCTCGCGCATCTCCACCGCCGCTTGGACATCAAGTGCGGAGAACGGCTCATCAACCAGCAGCAATTTCGGTCCTGCGGCCAAGGCACGAGCCAGCGCGACACGCTGCTGCTGTCCACCGGAAAGCGCGGCGGGTCGTTGCGTCGCGAATGCCATGAGCCCCAAGCGTTCAAGCCAGTCGTGCGCCACCTGCTGGGCGGCGCGTTTGCTTAGGCCAGCCGCGCGGGCAGCGAAGGCGATATTCTCCGCGGCGTCAAAATGCGGGAAGAGCCTGGGCTGCTGCCCGAGCAGTCCGATCGCTCGGCGGTGTGGCGGCAGGTGCACACCGGGACCGGAGAGCACCGTACCGTTCAGGGAAATCTGCCCGGCTGTAAGGTGCTGAATTCCAGCTATTGCATGCACAATCGTGGACTTGCCAGCTCCGTTGGGGCCCATCAACGCGAGGATCTTCCGGGGTTCAAGATCCAGTTGCACGTCGATTTCGAAGCTTGGTCGCGTCACACGGATTGCTGCCTGAAGCCCGGTGGTCATTTCAACGCCCCCGGACGCCACGCCCGCAGGCAAACCAGGACCAGTACCGCGGCCGCGAGCAACAACAACGAAAGCGCCACAGCTGATTCTCGTCCGGCGCCTGCCCCATTAAAAGCCGTATAGATTGCCAGTGGCATGGTCTGGGTGCGTCCCGGCGCATTGCCTGCGAAAAGCGCGGTAGCCCCAAACTCGCCCAGAGCCCTGGCGAAGCAGAGGATCATCCCGGCGAGCAACCCCGGTGCGGCCAAGGGCAGGCTAATTCGGGTCAGCACCATCCAGCGTCCGGCACCAAGCGTGGCCGCGGTCTGCTCATAGGCTGCGCCGCTGGTACGCAGGGTCCCTTCGACGGTGAGCACCAGAAAAGGCAGTCCGACAAACATTTGCGCCATCACCACCGCGGCGGTGGAAAACGGGAGAGTGAACCCCCAGAGCTGTTCCAGCAGCTGTCCAATGCCGCTAGTCCGGCCGAAGAGCAACAGCAGCGCGACTCCGCCGACCATAGGCGGGAGCACTAGGGGCACCGCCACCAATGCACGGAGAACCTGCGCAACGTGCGGGGAGCTGCGGGCAATGAGCAGTGCCAGTGGCACTCCGAGCAGCGTGCACAGCACCGTAGCCAGCAGCCCGGTGCGCAGCGACAGGCCAAGGGCCTGCAAGGCCTGGGGGCTGGTCACATCCGCCCACAAGGTGCTCCAGGAGGCCTGCGTCAGCAATGCCATCAGGGGCAATACGAGCAAGGCCACAGCCAATACGGCGGGCAGCAATACCAGGCTCGGCGCCCGGGTGCCGACATCTACTTGGGCGGTCATTTCTGCTCGGTCTTCAGCTGTGCGGAGGTCGACGGGCTTCCGAAGCCGTATTCGCTCATCACCTGTTGACCATGCTCGCTCAGGACATAGTCCACGAACACTTCGGCAGCCTCGCGCTTGGCAACTTCCTGTTCGTCATCGCTGGCATTGTCGACTACCGAGATGGGATACGAGTTGACGACCTTGTGAGCGTCGGGAGGAATAATGCTTTCCACGGTCGGCTCATTGGCAATTTCCGTGCGGTATACCAGCCCCGCGTCAGCTTCCCCGGTGGCAACCTTGACCAGTACGGTGCCTACGTTCTGTTCCAGGCTTGCAGCTTCAACCTGCACGCCGGCAAGATCTAGCAATTTCTTGGCCGCGGAGCCACAAGGCACTTCGGGAGCGCAGAGCACCGTGGTGCCTTTTGCCAGGTCCGCCAGCTCATTGATATTGCCCGGGTTCCCATGGGGAACGGCAATCACCAGCGTGTTGGTAGCGAAGATGCTCGCGGTGGTCGCCAAGCCGGCTTCTTGGACCGCGTCCATGTTGGGTTCATCTGCGGAGGCAAAAACATCTGTTGGCGCTCCGGCGAGGATCTGCGTCGCAAGCGTTGAGGAGCCGTCGTAGCTAATGTCGGAGAGCAGAATTTCGGGGTGCTGCTCCCGGAATTCCTGAGCCAACTGTTCGAAGGGCTCATGCAATGAGGTTGCTGCCGAAATGTTGATTTGGGTCTGCGGCTGTGCGGCGTTTTCCATCCCGCCATTAGCTGCGCATGAGCTTAATGCCAGAACAAGAAGTCCGGCTAACGCCAGCGTTGGGCGTAGTTGCATGCTCGGCTCCTTCAAAAACGGTACTTTGCCATGCTACCGCCGATGTCGCGCGCGTCACGAGTTATTTCCGCGCCGACTTCACGATCCATCACAGTTGCTCGTCCGAGGATGCCGGCACGGCCTGCGGCCGCGTGGCGCTAAGCCGAGGTGCGGCCATCTCGCCGGCGGTGCCGTACAAATTACAACTCTCGAACGGTTATCACTGTGCGGCGAGCTGGCGCATATGTTTTCAGGCTCTGGCTCGATGGCGGAAACCCCGTATTGCCGGGCCGCGCCGACACCCGCGGCGGTGGCTGACCCGGACACGGAAATGCGCCGCAGCTAGAGATATCATGTGACTGGCTGCTGCCGCTGGCGGTTTGCTGGGAGTGGCAAAATCAGGCGTTTTCGAAGCTCTCTGGATCTAGGACTTAGCGGAAATTGGCGACATGAAGAAATCCACGGTTTCACCCACAACTGCCTCGGTGCTCGCGGCGCTTTTCCTGCTCGTGGGTGTTTGGCAGTTGGCGACCGGCACGGTTTGGCCAGGCGGTGCGATGCTGGCGCTTGCTTCCTTGTGGGTTGTTGTCGCTGTGCGCCAAGCCAGAAAACCACCGGTCTAAGAGAATATCCCTCGAATTTGGCTGCAGATCTAGCTTTGCTGCCACCTCAGCCGCGCCGAGAAGACTGAAACGGGTGGCTGATGTCTCCGTGCTTAGAGACCCACCCATTGACTGGTTCCCGCTTCGAAATGCTGACGCTTCCAGATCGGCACCTCGTGCTTGATGCGCTCAACCAAAGCCTCGATGGCGGCGAAGGCCTCACCACGGTGCGCGGCGGCGGACGCCGCGACCAAGGCGGCGTCGCCAATTTTCAGTTCCCCCACGCGGTGCACCGCCGCCATACGCACCCCGGAGCGTTCCTGCTCTTCGGCCAGGATCTTGGCCAGAAACTCTTCGGCCTGCGGGTGGCTTGAGTAGTCCAGTCCCAGGACCTTTTCGCCGCCGTCATGGTTGCGTACGATGCCATGGAACATCACCACCGCTCCGGCGTCCGGACCGTCCACCGCCGCTCGAACCGCGGACTCATCGATGGCCTCAGTGCTGATGCGGGCTAGTGAATTGTTCAACTCGGTCATGAGTTCTCCTTCAAGCTGTCTGTTGATGCCTTCGCGGCATCCGTCGCGGTGAATTCCGGGGCAAGCGGGGCGAACTCGTGAATACCACCTGAAAGGTAGCGCACCGGCACCCCGCGCTTGGCTAATAGCTGTGCGGCACGGATGGATCGGGGGTCACGGGCGCAATAGACAATCAGCTCGCCGCTACCGGGCAGGAGCAATGCCTGCTCCGCTTGGGAAGCCGCTTCAAGCTCATCCAACGGCACAAACTGGGATCCGGCGATGCGCAGCTGTTCGCGTTCTGCCAAGGTCCGCACATCAAGCAAGCGCGGGGCATCACCGGAACGCATCATTCCCGCGAGCTCGGAGGCCGAGATCGCCTCGGGTTGCGGTTCCGCTCCGGCACAGAACAGTTCGTAGTCGATCAATTCGCTCACCGGATTTCCTTGCGGGTCACGGCCGTAGGCGATTTCCCTGGTGCGGCCGGCGAGCGCGTCATAGATCAGCACCCGGCCAATGAGCAGATCGCCTAGTCCGGTGATCACCTTCAAGGTTTCGGTGGCCAACAAGGAACCAACCGTTCCGCAGAGCCCCGGCAGCACCCCGCCGACGGCACAGTTCACCACGGTGCCCGGTTCCGGCGGACTCGGGAACAGATCCCGGTAGCCCGGGCCGTACTCATGCCAAGCCACGCTGACTTGCCCATGATGGGCGAGGATGGATCCCCAGATCAACGGAATCCCGCTGAGCTGAGCCGCATCATTAACCAGATAGCGGGTGGGGAAATTATCGCTCCCATCAACTACCAGGTCATAGCCGGCAAAGATCTCCAAGGCGTTCTCGGCGGTCAACCGCAGGTTGTGTTCAACAACCGTAATGCTCGGGTCCAGCGCCCTGGCCGCCTGCGCCAAAGACGAGGTCTTGGCCACGCCGAGGTTCGCCGTGGTGTGCGCAACCTGCCGATGCAGATTCGAAAGTTCGACCACATCATCATCAACCAGCCCGATGGTCCCCACCCCGGCCCCGACCAGATACGGCACGCTCGCGCACCCGAGTCCACCGGCGCCGATGACCAAAACCCGCGCGTGGGCGAGCCTGCACTGGGATTCAATACCGAAGCCGGGCAATGAGAGCTGCCGTTGGGCACGAGCGCGCTGTTCGTCGTTGAGTTCCGCGCCCACCTGCACCGCGGCAGGAGGCGTGGCACCACCCGGAGATACGCTTTGATTCATACTGGGATCCTACGCGTTTATCGACTTACCTGCCCGCTACGCACAAGATAGCATGGAGATATGACCTCGATCCTGATCCGTTACTTCGCCGCCGCCGCCCAGGCCGCCGGCACCGAAGAGGAGCATTGGCCAACCGTGACAACGCTCGCGGAATTACGCGCCGGACTCCAGGAAAAGTACGGCCAAGAGATGGCAAAAGTGCTCAACGCCGGAAGTTTCTTGGTCAACGGCACGGTCCGCCGCGATACCGGTGCGCTGCGCACCGCCGGGGATGAAACAGACGGCAAACCGCTGACCGTTGATGTGCTTCCACCCTTCGCCGGCGGGTAACCACCCTTCATGAGTTGCACTCTCGAATCCCACCGCGTCCATGTGCGCGATCTGCTGGCGCCAATGCTGCAGCGCCTTCGCGGCGAAGCGCCGGAACTCTTGAGCGTCGGCCACCCTGCGCTCGCCGGTCGGGTCACCGCCGCGCAAATGACCGCCACCCTGCCGATCCCCGCCTTTACCAATTCGCAGATGGACGGCTACGCCCTTCACTCGCAGCAGCTCGCCGCGGCCAGTAGTCAATCCCCGCTGACCTTCCCGCTCGGTTTCACCGCCGCGGCCGGCGACCCGCGTTTGAAGCTTGAACCCGGTACCGTCATCCCGGTGATGACCGGCGCTCCCATCCCCTATGGGGCAGACACCGTGGTTCCCATCGAGGAGACGGTTTCAGCAGCTTTCCCTGTGCTGGTTCGGGCAGGAGCCGGCACGCCGAGCGGCACGGCCACCTTTACACGGCCGAGCGGCGCGGGGCGTTTCATCCGCGAGGCCGGCGAACAACTGGCCGGCGGCGCGGTCGTGGCCGAGTCCGGCGAGTTGCTGACCCCCACCTTGATAGGCGCGCTGGCGGCCAGCGGCGTGCATCGAGTTTCGGTGCAAGCTCGACCACAGGTGCTGCTGTGCACCACCGGCGACGAGCTGGCCGCCCCCGGTTCCGAGGTCGCGGCGGCTCGCATCCCGGATGCCAATAGCCCGATGCTCGCCGCCCTCTTGCGGGGCTACGGTGCCGAGGTCTCGGTGGCACGTTTGCCCGATGATCCGCAGGCTTTCTCAGAACATCTCTTGAAGCATGCCGCGCAGGCTGACTTGCTGCTCACCGTTGGCGGGATCAGTGCCGGGGCATTCGAAGTAGTTCGCCAGGTGCTCGAACCCCTGGGCGGCGACTTCCACCATGTGGCGATGCAACCCGGTGGGCCTCAGGGACATGCGAGCTTGGAAAACCCAGATGGTTCGCGTACCCCGGTACTCTGCTTCCCCGGGAACCCGGTCAGCGCGCTGCTTTCCGCCGAGCTCTTCCTCGCCCCGTTGCTGCGCGCCTTCGCAGCGCTTCCACAGCCGCGGGCAACGCGCGGAGTGCTTGCCCATGAGGTCAGCTCCCCCGAGTCCAAACATCAGGTGCGCCGCGCGATGCTGGCAGATGGGCAGGTCACCGTGCTCGCTCCGGGCTCGCACCTGATCCATGATCTTGCCCGAGCCGATGCGCTAGTCCATCTACCGGTGGGGCTTACCCATTTGCCCGCCGGCGCAGAAATTGAAACCTGGAGCTTTAATGTCTGAGAACCAACGCCTCACCCACCTGCGCGCCGATGGCACGTCCCACATGGTGGATGTCAGCGACAAGACCGTCACCAAGCGGGTGGCCACGGCCGAGGCGCTGTTCGTTACCCGCCCCGATGTCATCGAGCAGCTGATGAGCGGCAACCTGCCCAAAGGCGAGGCGCTGGGCACCGCCCGCGTGGCAGGCATCATGGCGGCAAAGCGCACCTGGGAACTGGTGCCGCTGTGCCACCCGTTGCCGATCTCCAAGGTATCGGTGGACTTTGCGGCCGAGGCAGACACCGTGCGCATCACCGCACAGGTCACCACCAAGGGGGTCACCGGGGTGGAAATGGAAGCACTAACCGCTGCCAGCGTCGCGGCCTTGACCCTGTATGACATGACCAAGGCGGTAGACAAGCACGCCGAAGTCACCGGCATCAAGGTGCTGTCCAAGTCCGGCGGAAAGAGCGGGGACTGGACTCGTGACAATGAGCGGTAAAGTCCCCGGTGACCGAGCCGCGGTCATTGTTGCCTCGACCAGCTGCGCGGCCGGAACCGCCACGGACAAGACGGGCCCGGTCATTGCCCGGTGGCTCGTCGAACGCGGCTTTGCTGCCGCCCAGCCGCTGGTGGCCGCCGATGGGCTGCCGGTGCGCGTTGCCGTGGAAGAGCAGCTTGCCGCCGGAGCCCGCGTGGTGGTGGTCACCGGAGGAACCGGAGTTTCCCCGGATGATCAGTCACCGGAGATGGTTGCCCCGCTGCTGGATGTGCAGCTACCCGGGATCATCGAGGCCATCCGCCGGCGCGGCGAAGCGATGACCCCGATGGCGATCATGACCCGTGGCGTCGCCGGGTTCGCCGGGAACAGTTTTGTGCTGACCCTGCCCGGATCCACCGGTGGCGTGGCCGATGGTCTGGCCGTGCTGGACCCTATTTTGAATCACCTCTTGGACCAGCGCAGCGGTGCTCGCGAACATGGTCCGCGCTAATTTGCACCTACTGGCAGGAAAGGCCACCCGTTGAGCGTTGAAGCCGGCATTTACGAACATTTTAAGGGGCAGCGCTACGAGGTGCTGGCCGTGGGCAGGCACAGTGAAACCGAGGAATCGCTGGTGTTCTATCGCAAGCTCTACGATGACTACAGCTTTTGGGCCCGACCGCTGTCAATGTTCGAGGAAGTGGTAGAGCGCGAGGGCTATCGCGGGCCGCGTTTCAACCGGATCGCCTAGCTGCTGCAGCAGTGCAGTTGCCTTAGGCGAATTGGCCACATCTTAGGTTCGGCTCAGCACCCGATGCCTAGCACGGTTGCGGAAATTTGATTCTTGGACGGGCCTCCGGCGAAGGGCTCTTCGAAGTTCCGGAGGCATCCACTGGTCCAACCGGTGATCATGCGCCGGAGTTGGTAGAACACTGGTACGTCGACGTCACCCCGTCGTAATTCATGGTTTGAAGCTACACATAAAATTTGCCCCGGAACCCTCATGGCTCCGGGGCAAATCAAAGTCCGCTTCCCTAGCTAAGACACGATCGCAAATAGTGTCGCGGCCACGGCGAAACCAACCACCGACAGAACTGTCTCCAGCACCGTCCAGGTTTTCAAAGTGTCCTTGACCGACATGTTGAAGTACTTGGCAATAATCCAGAAGCCACCGTCGTTGACATGGCTGGCAATGATGGAACCGGAAGAAATCGCAATGACGATCAGCGCCAGCTGGGGTTGGCTGAAATCACCGGATGCCATAGTCGGGGCAAGGATGCCGCTCGTTGTCACGATAGCCACGGTGGCAGAACCCTGCGCGATGCGCATACCGCAGGAAATTACGTAGGCCGACAATATCAGCGGTAGGCCTGCTTGTGACAGCGAACCGGCTACGGCTTGCCCCACGCCAGTGGCGGCCAATACCGCACCGAAGAACGCGCCAGCACCCACCACGAGCAGGATCATGCCTACCGGGCGCAGCGACTCGCCGGTGACCTTTGAAAGTTCCGCACGGGTCATCCCCCGCCGGGTACCAAGAATCCACATGGCTAGCAACACCGCGATTGTCAGTGCGATAGCTGGATTTCCGGTGAAGATCAGCAGGTCTTTCAGCCACCCTTCCGGCAGTAGAACATTGCCGAAGGTTGCGCACAGGATTAGCACCATCGGCAGGCCAATGGCTAAGGAAACACTGCCAATTCCAGGTGCCTGCAGCTGAGATCCTTCCTTGGTATTGCGCACGTGCTCACCTGGCACCTCAACATGCACGCGAGCACCGATCCAGCGTCCCCACATGATGCCTGAAGCAAACCATGCCGGGATACCACAAGCCAGCCCCATAACAATGATCCAGCCTAGGGAGACGCCAAAGAACCCGGCGGCTGCCACCGGACCCGGATGCGGCGGCAGGAAGGCATGCGTCACGGACAAGCCTGCCAGAAGCGGCAAGGCGTACAGCGCGAGCGAACGTCCCCCGCGAACCGCGGCAACGTAGACCAATGGCGCCAAGACGAAAATACCGATGTCGAAAAATACCGGAATACCCAATAGGAAACCGGTAACGCCCATGGCCACAGGCGTCCCCTTCTCGCCGAAAACCTTGATCAGCCTGTCCAGCAGAACTTGCGCGCCGCCAGAGTGTTCAAGGATGGCGCCCAACACGGTACCCAGACCGATAATCAGGGTGATGTGGCCCAGAATGCCGGCGAAGCCCTTTTCGATCAAGGCGTCTGAGGCTTTGACCGGGGTTCCGACTAGATCTGTCAGGGAGACTCCGCCGACAAGGGCGACGAGCACACCGGTAGCCACCAGGGCAATAAAAGGTTCAATTTTGGACTTGATGATCAGGGTTAGCAGCAGGGCGATGCCAGCAGCGGCCAGCAACAGCAGGCCGAGTGTATCGTGTCTGAGCCATTCAAGGAATGTGGCCACGGTGCCACCTCGTTTCTAAGCTATTAATTATCCGAGTGAAGAGGTAAATTTTTGTGCGCGTTGGGTGATCTGCTCCCATGCGCCTTCGGCTACTAACGTTGGATGCACGACGGAGGTTCCGCAGCATACCGCTAGCGCCCCGGCGGCTAAGAAATCCGCCGCATTCTGCTCGTTGATGCCGCCAGATGGCAGCAATTTCAACTCTGGGAAGGGACCCAGCAGATCCTTGAGATATCCCGGCCCCACATGACGAGCTGGGAAAATCTTCACGATTTCGCTACCTAGATCAACAGCCTGGGCAACTTCGGTGGGAGTGAGCGCTCCAAGGCTGAAGGGCACTTGGCGTTCTCGAGCTACCGCGGCGACCTCGGTGCGTAGCCCCGGGGTGACCAGGAACTGGGCCCCGGCATCCAACGCGGCCTCTGCCTGTGCGGCGCTGAGCACCGTTCCCACGCCAATCATGACCCCGTGCTCCTGTGCGGTATCTGCCACACGGCGGATGTGCTCCAGTACATTCGGGGTGGTGAACGTCAATTCCATGGTGCGGATTCCTCCGCGAGCCAGTGCCCCCGCTAGTTCCGCAGCGTCCGAGATGCGCTCCGCGCGCACCACTGCAAGGGTCTTGTCTGCTGCTAGCAGCTGGTTCAAAGTAGTTGTCATAACGCTTGCGTTCCTTCTGTAGTGCGACGCAGGGCGCGTCCGGCCCGTGCTCCGGTGGGCCGGCCGTCGCGTAGTGCGGCCACACCGTTGACATAGACGGCCTGGATGCCAATGGCGGGTTGCTTAGGATTGTCAAAAGTCGATCCAGCAGCAACGGTCTGCGGGTCAAAAAGCACCAAGTCCGCCGCGTAGCCTTCGCGGATCTCGCCACGTTTTACCAGCTTCAGCCGCTGCGCTGGCCGCCCGGTGAGGTGGTGCACGGTTTCCTCCAGCGACATCACCCCGAGTTCGCGGGAGTACCGTCCTAGGTATTGCGGGAAGGTGCCCCAGGCCCGCGGATGCGGCTTGGCGCCGTGCAGCAACCCGTCCGATCCGCCGGTGTGCACGCGGTGGGTCATAATGGCTCGCACGTTCTCCTCGTGGCCCACATGCTGCAGGATGCCTGCCCCCAGCCGATCCTCGGTGAGGATCGTGCAAAAGACCTCGAAGGGTTCGCGGCGTTCTGTGGCGGCGATGTCCTGGATAGTTCGCCCCACATAGTCGGCAAGCGCTGGGTTCTGCACCGATGAAATTTCCAGGGTCTCCCACTCGGCCACGACTCCGTGGCAGCCATCTGATCCGGTGACTTCCAAGGCCTGGCGGATGCGGGCCCGGTCTTGCGGATCTGCTAGACGCGCTAGGGTGTCATCCACGGATCCGGCCGAGGACCAGCTGGGCAGAACTGCGGAGAGCGTGGTGGAGCCTGGCAGATAAGGATAGGTGTCGAGGCTGATATCTGCCCCTTCGGACAAGGCCTGGTCGATGAGTTCGAGCAAGGCTGGCGCCTTACCCTTATTTTCTGCGAAATTCATCGTGGCGTGTGCCAAGTGAAGTGCGCATCCGGAGGATCGCGAAAGCTCGATCATCTCCGCATAGGCATCCAGCGCACCCTTTCCGTAGGAGCGGTGGTGCGGGGCGTAGAATCCGCCGTGTGCGGCTACCTCGGCGCACAGTTCTCCGAGCTCGGCGGTGCTCGCATACATGCCCGGTGTATAGGTCAGGCCGCTGGAAAGACCCACCGCCCCCTGCTCCATGCCTTCGGCAATGACCTGTCGCATGGCGGTGATCTGAGCGCCGTCGGCGCGCTGGTCCCCGAATCCCATAACCAACGCGCGCACGGTGCCCTGGGGGATCAGATAGGCGGCGTTGGTGGCGATGCGCTGGCCTTGCGCGTCTTCGGCATCCAGCCGATCGAGGTATTGGGCTACGCTGCGCCAGGAGAAATCGAAATCCTGCGGGTTACCGTTCCATCCGGCAATCTTTTCGCGGATCTGCGGAAGGATCTCGTCATTGACCGGCGCATAGGAGATCCCGTCTTGGCCAAGCACCTCGGTGGTCACTCCCTGGGTAATCTTGGGCAGATGCTCCGGGGCGGTCAACAGGTAGAGGTCCGAGTGCGCGTGCATGTCGATAAATCCGGGGCTAAGCACCAGCGATTCGGCGTCTACTTGGCGTATTTCCGCGGAAGCCGCCAGGGCGCCGGCCGAGGCAATGCGTTTGATGATGCCTTCGGAGATCAGGACGTCGGCACGGTAGCGCGGTGCCCCGGTGCCGTCCACGATCGTGGCATTGCTGAAAAGTGTCGGTTCGCTCATTGGTGTTCCTTAGAAAAAGGTGCGCACGGCATCAACGATGCGCGGGTTGCTGTTGGCAGCCGTATCGAGCACCGGCAGCAGGGTCCATTTATCCAGTGCCGTACACGGGTGGGAGAGTCCCAGACGGACTACATCCCCGGGGTTGATCTTCAGCGACGGGTCAAAGCTGAGGAAAGCATGCTGGTCGTTGACCGCAGTGATTGCCGCCGATTCCAGTGCTGTCATCTCTCTGCCTAACCCGGTGCCGACTGCCTGTGGCACGGGCAATCCCTCGTCAAAGGGAAGGTCACGCTTACCGGCGTCCAGGATGGCCAGGCCCGGCTCAGGTTGGGACACCACTCGGACCCAGGCATGCATGGCCGAACGCAGGGCTTCGGGAGCTTCTGGATCCTGTCGCCCCAATGGGGAGATCATCCGGTAGAAGCCGTCGTCGTGAATCACATAGGCACCCGATCGCAGCACCACCTGCACCGCGGGGACCTGATCGGTAGCTTCTTGGCTCAGTTCGGACAATTCGGAGGCAACCTCGTCGAAATAGGCACTGCCGCCGGCGGTGATGATCACCTCGTCCGTGCCGTAGAGCTTTTCATCCAGCGCGGATCGGTGCAATTCTCCGACTCGGCGCAGGTAACCACGCACGGCACCGAGTGCTACTTCGTCGGTGGTATGCGCCAGTGAGCCTTCGTAGCCGCCTACGCCAGCCAACGCCAATTGCGGCGAGGCGGCAACGGATCGTGCGATCTCCAGCGCTTCGGTGTTGGCACGTGCGCCGGTGCGTCCATTCAGGGCGCCGAGCTCGACGATTACTGGAAGGACAATCTGCGGCGTTGTGGCCAATTCACGCTCCAGCAGCCGGACCGTCCGCACCGAGTCGACCCAGGAAATGATCTGCGCGCCCTTGGCGGTTTCGGCCGCTAGATACGCGATGGCCTGTGGATCGGTGACTGAATTTGCGATCATGATCCGCTGCACGCCGAAGGCCCGGGCGGTGCGCAATTGGTGGGCATTGGCCAAGGTCAAGCCCCAGGCGCCCAACTCGAGCTGGCGTTTCCACAGTGCCGGGGCCATGGTGGTTTTGCCATGGGGTGCCAACAGCACCGAGTGCCGTTTGCACCAGCTGGCCAGCAACTGGAGGTTATGCGCCATGGCCGCCTCGTCGAGGGTCAGCACCGGGGTCTGCAGGTTGCCCAGATGTGGCTCCGCAGCCAGGAATTCGTCGACGGTACGGCCGTGGAAAGCCGCCGGGATCGCCTGATGCCGCCAATCGAGGGTTTCCGCGGACAGCTCAGCGACGTGCTGGACGTCGATCTGCTCGTTGCTGGATGAAACCATTACTAAAACCCCTTCATTGCGTATATCGCAATCATGATTGCAAATGTTGCCTGGATATGTTTAGCATTGATCCCGTGATCCCGTCAATGCTTTATCGAGACTTGACTCACCACCCGGCGTCGATCACCGATAAACCCTCAACCCATAAGGAAGTAGCGCATGAGCGATGTGATTTGCCTCGGAGAAACCATGGCGATGGTGACTCCGGCCAACGGCTCAGCCTTGCATCACGCCCACGAGATGGCTTTGGCCATGGGCGGGGCCGAATCCAACGTGGCGCTCGGCTTGGCAGCCATGGGTGTAGATGTTTCCTGGGTATCACGGGTGGGGGCCGATGATTTCGGGTCGCGAATCACCGAAGAACTAAACGCCGGGGGCGTGGACACTTCCCTCGTTGAGTCTGACGATCGTCGTCCCACGGGGCTCTATGTCAAGGCTCCGGCACACGATCGATCCCCCGCCAAGGTCCTGTACTACCGCGCCGGTTCGGCAGCGAGCGCCATGGATCGCGCCTTCCTCCGCCACCCGTGCCGGGCGACTGCACTGCGCGCCGTGAAGTTGATCCACCTCTCCGGAATTACCGCAGCGCTCTCGGACTCCTGTGCTGAGATGATGCTCGAGCTCTGCTCCGCACCACGCCAAGCCCGGATCTGCTTCGATGTCAATTGGAGGTCTCAGCTGTGGCAGGGCCGCGATGCCTCGCTGCTGCAGAAGTTGGCCAATAAGGCCGATGTCGTCATGGTGGGGCTGGACGAAGCCGAACTGGCCTTCGGCACCAGCGATGAACAACGCATTCGCCAGCTGCTACCAGATCCTTCGATCCTGGTACTGAAAAATGAATCCACCAGCGCTATCGCGCTGACCCCGGAAGGACGCTTTGAAGTGCCTTCCTTACAAGTTGATGTAATCGAGCCCGTCGGGGCAGGAGATTCCTTTGCGGCCGGCTTCCTCTCCGGCCTGCTGGCTGGACTCACCACACACCGGGCCTTGCGCCGCGGCCACCTTGCGGCAGCCTGCACCCTCACGGTGCGCGCTGACCGCGGCGATCTCCCCCCGGCAGAGGTGATTTCGCACCTGCTGCAGCTTCAGGAATCCCAGTGGAGCGGTACAGTCCTTTCAGCTGAAGGCATTAGTGTTTTCGGTGAACAGATCTACCGTAAAGGAATATCGTGAGCGCCACACTCAAGCGCGCGCTAGGGCTACTGAACCTTATCGCCACTGAACCGCAAAGCTTGGACGACATCGCGGCCGATAGCCAAGTGCACAAGACTACAATCATGCGCCAGTTGCACACCTTGGAAGAATGCCGCTTCGTGGTGCGCAACGACCAAGGCAAGTACCAATTGGGGTCCAAGCTCTTTGAACTATCCTCACTCGCCCTGGAACAGCGAAATATCGTTCAGGTAGCCCATCCGCATCTGACCGCACTAAACCGGCTAACGGGACAGACCATCCACCTGGCCGCTTTCGAAGGCCCCGAGGTGGTGTACATCGACAAGCTGGAGTCCCGGCACTCGGTACGCATGTATTCCCGCATCGGCTTGACCGCGTCGCTGCATGCCACCGCGGTGGCCAAGGTGCTGCTCTCGGAGCTGCCCGTAGAACGACGTCAGCACATTGCCGAGTCGCTGAATTACCACCGCTACACAAAGCACACGTTAAGCAACGCCGAAGATTTTCTGACGGCCTTGGATACCGTCGAACGACAGGGCTTCGCTTTCGACAACCGAGAGCATGAAGAATTTGTGCACTGCGTCGCCGTGCCAATCCGGGACGCTAGCAGCCATGTCGTGGCCGCCGTCTCATGCTCGGTACCGGTGGTATTGCTGAGCCAGGAAGAGCTGCTGGCCCTAGTGCCAGAGATCAAATCCGTTGCCGAGGCGATTTCCGCCGACCTCGGCTTCATCCCAACCGAAAGGAAAACCTTATGAATAAGGAAATCGTCCGGACTGACAACGCCCCTGCCCCGGCGCATACCTTCAGCCAAGGAATCAAGAAAGGTGGCATGTTTCAGGTATCCGGCCAAGGCCCAATGGATCCGGTGAGCAACGAATACATCGCCGCCGGCGATGTCAAGGGACAGACTCGGCGTACCTTGGAAAACGTCAAGGCCATCTTGGAAGCTGGCGGTTCCTCAGTAGAGGATGTCATCATGTTCCGTGTTTACCTGACCACGCGCGATGACTTTGCCGCCATGAACGAGGTGTACGGCGAGTTCATCAAGGAGAACGTCCCAAGCGGCCAGCTTCCGAGCCGCACCACGGTGTTTGTCGACCTGCCGCACGAGGTTATGCTCGTGGAAATCGATGCTTTGGCCGTAACCGCCTAAGCTCTTTCACACCCTGCCAATGCAGTCCCACGGGCTTTCCCTTGGGACTGCATTTTCTGTGTTGAGCGTTCAACGTTGCGGCGCAGTCATCAAATGCGCGGAACTGGCAATCCGATTCGCACTTCACCCACCGACAGGAGACCCGAACGGACCGGACCCTAGGCGGTTTCGAGTTGTCGGGGTTTGCCGCGGCGTTCGGCCGTCGCGCCAATGCGCTGCCGGTAAATTTGCCTCATTCTTCCGGCGGGCTCAACGAGCCGCGATTAGTCCCGCAGCAACCACGAGCGGGCTGCGCTAAGCGCACGGCGCAGTCCGTCCACGGCCTCGGCCATGACCGCGGTACCCACGTCTTGGAAAGATCCCATTCCGCCACGATAGAGCTCCAGGGCCTGCCTGGCCGCCTCGCGCAATTGCGCACGGGATTCAACGTTTTCAAAGAGTCCATCGAGCCAGTGCGCCGCATGGGCGCGCTGCGGATCCTGGTCGTGTGCCGCGGCGCGATGCAGTTTCGCGATTGCCTCGCGGATTTCAATCAACGTTCGTTCTACCGTGGCCATGAACCAAGATTACCCGTGCCCGCCAAGGCTACTGCTTCGGCGCTGCGCGCACCGCCGGCAGAACATCCGTGGCCAGCGGCCCGATTCAGCTCAGCGCTTGCCCCGGCGACAGCCCACCAAGCCCTACTCCGGGCCAGAAAAAAGGGATGCCTCATAGCTTAAAAGGATTCACGATCCAGATGTCCGGGTTCTTCCGCACCTATCCGCAGCAGCAGATCCAGCTTCTCTTCAGAGTATTCGCCGTAGCGCTCCGGCAACTGGCTTTGGGCGCCGCTGGCCGGTTCACCGAAATCGAAGGTCCCGATCGTGAAAGGCGCCGGCGGGCTCAGCCCTTGGCGGCTGGCAAGGCGGCCAGCGCCTCGGTGACGTGGCTGCGCACGTCGTCCAGTTCCTCGATGTTGATCCCGTGGGCCAGGCCCGGGTAGGTGCGCTCGGTCAGCGACGAGTGCTGGGGCAGGAAGTCGGTGGTGCGCGCGATCGCCACCGGGGCGATCACCCGGTCCTCGGTGCCGCGGCCCCAGAACACTGCCGGACGCTGAGCGGCGAGCCGGGCATCGGCCGGCTGTTCGCCGCCGAGCACAAATCCGCCGAGGATCGTGGTGGCAACTACGCGCTCCGGACGGGTGCGCAGCAGCTGGCTGGCCATCAGACCGCCCTGCGAGAACCCGATCGGGATGACCTTCGTGCCGGCATCGACGTTTTCATCGATCCAAGCCCAGATGGCTGCGGTGGCCGCCTCGACGGGAGCCGCGTCGGGCACTCCCGGGGTGGTGATCTGGAACCAAGCGGCGCCGCCGTTGCCGAGTTCCAGCGGAGCGCGAAGCGATGCCCAAGGCAGCTTGAACCCGAGCGGCTCCGCCAGCGAGCTCAGATCGTTTTCGTTGGAGCCGAAGCCGTGCAAGAACAGGATTACCGCGCCGGGTTCGGCGGTGCGGTTCCAGTCTGCCGAACGGATGTCGCTCAGTAGGTCGGTCATGGCGGATCAACTCCTCGTGATTTACGTCCGGGCCGGGCCCGGCGATGGCTGGGTTTCCGTGGCCGCTTAGTCGCGGCAACGGACTCCGCTATGACAACATTACAGGTTTTAGTTGAAGTTACAACAAATATTTTGTCAGCCTCCATATTCTCCACCGGAGATCTGCGCCTCCGCGGCGCTAGGCTGCACAGCGGCCGCCGGATAGATTGGTGCCCATGGAAATCCTTTCAAGCCGAGTGCTGCTGCGGCCCGTGAACCTGGCCGAAACCCAGAGCTTCTACCGCGACGTGCTGCAGTTGGCGGTGTCCCGCGAATTCGGCCCGCCCGAGCACCGCGGCGAGGTGTTTTTCCTCGGCAACGGACTGCTGGAGGTCTCCGGCCAACGCGACCCGGCGACCGCCTCCTCCCTGGTGTTGTGGATCCAGGTCCGCGATGTGGAGGCCCAGCTGGAGCGGCTGGCTGGCCAGGGAGTGCCCATCCTCCGCGAAGCGCTCACAGAGCCATGGGGGCTCATCGAAGGCTGGATCCAGGATCCCGACGGGACCCGCATCGTGCTGGTACAGGTTCCCGAGCACCACCCGATCCGGCGCGATGCGCGCGAGCTGTAGCTGCTCAGCGGCTCGCGGCCAGGGCTTCGCGCACCTGCTCGGCGGCCCTCAGCAATTCGGGAAGGACGGCTTCCGCCGCCTGTTCGGCGCTCAACGCCGATTTGGGGTGCACGCTCATCGACACATTCATCGCGGCCGCCACGCTTGCCTCCGAAGTGAAAACCGGGACCGCCACCGAGCGCAACCCGATTTCCAGCTCCTGGTCCACCACGGCGAACCCCTGCGCGCGGATCCGCTCCAGCTCCACGCGCAACTGATCCGCGCTGCCGATGCCCAGCCCGGTGGTCGCATGAACCCCGGCAGCCAGCACTGATTCGCGCACCGTTTCGGGCTGGTAGGCCAGGAGGACCCGGCCCATCGAGGTATTCACCGCGGGGAACCGAGTGCCCACCGAGATCCCGACTCGCATGATCGAGCGGGTATGCACGCGGGCAATGTAGACGATTTCGGTTCCGTCCAATACCGAGGCCGAAGCCGACTCATGGACCGTTGCGGAGAGCTCTTCCAATACCGGCTCGATCAGCTGCGGCAACGTGGCACTGGAAAGGTAGGCGTAGCCAAGCTGCAAAACCTTGGAGGTCAGTTCGAAATGCTTGCCGTCAGAACGGACGTAGCCCAGATCTTGCAGGGTCAGCAGAAAGCGGCGTGCGGTGGCGCGCGATAGCGAAGTGCGCACCGCGACCTCGGAGAGGGTCATCGACGGATGCTCAGCGTCGAAGCTGCTGATCACCTGGAGACCCCGCGCTAAGGACTGGACCGACGTACTATTTGCTGCCTGCTCGCTCACCGTGCTCCTTGCACGCGCCTTACCGTGCGGCGCGCGGGTTATGAAAATTGGGGGTGCCCCGAAATCATTCGGAAGCACCCCCACTAATCTACTGTGTTCTAGGCCTTGGTTAGTTCTACCGGCACCTTGGCCTGCAGTTCCTCGAAGCTGAGTCCATGGCTGGAGCGCACGAAGACCTTTGAATCGCGCAGTTCGAAGATCGCCACCTCGGTGTAGATCCGCGAGACGCAGCCCAATCCGGTCACCGGGTAGGACAGCGCTTCGACAAGTTTTGATTCACCGGTCTTGGTGAACAGGCTCATCATCACCCAGGTCTGCTTCGCGCCGATGGCCAGATCCATGGCTCCGCCGACGGCAGGAATCGCGCCTTCTGCCCCGGTGTGCCAATTGGCCAGGTCTCCGGCACCGGATACCTGGAAAGCTCCGAGTACGCAGACATCCAGGTGCCCGCCGCGCATCATGGCGAAGGAATCGGCATGGTGGAAGAAGGAGGCCCCGGGAAGTTCGGTCACCGGGATCTTGCCGGCGTTGATCAGGTCCTCGTCGACGTCCTCTCCGGTGGCCACCGGCCCCATGCCCAGCATTCCGTTTTCGGTGTGCAGGGTAACTCCCTGTTCACCGGTCAGGAAGTTGGATACGTTGGTCGGCTGGCCGATGCCGAGGTTGACGTAGGCACCGGCAGGAATGTCTGCGGCGACGCGCTGGGCCATTTCGTCCCGGCTCAGTTTTTCTTCGGTGCTGGAGTAGTTGCTCATTACTTAGTTCCTCCAAGTGCCACGACGGTATCCACGTAGATGCCCGGGGTGATGACGTTCTCCGGGTCAAGGCTGCCAGCTTGGACAACCTCGTCCACCTGCACGATTGCCTGCTTGGCCGCGGTGGCCATGATTGGGCCGAAGTTCCGGGCGGTCTTGCGGTACACCAGGTTGCCCAGCGTGTCGGCCTTCAGCGCCTTGATCAATGCGAAATCCGCGTTGATCGGGGTTTCCAGGACATAGCCCTTGCCGTCGATGACGCGGGTTTCCTTGCCTTCGGCCAGCAGCGTGCCGTAGCCGGTCGGGGTGAAGAAGCCGCCGATCCCGGCGCCTGCGGCGCGGATGCGCTCGGCCAGGTTGCCCTGCGGAACGAGTTCGAGCTCGATCTCGCCGGCCCGGTAGGCCTCGTCGAAGTGCCAGGAGTCGGACTGGCGCGGGAAGGAACAGATGATCTTCTTGACTCGGCGTTCCTTGATCAGCAGCGCGAGCCCGGCATCGGCCTGGCCCGCGTTGTTGTTGACCACGGTCAGCTCCTTGGCGCCGCACTCCATTAGCGCGTCGATCAGTTCCATCGGCTGGCCGGCGTTGCCGAAGCCGCCGATCAGGACGGTTGAGCCGTCCTTAATTTCGGCGACGGCGTCGGCCGCCGAGGTGGCAATACGTGGTGCCATAATTCTGCCTTTCTCGAAGTTTCCAGACCCAAGCAGCGGAACTACTTGGTTGCGTTTTCGTTCTCGACGACTACCGCCAGGCCCTGGCCGACACCGATGCAAATCGCTGCCACGCCGTAGCGCTCACCGGATTCCGCCAGGCGGCGGGCCACGGTGCCCAGGATGCGCAGGCCCGAGGCGCCCAATGGGTGGCCGATGGAGATGGCGCCGCCCCAGGCATTGACGATGGCCGGGTCGATATCCCAGGCGCGGATGCAGGCAAGGGACTGCGCCGCGAAGGCTTCGTTCAGCTCGACGGCGGCGATATCCGACCATTTCAGCCCGGCCTTGGACAGGGCCTTGTTCGCGGCCTCGACCGGTGCGAAGCCGAAGAACTGCGGATCCAGCGCGGAGGCGCCGTTGGACACGATGCGGGCCAGCGGGGCGGCGCCGAGCAGCTCGCCGCCACGCGCCGAGCCGATGAAGGCAGCCGAGGCGCCGTCGTTCATCGGCGAGGCGTTGCCGGCGGTGACCGTGGCGTTCTCGCCGGTGCGGAAGACGGTGCGCAGCTTGGCCAGGGTTTCGGCGGTGGAATCCGCGCGGATGGTTTCATCCCGGGTGAACTCGGTGCCGCGCTTGTTCGCCGGCGGCACCGAAACGACCAGATTGTCGTACTTGCCCGCGTCCCAGGCCGCTGCCGCCTGCTGGTGCGAAAGTGCGGAGAATTCGTCCTGATCCTCGCGGGTGATGCTGTGCTTTTCGCGCAGCTGCTCGGTGGCCTCGCCCAGCGAGACGGTCCATTGTCCCGGCATGGCCGGGTTGACCAGGCGCCAGCCCAGGGTAGTGTTCGCCAGCTCGAGATTGCTCATCGGGAAGGGGCGCTCGGTCTTCGGCAGCACCCATGGGGCGCGGCTCATCGATTCGACTCCGCCGAGCAGTACCAGGTCCGCGTCGCCGGTAGCGATCTGGCGGGAGGCCGCGATGGAGGCATCCAGCGAGGAGCCGCACAGGCGGTTCATCGTGGTGCCCGGCAGCGAGGTTGGCAGCCCGGCGAGCAGGGTGGCCATGCGGGCCACGTTGCGGTTTTCCTCGCCGGCGCCGTTGGCATTGCCGAAGATCGACTCGTCGATGTCTGCAACATCCAGCTTGGGAGCACGGGCTACCAGCTCGCGCACTACGTGCGCCGCGAGGTCGTCCGGACGGTGGGAGGAAAGGGCTCCGCCGATTTTGCCGAACGGGGTACGGATTGCGTCGTATAGGTAGGCCTGCTGCATGTATCCACTGCTCCATCGCTGCGTATTGTTCACATTGTGAACTTCTGTTCGTAGTATGAACTTTAGCAGTTGGCGAGCGTAGCTTCAAGGCTTCTTCACTTTGCAAAACTGCCGGTACGTGGCAAAAATGCCCTAATCGAGCGAGGCGATTAGGGCTCCGTGGGATCCAAGACTTTCACTGCGCGTTGACCATCACATCCAACGGCTGCCAGCCAGTTGAATCGACGAATTCCGGATTCGAAGCAACCAAACTGCAGATGGATCCGATGAATTCTCCGTCTTGATCGTAGGCAACCTCGTCCCAGTTCGAATCGACTTCATCGCATGAGACTGGTTCAATCCTTTTTGTTGTTTTGCCATCAGAGTCAATCACTTCGCCGGCGGCTCGCTCCAATTTGAGAATCGCCATGGAGACTTGCTCGGCCCCGTCTTCTTCGCCGAATTGGTCCGTAACACCTGAAACTTCTACAACAGAGAATTCACCGCCTTCGATGCGACCACCCGAAGCATAGGCATCATCGATCTGGACAGCTAGCTTCTCGCAAAGAATGCAATCCTGAGCAGAGAATTCCCTGAAGGGCTCGGTGTCTCCAGTTGCAACAGCGTAGTTCCGCAACTCAACCCAGTAGTTGGCTGCCGCCCCCAACCCCTTGTCGGTATTCTCAGCAAGCGCAGCAGGCTTTACTGGCTTCGCCGGCTGCGCAGGGGGCGATTCCAGGTGATCAGCTGGGATAGTCGATGACTCAGAAGTTGGCTGCTTCGACAATTCAGCCGAGGATTGGGCTTCGGTATCGCTTGATGCACTATCGCAACCACTCAGAGCTAGTGCCCCGACCATCGCGAGCGCCACTACGGTCTGTGCATTTTTCTGACCCATCATTCCCCTGCTATCGCTGTCGATTCTCTCAATGAAAAGAATCTATCCCCCTAAATGATTAAAATCGATGAATGAATAGTGAACAGTTAGTTCACCGGAAATTCAGGGAGAATGCTTGATCAACGAGCTGGAACACCAAGCAATCGGGTTCAGCGATTCTGCTGGAATAGAGTAGAGCCATGGCCAATTCGCCCAGCGGGGATTCAATGTTGGACCGCTTGGTGCGGATCCTGGATTCCTTTGACACGCAAAATCCAACGCTGACGGTCAATGCGCTGGCCCGCCGGGCGGACGTGCCCAGGGCAACCACCTACCGGTTGCTGGAAAGCATGATCGCCCACGGCCTGCTGGCCCGCGAGCCTGATGGCCAGGTGCGCCTGGGACTGCGGCTCTGGGAGCTGGCCAACCGCAGCGCTTCCACGCTGACCCTGCGCCAAGCGGCCCTGCCCTTCATGGAGGACATCAACCAGCTGGTGGGCCAGAATACTCAATTGGCGGTGCTGCACGAGGATGACGTATTGGTTATCGAGCGGCTCTCCCGACCCGGCTCCGTGGTCAACCAGGCCAATGTGGCCGGGCGGATGCCGGTGCATCTGACCTCCATGGGCATGGCATTGCTGGCCTACTCCCCCGCGAGCGTACTGGAGGGCTATCTCGAACGCCATGCAGAGGCCATGCTCTCCCGGCACCCGAAGCTGCGCCACGAGCTGGCGGAGATCCGGCGCAATGGGTTCGCGACCTTCGACGGGTTCATCGACCCGGAGTCCACCGGCGCCGCCGCACCGATCCTCGATAGCCATGGCCACGCGCTGGCCGTGCTGTCCGTGGTGGTTCCGCGGGGTTCCGATCTGCTGCCTTCGGCCGTCATGGCGCTGCGGACCGCGGCCCGTGGCATTTCCCGCGCCTTGGGGCCGGGGACAGAATAATTCGCGGACCGAAGTTGGCGAATACACGCACCGCCAACCCGGGTTTCTACGACCCCACCCTAAGCCAGCTCGGCGTTGCGCGCTATTGGCGGCCCGACAGTCCGACCGAGGCGCAAAGCCGTTCGTGGCAATCTCGAAATGAGCAGGCGTAACCAAAGAGCAAGTTTTCTCGTTCAATGAGACATCGAGTGCCGGCCCGATGGACTCCACCGCATCCTTGAGGAAGTTCCACCTCCTCGACCGCGCGCAGGAATTCCGGCAACGCCGCCGAAATTCGATGCGGATGGTCCCGCACAGATAGGCAGGTTCCCATGGTTCAGAGTCCACGGATCATCAAGACCAAGGTCGGCATTATCGGCGGCGGCCCCGCAGGCCTGATGCTCTCGCACCTACTTTCGAAGTCGGGCATCGACAACCTCGTCGTGGAAATGCGCGACCACGAGACGATCCGCAACACCCACCGCGCCGGCATCCTCGAAGCCCAGGCGGTCAAGATGCTCACCGACTCCGGTGTTGAGGGCCGCGTGCTCACCGAAGGCGATGAACACGCCGGCATCGACCTGCGTTTCAACGGCGAATCGCACCCGCTGGACTTCCGCGATCTGGTCGACGCGACGGTCACCCTCTACGCGCAGAACGAGGTCTTCGTGGATCTCGCCGCGGCCCGCCAGCGCGATGCCGGGGATGTGCGCTATTCCTGCGAGGTCACCGAGATCCTGGACATGGAGACCTCCACCCCGAAGTTCCGCTTCACCGACGCGGAGGGCAGCCTCTTCGAGGTGCACGCCGAGGTGCTCGTCGGGGCCGACGGGTCACGGTCCTTCGCACGCCGCCAGATGCCGGAAACTCTGCGCAAGGATTTTAAGGTCGCCTACCCCTTCGCCTGGTTCGGCATCCTCGCCAAGGCGCCAAAGTCCTCACCGGAATTGATCTACGCGAACTCCCCGCACGGCTTCGCGCTGATCTCCCAGCGCAGCGACACCGTGCAGCGCATGTATTTCCAATGCGACCCGAATGAAGACGTGAACGCCTGGAGCGATGACCGGATCTGGTCCGAACTGCAGCGCCGCGTTGCTGGCCCGGACAACTTCCAGTTGCAGACCGGGGAAATCTTCGATAAGACCGTGCTCGGCTTCCGCTCCTTTGTGCGCGAGCCGCTCTCTCACGGCCGGATGTTCCTGATCGGCGATGCCGGGCACACCGTTCCGCCCACCGGGGCCAAGGGCCTGAACCTCGCCTTTGCCGATGTGAAGGTGCTCTTCGAAGCGCTGGATTCCTACTTCTCCAGCGGCAGCGACAAGCTGCTGGGCGGCTATTCGGAGCTGGCCCTCAAGCGGGTCTGGAAGGCACAGAATTTCTCCTACTGGATGACCTCGATGCTGCACACCCCCGTTGGTGCCGATCCGTTCATGGCCCGGCGCGCCCTCGGCGAGCTGGATACCGTGACCTCCTCACGCTATGGCATGCAGTACCTGGCCGAGTCCTATACCGGCTGGCCGCACGCCTAGCCTTCACCCCAGCCTTTTCTCCACCACACCCGTACGCCCCCTTCGAAAGGAGCACGCAGTGAGCACCGAAACCACAGCTAACGAGACGTTCAACGATTCGCACGTGCTGGACCCCGCAGCCACGACGCTCTCGCAAGAATCCATCAGCCAGGAAATCACCGACATCCACGCGGCCTACCGCCAGTCGGTGGTCGAGGGCAAGAAAGCCGAGACGCAGCCGCGCATCGACTTCGCGCCCTACCGCTCCTCGCTGCTACGCCACCCCACGAAGAACCTGCACCACGTGGATCCCGAAACCATCGAGCTGCACTCCCCCGCCTTCGGCGAGCGCGACGTGCACGCCCTGGAATCGGATCTGACCATCCAGCACAACGGCGAGCCGATCGGCGAGCGCATCGTGGTCGCCGGGCGCGTGCTCGACGGCGACGGCCGCCCGGTCGCCGGGCAGCTCGTGGAAATCTGGCAAGCCAACGCCGCCGGACGCTACATCCACAAGCGCGACCAGCACCCGGCTCCGATCGACCCGAACTTTACCGGCGTGGGCCGCGCCATCACCGGCCCCAACGGCGAGTACTCCTTCACCACCATCAAGCCGGCACCCTACCCGTGGAAGAACCACCACAACGCCTGGCGTCCGGCGCACATCCACTTCTCGCTCTTCGGCACCGATTTCACCCAGCGCATGATCACCCAGATGTACTTCCCGGGCGACCCGCTCTTCTCGCTTGACCCGATCTACCAGGCGATCACCGACGCCGAGGCCCGCGACCGCCTGGTCGCCAGCTACGACCACTCGATCACCAGCCACGAATGGGCCACCGGCTACAACTGGGACATCGTGCTCACCGGGTCCAACCGGACCTGGATGGAAGATGAAGAGGGAGAGAACTAAATGCCTCAGGCAGCAAACACCCAGGCCCCGGCGCTGAAGCTGGCCCCCACCCCGGGACAGACCATCGGCCCGTTCTACGGCTACGCGATGCCCTTCGACAAGGACAACGAGCTGGTCAACCAGGCCAACCCGAACTCCGTCCGCTTGCATGGGGTCATCACCGACGGCAAGGGCGAGGTGATCCCGGACGCTCTGCTGGAAATCTGGCAGGCCGACGAGCACGGCAACGTGGTCTCCAAGGACGGCTCGCTGGTCCGTGACGGCTACACCTTCACCGGGTGGGGCCGCACGGCGGTGGACAACGTCGGGCACTACACCTTCACCACGCTGAACCCGGGTGCCACCGAGGAGGGCAAGGCGCCGTTCATCATGCTCACCGTTTTCGCCCGCGGCCTGCTGAACCGGTTGTTCACCCGCATCTACCTGCCCGAGGACACCGCGGCGCTGGCCAGCGATCCGTTGCTCGCCGCGTTGGATGACGAACAGCGCCGAACGCTGATCGCAACCCGCGAAGAAGATGGTTCGTTACGCTTTGATATTCGCCTGCAAGGAGATCTGGAAACGGTGTTCCTCTCCTACCCACGCGGGAGTTAAGCCCCGCCGCACGGCCCCGTTGGAGCGCACCTGCAACCGTAGAAATTCGGTGCAGGTGCGCCGACGGGGATTTGCCCGTTGCCGGGCACTAACATTTGAACCACATGGATAATGAATTGAGGGACCCTATGGACACCGTGGATTACGGGGTGCTCTCCCCCGCATGGGCCGGAACTCCGGCGGCAGCCACCGCCAGCGACGTGGCCTTTGTCCAGGCGATGCTCGATGTGGAGGCCGGCTGGGCCAGGGTTCAGGCAGATGCAGGCCTGTGCACCCCCGAAGACGCGCACGCCGTAGCCAATGCCGCCCGGGTGGCCCGCTATGACCTGAAGCTGCTTGCCGCGAAGACCCCGGATGGCGCCAATGCGCTCATCCCGCTGCTGGGCATGATGCGCGAACGGCTCACCGAGGACAACGCGCCGAAGAGCGCTGGCACCGCGCTGCACCGGGGAGCCACCAGCCAGGACATTATCGATTCCGCGCTGATGCTCGTCCTCTCGCGCACCCTGCGCTCCACCCTCGCCGACCTGCGCAGTACCGCGCGCGGCCTGGCCGCGCTGGCCGAAGAGCACCGCGGGACGCTGTGCATTGCACGCTCGCTGACGCAGCACGCGCTGCCAACCACCTTCGGCTGGAAGGCGGCCAGCTGGTTGTCCGCAGTGCTCAGCGCTGAGCAGCAGCTGTCCCACACCGAAAGCCAGCTATCCCTTCAATGGGGTGGCGCCGTGGGCACCCTCGCCTCGCTGGAGCAGTTCCTCGGTGACCGCCCGGAGCTGAACACCGGCTCCGCAGAGCTGAGCACCAAGCTGGCCGAGGTCCTGGGACTTGCCGATGCGGGGACACCATGGCATACCAACCGCCTGCCCATCGTGCAGGCAGGCTCGGCCTTGGCCGCCTGCATCGCGGCACTGGGAAGTTTTGGCGCGGATGTGCTCACCGCATCCCGCCCGGAAATCGGTGAGCTGTCCGAACCGCGCGAAGCTGGCAAGGGCGGTTCCTCGGCGATGCCGCAAAAGCAGAATCCGGTGCGTTCGGTCTTGCTGCGCAATGCCGCGATCAGCGCCCCGGGGCTCGCCGCCACCCTGTTTGCCGCCGCCGGCAGCGCGGTGGATGAACGCCCCGATGGCGGCTGGCACTCCGAATGGAGCGCCCTGCGCGAACTGTTGCGGCTGGCCTCCGGTGCGGCTCACCATGCCGCCGCGCTCGCCACCGGGCTCACGGTCAACGCACCCGCGATGGAGCGCAACCTGAAGCTGGGCGGCGATGCGATTCTCTCCGAACGCCTCGCCATGGTCCTCGCCCCGCTTGTCAGCGGCGGCAAACCAGCCATTCAGGCCTTGGTCCTGCGATCGCTGACCGATCAGATCAGCCTGCGTGAGCTGTTGAGATTAGAGATCTCCTCACACGATCTAACCGATGAAGAACTTTCCGAATTACTGGATCCGGCGGGCTACCTCGGTGCCGCGGATCGTTTCACTACAACCGTTCTCGCCGATTACTCGGCACGAAAGGAATTATGGCAGTCCCACACTTAACCCCGTCTCTGCTGCACACCGACAAGAACCTGCCAACGCTGGTTGTTGGTCCCTCGCTGGGTACTTCCTCCCTGCACCTGTGGGGACCTGCGGTTCCCGCACTGATGGATCACTTCCAGATCGTTGCCTGGGACCTTCCCGGCCACGGCGCGAGCAAGCCATCCACCGAAGAGTTCTCCCTGGGCGAGCTGGCCACCGGGGTGATCACCATGATCGATGCGCTGCGCGCCGATTCGGTCATCTCCGAAGACAGCAAGCTGTACTACGCCGGCGTTTCGGTTGGCGGAGCAACGGCCTTGCAACTGGCGGTTGACTACCCGGGTACCTTCGACGGGCTCTCTTCCATCTGCGCCGCGGCTAAGATCGGAACCCCTGAGGGCTGGACCGAACGAGCAGAGCTCGTTGCGAAGGCAGGCACCCCCACCATGATTGCCGGTTCCGCGCAGCGCTGGTTCGCCCCGGGGTTCATCGAAAAACAACCGGTCATCTCCACCGACCTCCTGCACAATCTGCAGGACGCAGATCGTTTCGCCTACGCCCATGTCTGTGGCGCGCTGGCAGGATTCGACGTGCGCGAACGCCTTGCGGCAACGACCGACCCGATCCTCGCCATCAACGGCGCCCAGGACCAGGTCTGCCCGCCGGCGGATGCAGAATTCATTGCCGAAAACGCTCCGCAGGGAACCGCAGCGGTCATTGATTCCGCCGCGCATCTGGCACCGGCCGAAGCGCCTGAAGAAACCGCGGCCCTGCTGGTTGATTTCTTCACCGCCAACTAAGAAAGGTTGCCAGAGACATGTCAGATTCCCAGCGTCAGCCCGGAGATTCCTATGATGCGGGCATGGTGGTGCGCCGCGAGGTACTCGGAAGCGAACACGTAGATCGCTCCACCAATAACTCGAACGAGTTCACCGACGAATTCCAGGAAATGATCACCCGCTACGCCTGGGGCACCATCTGGACGCGTGACGGACTGCCGCGCACCACGCGCAGCGCCATCACCCTGACCGCCATGATCGCCGGCGGCTACTGGGAAGAGCTGGAAATGCATGTGCATGCCGCCCTGCGCAACGGCATGACCGCCGAAGAAATCAAGGAAGTCTTCCTGCAGTGCGCAATCTACTGCTCGGTGCCTGCAGCGAACGTCGCGTTCAAAATCGGCAAGAAGGTGCTGGACGAATACGCGAACGAGTAGTCGATAGTGAACGGCTTGGCATCAACGTTCATTCCGTTGGTGCCAAGCCTCATTTGCAACGTTCCCGCAAGGGTGCGGTAGCCGCGGCTGCTATTCGATCACGCAGGGCAGGTCCCAGCCGCAGGCGCTGGCAATTTTCTCCACCGCATATCCCCAATTAATCTGTTCCTGCTCCAACCTCAACTGCGTGCTGTCGGCATCCGAGCGGAGGCTTGCCAGGAGCGAGGCCTCTGCCGCAGTGAGATGATCCAGCCGCGCCTTGGACGGTTTGCCTTCGGTGCCCCAGAATTCGCGGTGCGCTTCCAGCGTTTCCCGGTCCATCATCACACTGCGAACGTGGCCGTGGTGCGAGCGCAATTGATTCAGAATTGCGAAACCGTGGGTGTCCAAGTCTCCCCAATACACAAGCTCACAGGCATTCACCCAGTCGGCTGCGGCCAGTCCATCCAGCCCGTAGCCTGCGCCGAAAACGACCAGACTCTCCGGCATCAGCGGCATGGCCAGGAAATTGGTCCGGTTTTCGGTCACGAGAACCGTACGCACCGCAAGTGACATCGAGGCAAAGGCTTGGACCGTCATTTCAAGGTCTTCGGCGCCGCCCGGTGCGCCCAATGTTTCGGCCAACCCCCGAATACGCAGGGTGTCCGGTTCCAGCTTGAACCCGTGACGCAATTTGAAGGACTTTATTGTGGAACTGCGGGGAGTTACCGTGCCGCTGAGCACCGCCTCCATCTCGTCGATCTCGCGCAGATGCTTTTCTATAAACTTTGTGTGCACTCCGGCAAGTGCAAGTTGTCGCAGGTAGATTCCCGGTTCGCGGTTCTCCACCAGCCATCGGGCCACCTTTGCCACGGCTAGTGACTCGGAGCCCAACGCCGCGAGCCGGAAGGGACGCGCAAGCACCCAGGGCCGTAGTTGCGGTTCATTCCCCAACAGTGCCGAGGCTAAATGCGTGAATGCCGCAGCTTCCCGCCCCTTACCCAGGAATGCGATCTCCTGGTGCACGGTATCGAACCAAGCCGCCTGAGGTACATCGTTGGCACCAATGCTTTGGTGTCCGATGCTCTTGGACTCGATGCGGTAGTGGGAAGCTGCCCGGTGAAGTTCGCTCACCCAATTCTTCGCCTCGCCAAATCGCTGCCTCAACTCCCCGGCATTTGGCGATTTCAAAGGCCTGCGGCGCGGATAAACTCCCGTTGGCTCCAGCAGCTCGCACAGCAGCTGTCCGCGCTCCCAGGTTTTCAGTGACGCCGCCCGCAAGCTAGAAACTGTGGTCCACCCGGATTCCTTAGTTGCCACGGCGTTCCTTCTCGGCCCGGTACTCTGCGATAGTCATGTTCCGCAGCTGCGAAGCCTGTCCCGAAGGATTGTCCACGAATCCGACATGCGCCACGAACGGCTCGATCACGTGAATCTTCTGCAACGGGGTGACGATCAGCAACTGCAACTTCAGCCGTTTGAACAGCTGAAGGCCATAGTGCGCCGAAGCGTCCGAGCCTCTACCGAAGGCCTCGTCGATTACGACAAATCGGAAGTTCCGTTTGGTTTCGGTTCCCCCGCTCTTTCGTCCGCCCAGTCCGAATTGGAAAGCCAGCGCCGCTGCAAGGATGGTGTAGGCCAGTTTCTCTTTCTGACCTCCTGACTTTCCACCCGAATCAGTGAAATGCTCAAATTCTTCGTTGGTCTCGCTCCACCTTTCGGAGGCACTGAAGGTAAACCAGTTGCGAACATCGGTGACCTTCTCGGTCCAGCGCTGATCTAGGCTGGTAAGCCCGTCACGTCCACGGAAACGCTCCACCAGCTTGGAAACCTGGGCGAATTTCAGCTCAGAGTATTGCTCGCTTTCCCCCAATGCTCCTTCGGAGCAAGCCCGCAAGTCGACAACGAATTCGCGAATCTCCTGGTCCGAACTCTGGTGATGCTCGAGCTGAATGTGCCGGGCCGGGTCGTACTCGATCTGCGCCAACGATTCATTAATCTGATCGATACGGCCGGTAATGTCTGTCTTCCGAGCATCGAGGAAGGCGTTGAACGCGACAATCTCGTTGATCGTATTCTGGTTCAGCGCTTCCTTGAACTTGCTCGCGAAACGTGGCAAGTCATCTTTCTGCAGTCGTTCAAGCAGCGCGATGAACTCGTCCGCAGCCTCCAGCGCCTCGTCGAATTCGGTGCACTCTTCCTTGTACTTGGCCCGAAAAGCACCCATCAAGTTCAGGGTTCTTTCCCCGGCCCTAATGACCTGCTTGTTCAGGTTGTCAATGCGTCCGGTGAGCTGTTTATTCACCGAGCTTTCGATTCCCGGGACGTTCTTGTAGCTCAGTTCCGCCTCGCCCAACGCCTCACCCGTAAGCCGCCCGAGCTCGGCCAGTACCTGTTCACCGGTGGTTACCGGACGCAGCTCCAAGGATTTCGCGCATGAGCTGATGGTCCCAGCGATATCCTCGCGACCTTGCTCGTTCTTACCAATTCGAATGCCAAACTGTTCGGCCTGATCCTGCAGCTTTTTCAGCTCAAGCACCAGTTCGGACTCTTTCTCGGCCAGCAATGCGAGTTGGTCATTGGCCGAAGACAGCTGCCTGTGCTCCGCCACCAATCTGTCGATTTCCCTGGCGGTGAGCTGCCAGCCGATTTCGGCGAAAGTTTTAACCGCCTCCACCGTGCCAACCGCGCGCTGCGCCGCTCCAAGTTTTCCAAGCTCCCGCAACACCACAGCAATCCGCTGTTCGACTCCCTGCCGTTTGGCTACCGCCTCATCCACGAGCCGCCGGATCGTGGTGGTTTTCTCGTGGTTATCCCAGCCGAGCACGAAGTTCCGTCGATCCCGGCGCGCAGGGCGGTCATCTTTTTCGTGTCTCCCTCCACCGGTTTTTAACTGGCCGTTGGGTGTGACGGCTTTGGCATGGCGACGAAATTCATCCAGGGATTCACAACAGTGGTGGTCGAAACGTGTGTTCAGCTGTGCCGCCAGGTATGGGCGGAACTGCGTCCCTACCTTGATTTCAATCTTGGACGCCAACGTTCCGGCACGTTGCTCCACAGCTTGCATCGGTTGCGAATCGACCTTGCGGTAGACCAATCGCCCGCGAAGGTTGTTGCGGTCTACCCAAACGGATACCGCAGCATAATGCTGCTGGGGCACCAGCAATGACAGTGCAAACCCGCGCAGCGCCAACTCGGCGGCGCCTTCCCAGAGCTGTTCGCCGGGACGCACACGCAAGAGTTCACCGATATACGGCAGATTCGTCTCCTCCAGCCCAGTCGCCTCACAAAGTCGCCGGCGGATTTCAAGCTGTTCGCGCGGAAGCAGGTTCGTTCGCGCCTGCAGGGACGCGAGTTCCTCGTGCAGCGACTGTTCTTCGGCTTTGGCTTCCGCAATTAACGCCAGCAGCCTTCCGTGGCCGTCATTGAGTACCGCAGCCTCCCGCTCCAATCGCACGGTAACTTCAGGCAAATCGGCCACGTTCGCATCGAAATCCACCTGGTCTCGGACGGGCTGCAGCGCCAGCAGGGCAGCCGAGCTTGCATAGGATTCGGCTTTGGCCTTTTGGGACTCTTGACGAACGGTAGCCGCGTGGATTTCGCTGTCGATGGTTGCCAGCCGGCCACCGCCGTGGACTCTGATGTCCTCGCGAATCACAGCTAGTTGTTCCTGCGCTTTGAAAACCCCGGCTTTCTTGGCAGCAGAATCCCGACGAAGCCTGGTCGCGGTGCGTTCCAGCTCCGCTTGGTGTTCCAGGCTTAGTTCTAGCTGTCTGGACATGAACCACGGGGTCAGTTCCTCGCGCACCGAGCGGTACGTGGATTCTTTTGCGGATAATTGCCGGTGCCGTTGAGCATGTTCCCGAATCGGAACAAGCATGTCGATCTGATCATTGGCCCGGCGCACCGCATCGTGGGCCTTCTTCAGATCATCAAAATGCAGGATCAGGTTCTTCAACCGACCAGCCACGTCATCGTCGTCGAGCATATTTGTGCGCACGAAGCTGGTGATGTTCTCAACCTGCTTCATTGACACCGTGCGGTGGAACAGTTCCATGGCTTGGGAACCAGAAATGCCGAACTGTCGCTTAAACGCCGATTCATAACTGTCGAAGGTGTCAAAGACCGTCACGCCGTCGCCGCGCAACCGTCGTTTGAGTTTCAGCGGGTCACCATCGAAGTCGGCGAAGTTCCCGGTGATTGACTGCTCCGACTCGGAAAGGGAATAGAAACGGTTAGGTTGCCCGGCTTCTTGCGTGGCCCATAAGGTGAGCGCCAGGCTAACAGTCTTGTCCATCTCGGCGTTGCCGAAGATGCCCAGTACCACGGTGTAGCTGCCAGGTTTACGCAAAGCTACAGGTTTTGAAGCGTCTCCTCCACCGCGTTCTGACTTATGGAAGCCACGCACGTAGGACATGAGACTGCGTTCTTTTTTCTGGGCCCCGGCGGCCTTATTAAAATCAATCCGATGAGCCGGTAACAGCAGAGTCGTGATCGCGTCTACGACGGTTGATTTGCCCGAGCCGATGTCTCCGGTCAGCAAACTGTTTTCACCGTCCAGAATAAAGCGACGCACCGCCCCATCGAAGGTTCCCCAATTCAGGATCTCCAGCCGGCGCAATCGAAAACCGGGGTCATGTCCTTCGAATTCCAAGGTCTCGGTCTGTTCAACGCGTGGGCCGTTCGCCTTGGGCAAGGGCTCGGTCGACTTGGTTGGCTCTGGTTTCACCGCGGCAACATCGGGTAGGGAGATGAAGAGCGAGTCTTGCAAATCCGAGGTGTTTTTCGATGCCATTATTTCTCCTCCAAGGCGGTGCGGTAATCAGCTAGGCGTGCATCGAGTTCCCCGAGCCATTGAGCATCGACGAATGCCTTTATGATCCGCGCAACCTCAAAGCTGTCATTGCTGCCGCGAAGCTTACGCAGGAAGCCCATCTCGGCCACCTTCTTGATGCTGGCGTTCAGTTGATCGAACATCCTGACCTCATTGCTGGTTTCGGGCATAAATACCGAGACCAGCTCAGCGATCTGTTCGCGCGTCATAACCAGACGAGTTTCGGCGGTCTGCTGGTCGAATTCGGCCAGCCTCACCCGCAGCAGCGCGAGCAGCAAGGAGACGTGAAAGGTCAATTGCCTGCGAGCTACCAATCGTGGCAGCTTGGAGTCTTCTGCGGCTTTCGAACGCAAGAATGCGTAGCCTTCGATATCATCATGGAATAGCTCTAGGCCAAGCACCGCCACGTAATCCCGCGCCGAGCTGATGTTCTCCCCTAGCTCTTGCCACAACTTTTCATCTGATTCGCGGTAGATCACGCCTTTAAGCAGATGAGTGACCACCAGGGAGAGCGAATCGGTGGGCAGAGCGGCCGCGGTTGCTGTTACTGCTGCGTCGGTATCGAATGGCAATGCTTCGGTCATCTCTAGTCAGCCCTCACAAATGTAATGTGCTCCACAGTGGCTTCACGCAGCGCACCGGAATTTGTCGTCCAGCTCAGCGTCTGGGTCCGCGACGCATCAATATTCGCCCATTTGGACTCTGCCGCGATCTGGAAATAAGTGACGATCTCCGCCAATCCTTTTTCTAAGGGATGCAACTGAAGTATCTCTTCCAAACTCGCTTGCGAGTCCTGCGACAAGGCCTCATCGATATTCGATTGAAGTTCGCTGCGATCCACATAAAACTGCTCGAAAAGCGCGCTCGAATCGACTTCGCTATCTTCGGAAAGTTCTACCTCGTCATTGATTATTACTTGAGTCCCTGGCTTATACAGGGGCCGCTCAAAGGGCAGGACTACCTCAATTTGTTGGGTAGGGATTTCGGCGATGGTTCCGCTAGGTGGTTCGTTGCGCAGTACCAACGCATTCGACTCGATGCTTCGGATCAGCTGCATGATGCGTTTGTTCTCCAAAAACACCTTGTCATCTAGCAGCCGGCGCATCTGCTGAGACAGCCGACGCACCGTGCCTTGGGTCTGTTCTACGGCAGGCAACCAGTCGCGTTGAAGATGCAGGATCTCGCCCAATCCTTCGATCCGCTGCAGTGCAGGGATTTGTGTTGCCTGTTCCAGTAGCTCGTTCAATTCAGAACGTTGCGCTGGCGACATCAGGTAATCCCAAAAACCCTGGAAGGTTCGTCCCTGCAACGATCCGGAGATATCTTCTTGATTCGTGAAGATCGCATCCAGCAACTCGCCTTGGGTGCCTTCCCAGGTGGAAATTCGTTCACGCACTTGGCGGTCTAGGTCACGGAAGTTTTGTTCGACTTCGCGGAAGTCAGAGAGCAGATCCTGGGCTTGAGCACGCAATTGCTGGTAGTGGTCTAGGGCTTCCGGAGCAGACATTACCGGCATATCACCGGCAGCGACCGCTTCGATCTTCACATCGATCGCCAGACGCTCGGCGCGTAGTTGTGCCAGACGGACCTCAGGGTCGGTTTCTGAACCGCGAACGAGGGTCTTGAGCAGGGAAAATATCCCGGTCAGCCTCGATTGCGTGGCGACGAATTCTCTGCCTTGCAGCGCCTGAACCCAACGCACCGCGTCCTCGGTGGTAGGCGTCAGGTCGAAGATCGGGTCGTCCTGACCGGCAATATAGAACTTTCGAAGCCAAGCTTTCTCCGGAGCGGCCCAGTTATCAAGGTACTCCGTTGCGGCGCGTGGGAAACTTCCTTCTCCCAGTCCCTCACGAACCGTAAACAGCACGTCGTCAAGAGCATCGATTAGTTCCCGCCGTGGAATGTTGCGGCGATTCGGTTCAATGAAAGCCGCGGCGAAGAACGCGACAACCAGCGGCGCATGGTCAGCGCGCAGCAGCGCCCACCCGGGATGGTTCTCGCGCAATCCTTGGACGGCGTAGTAATCCACGTTTTCGACTCACTTCTTCCAGCTGTCCAACGGCCTGAATTGATGGTGCCGTTCTACCCATCATAGAAAGCACGTGAGACAAATAGGCCGGTCTATGCAATTATCGATGACTCAGGCGCGCGCTTCTATCACTGAACGTTCAAGCCAGCTTCGTTCGAATTCGCTCAGGGCCCTTGAGGACTTGCCATCCGCGGCCAAGGGGACCATCACCGTTGTCGAGTCGAAGACCGGATGCCCATCCTGGTAGCCGATCCCGCGCACGCTGAAGGATTTGGTCCCGATGCGGGTAATCCCCATGCGGATCAGCATTTCCGGCTGGTAATAGAGCGGGCGCAGGTAGTCGACCTGGATCGAGGCGACTACCGTGCCGAATTCGAAGCGGCCGGTTTTGCCGTCTTCGCGTGTCCAGCGGATGCGTGCCTCTTCCATCAGCGTGATGATGCGGGCATTGTTCACATGCCCCAATGCGTCCTGATCCGACCAGCGCAATTGCAGCAGGATCTCGGTAGCAGCAGCCAGGTTTTCGGATTTCGCTTCAGTCATAGCTTCCATTGCACCAGATTTCCGGCCGTTCAGCTGCGCCCGTGACCTGCTCATGAACCCTCTTGTCCCGTCGTGCAAACCCAACGACGCGCCTCGCTGTTTGCATCCAGGCAGCTCCAATTCATGGGTTCCGAATAGAATCTGATCTCATCGGTGAGCCAAAAGGTCTTATCCGGGTCCCATCCGGCGATCGTGCTGGCGAAATTTTCATCTACTTCAAGGCATTCGCCGGCAAGGGCGAGATATCCGGCCACGCTCAGATGCACGCAGTCATAATGCTGCGCGACCAGCGACCAGTCGGGCATCACCCAGGAGCCGTCGCGGCCGGTGGTTCGATACCAGTCATTGCGTTTGCCGGCGGTGACCTCGATGCCATATTTGCGGCACAACCGAACCCAATCTGCGGCAGAAGAGATCTCCAGGATCCGCACCGAGGGCGGCACGCTCGCCGCTCGGGTTACCGCTTGCTCCCAGCCGAAACCGTCTTCGACGCAGCTCAAGCCCAGCGGCTGTTTGTCGGCGAAGATTGCGCTGGTGGCCACAAGGTTCATGCTGGGCTTGGACCACCATTCGCCACTGAGGTTTGCGCTGACCGGTGTCGGCTTTTCGGCGGCGAAACGCTCCTCGGTCAGGATCAGTCGTTCCTTCCAGCGTTCGAGCTCGTCGGCCACGCTGCGTTCGGCGAGTGTCACCGAAGCGCTGGGATCGAGTTGATCAAATTCCACGTGAAACTGTGAGCGCAGATCAACGGGCGCACACCACCATTGCGCCTTGCCGGAGTCCGCAATGTGTCCAGCAATTCGTTGCAGCGGCTCCGCGAGCACCGGCGAGGCCAACAGCGTGTCTTCGCCATCCGGCTCCTGCCAGTATCTGGCAGCATCGACGGAGCGCTCCAGCGCCCCCTTCAGGAGCATGTCGGTCACCGCAACAAGCTCGGTGCCATTCAAGAGTTCGGCAAGCTCTTCCGCACCGACTTTGATCCCGCGTCCCACCTCGGCTCCCGGCCCGAACATGACCACGGAATCACCGCGGCATGCTTCCACCTGATAAGCGGCATGGAACATTCCCGAGTGCAACGGATGCTCATCAAATGCGGGCAGCAGCTGCTCTTCGCCGGCCAGCGCAAATTCCCACAGCAGGCGCCGCCCGCGCCGCCCGGCCGGCAATATATGCGCTAAATCCACTTCTGACTCCTAGCATTCGACGCATAGGGACGTTAAATAAGCCCAAGACACCGAGTTAGTTTTAACGAGATCGATTATTCGAGATTACCTCAGCAGGGGTTGCTATTTACCTCCGGCTGGCAGCGTTGGCTCTGGCCGGTCAAAGGTCCGGCAGATTGCCACCACCCCGGAGGAACGTTCGTGAAATCATTCGCTCGACCCGGCAAAACCAATCGCATCACACCCGTACGACTCACCGCAGGCGCTCTCGTCGTCGTTGCAACCTCAGTTGCCCTTACCGCAGCGAATTCGTCCCCCATTCCGGAGCCGGCTAATACATCCAGCGCCACTTGGGAATCCAGCGCCTACCGCGGCACCGTCGAAGCGATTCCCGCCTCCACCCAAGACCAGGCTGAAACCCCGAAAACCATCGATGGCGTGGTGTTCGAGGACAGCAACCAAAACTCCAAGCATGACTCCAACGAGCCGGGCAGGCCAGGGGTCACCGTCTCCAATGGACGAGAGGTGACCACCACAGACGGCCAGGGACGCTACGAGTTGCCGTCCTTCGAGAACATGACCATGTTCGTCACCCAACCACGCGGCTACCAGGTGCCGGTTGATGAACACAACGTCGCCCAGTTCTCCTACACCCACCTTCCGGAAGGTTCGCCGGAGTTGAAATACGGCGGAATCGAGCCCACAGGCCCGCTGCCGCAAGCCGTCAACTTCCCACTGACGCGCAGCTCCGCCACCCAATCCCCGGAGCAGAGCTGCCTCATCGGCGCGGACGTGCAGACCTATGATCAGGAAGAAGTTGAATTCGCCCGCAGCGGCGTCTTCACCGATCTGGCCGAGCGCAACGATTACACCGGATGCGGGGCGCTGTTCATTGGCGACTTGGTCGGAGATGACCTGTCCTTGTTCGCGCAGACCCGAGAGCTGACCTCCATGCTCAACGGGCCAGCGCGCTTCCTTCCAGGCAACCACGACATGGACTTTGACGCCCTGGACGGCGAGCACGAATTCGACAGCTACCGCGCCCAGTTCGGCCCGGAGTACTACTCCTATGACGCTGGCAAGACGCACGTGGTCGCGCTGAGCACCATCGCGTACCCCACGAAAGTTCCCGCCAAGAAGAGCGACTACACCTATGACCTGGGCGAGCGGCAGCTTCAATGGCTGCGCGCGGATATCGCCAAAGTTCCCAAGAACAAGGCCATCGTGCTGGCCGGGCACAGCCCGCTCCTGGAATTCTTCTACAGCGATTCGCACACCACCAAGCAGGTCAAGGAAATCTACGAGATCCTTAAGGGCCGCGAAGTCGTGTCGCTGGGCGGGCACACGCACATGTCCGAGAACCTGCGTGCCGGGGATCTGTTGGACGGATGGCGTGACGAGGTTGGGGCGGAGGGACTGCCCTTCACCCACCTGACGGTCCCTGCGGTCTCCGGGCAGTGGTACGCGGGCCGAGTCACCGACAGCGGCTACCCCACTTCCATCCAGCGTGACGGCACCCCGCCGGGCGTGCTGACCCTCGATATCAAGAATGATGCCATTACCGAACGCTTCACCGTCACCGGCGGCGACGAGACCAAGCAGATGGCGCTGGGACTGAACACCCCGGCCTACCGCGAATGGTACGCACAAAATGTCGACCAGCCACGCGGCACGGTGGACCCACTTGCAAATCCGCTGTCCGTGAGCCAAGCCGAGCTCTCCGCAGAGACCTGGCTGACCACGAACTTCTGGATGGGCAGCACCGGATCGAGCGTGGAGGTCACCCTGGATGGCGAAGAAGCTTCGCTGGCCACCCGCACCCAGCAGATGGCGGGGGAACGACCACTGGTGGGCGCCGAATACTCCGATCCGGTGGCCATCGCCGAACAGTTCGTCCACGGTGGCGGGCTGGCCGAGAAGACTAACCACTTGTGGCGTCTTGAGCTGCCCACGGATTTGACGGTGGGAGCACACACCGCCACGGTCACCGCTACCGATGTCCACGGCCGCTCCTTCACCGAGGAGCTCTCCTTCGAGGTCACCGAGTAATCTGCAGCAGCTGCTGGTGGCGTCCGCATACTCCAATGCGGGCGCCACCTTCTTTGTGCCTTCGCCTGCCCCGCCGGTCCCGCGCAGCCGACTCATTGGCTCAAAGCTGCGGCGCCAAAGCCCGCCCACGCATATGATGAAGGCATGCGCATTGCTATCTTGGACGACTACCAGAACGCGGCTCGCGACTTCGCGGATTTCGACGAGCTCGCGGCCGAGCTGAACGCCGAATTGACCGTCTTCAACGAGCACCTCGGCCACGAGGACAGCGCCGTCTGCGCGGCGCTGGAACCCTTTGATGCCATCGTGGCGATGCGCGAGCGCACACCCTTCAGCGAAGCCAGCTTCCAGCGGCTGCCCAACCTGAAGCTGCTGGTTTCCACCGGCCGGCGCAATGGATCGATCGACCTGGACGCTGCCGCGGCGCACGATGTGCTCGTTACCCATACCGGGTACGTTCCGACCGACGCCGTGGAACACACCTGGGCGCTGATTCTCGCCGCCGCCCGCCGGCTCGACGTGGAACTGTTCTCCACCGACTCGCCGCGCACCGAATCCGCGCCCTGGCAGTCGACCTTCGGCATCGGGCTGGCCGGGAAAACCCTGGGCGTGTATGGCTTGGGAAATCTCGGCTCGCGGGTGGCCAAGGTCGGCCTGGCCTTTGGCATGCGGGTGATCGCCTACAGCCAGAACCTGACCAAGGCCCGGGCCACCGAAGTGGGCGTCGAGCTGGTCTCCGAGGCCGAGCTCTTCGCCACCAGCGACGTGCTCACCGTCCACTTGAAGCTCTCCGCGCGCAGCACCGGGGCCATCTCCGCCAAGCAGCTGTCCTGGATGAAGCCCGAAGCGATCTTGGTGAACACCTCGCGCAGCCGCATCGTGCAAACCCCGGCACTGATCTCCGCCTTGGAAAACCAGCTGCTGCGGCTGGCGGCCGTGGACGTATTCGACGTGGAACCGTTGCCGGTGCTTGACCAGCTCACCCGCACGCGCGGGCTGATAGCCACCCCGCATATCGGCTACGTGACCGCCGAACAGTTCGAAATGTTCTACCGTGACTCGGTGGAGAACATCCGCGCCTGGGCTAAGGGTTCGCCGATCCGCGTGATGGGCGGCTAGCCACCGGCCGCCGGGGCACGAAGTAGAAATGCAGGATCGCTACCACCGCGGCCCAGGCGGCCCCGATGAGCAGCCCCACCACCACGTCCGAGACCCAATGATGTCCAAGGTAGATGCGCGAGGCACCCATGGCGAGGATAAACAGTCCGGCCAGGGTCGCGATCAGATAGGCGTAGCGGCGCAGTCCGTAGACGATGGCCAGGTAACTGGCGATGCCGATCAGCGCCATCGCGTTCAGCGTATGCCCGCTGGGAAACGAGAACGATTCGGGCGGCGCAGGTCCGCCGGGGATCCCTTGCGGACGCGGCACCCGAAGATTCGCCTTCAGCAGCACCGTCAGCAACACCGAGACCAGCGCCGTGAATGCGACCGCCGCCAACGGCCAAACGCTGCGCGTGAACCAGCACAGCAACCCGGTCAGCACCAGCATGATCAGCGTCATTCCCGGGGTGGAACCCCAGAAGTACAGCAGGTCGGCGAGGGATTGCCACGCGGGGACCTGATGCTCCAAGACCCAGCGGTATGCCGGCTCATCCAGGTCTTTGGCCCAGCCGCCCACATGCAGCGAGACCAGCACGCGGCGGGTGAAGTAGAACATGGCAACCACGAGACCAAAGATGATCCACAGGATCTGCGTGCCGCGGGGCCGTTGACCTTGACGGAAGTACCAGGAAGATCTCATGACTTCCATCGTAGTGGCCAGCCGGGTGCACCGGCGATGCCGGCTCATGCGGAAGAATAGTCACATGACGATCAAGGTTTTAGCCATTGGCAAGAAGCACGAGTCCTGGGTGGAGGAGGGAATCTCCCGCTACGCAAAACGCCTGAAGAAGCCCTTCGATTTGTCCTGGCAGCTGCTCAACCATTCATCGCGCGAGAACGACGCGGCACGCACCGAGGAATCGGCACGGATCTTGGCGAAGATCTCCGCGGATGACTTTGTGGTGCTCCTGGACGAACGCGGCAAGAACGTGGACTCCCCCACGCTGGCGGACACCCTTCGCGCTCCGATCGATTCCTCGCGCAATGTCGTCATCATCATCGGCGGAGCCTACGGGGTGGACGCCTCGGTCCACCAGCGCGCGAACTTCGCCTGGTCGCTGTCCAAGCTGGTCTTCCCCCACCAGCTGGTGCGGCTGATCCTCACCGAACAGCTCTACCGCGCCCAGGACATCCTCGCCGGAGGCAAATACCACCACGTGTAGACCGGTGCTAGCGCACAGGACCTGGAGTTGGAACACCCCAAGCTGGCGCAGCCCCAACCGTTGCCTTGAGAATCCAGGTGGCCAGCAGTCCATCCGGCAAGGCCGAACGAAACCGGCAACAGAGATAGATTTTTCGAGGCGCAAAGACAGCAACCCGCCGGCCGGTGGCCGGCGGGTTGGCTCCCCTGGCTCGGCTAGCCGACCAGGTTCATGCACCACACGATCCATGGCAGCGCCACCATGTCGATCAGCACGGCGCCGGCCAGCGGGACGATCAGGAACGCCCGCTCGGAGCGGACTCCGAACTTGGAGTTGAAGGCATCCATATTGGCCAGCGCGTTGGGTGCGGCGCCCATGCCGTGGCCGATGAAGCCGGCGACCATGGTGGCCGCGTCGTAGTCCTTGCCGAGCATCCGGAAGACCACCAATACGGCGAACGCCAGAATGAACAGCACCTGCACCACCAGGATGAGAACCAGCGGGCCGGCCAGCGAGGCGAGCTCCCACATCTTCAGGCTCATCATCGCCAGGGTCAGGAAGAAACCGAGGGTGAACTTTGCGATCAGCTCGACCGCTTCGTCGCTGATCTTGAACCAGCCCAGCTTGTCATTGACGTTGCGGAAGATCACCGCAACGATCATCGCCCCCACGTACGCGGGCAGGGTCAGGCCGGTGATCTCCGAAAGCCAGCCGCCGAGCACCGTGCCGGCAACCATGAGCGCGGCAATGACCACCAAGACGGTCAGCAGCCGGTTGTATTGGAGTCCTTCGCCCTCGGCGTTGGCGTCCCCGGTCCGCCGGTCGGTGGCTACCGCAGCCGCGCCGTCCTTGCCTCCGGCCGCATTGGCGCCGGTCACCATGTTCTTGGCTACGGTCCCGGCAACTGCCATCTTGCCCAGCAGCCCGGCCTTCTCGGGGATCTGCACGTTATGCCGAGCCACCAGGAAGTTAGCGGTCATGCCGCCGAGCATGCTGCCGGCCACCAGGCCGAAGGTTGCCGAGGCAATCGCCACCGTGGTCGCACCCTCGAAACCCATGGCCTCGGCGGTCGGGCCGAAGGCCGCGGCGTTGCCGTGCCCGCCCTCGAGGCCTACCGCCCCGGCCATGATGCCGAGCATCGGCTCGATACCGACGGCTTTGGCCATCCCCATCCCGATCACGTTCTGCATGATCGCCAGGGACCAGCAGGCCACCAAGTAGATGAGCAGCAGCTTGCCGCCCCTTTTGATGGTGGCCAGCGAACCGGCCAGGCCGATGGTCGTGAAGAACGCGACCATGGCAGGAGTCTGCAGCGTGGTATCGAGCTGGATCTGCGCGACGTCGGTCTGACGCAGCGCCAGCACCAGCAGCGCGAACAAGAAGCCGCCCACCACGGGGGCCGGGATGCAGAAGCGCTGCAGGAAGCCAATCCTGCGCCGGGCCCATTCGCCACCGGCCAGCAAGATCATCGCCAGGGCCGAAGTCTGCACCAGGTCAAGTTGTATATCCATATAGCTTTTACCCTTTGCTCATGATGAGGTCGTGGACCAGGCGGGCACCGGTGCGGGCGGTGCGCTGGTCGATGTCGAAGTCGGGATTCAATTCGGCGATGTCTGCGTGAAGCAGCTTGCCGCTGGCCGCTGCCGCCAGCACGATGGCACGCACCACCTCCAGGCCAATGCCGTAGCCGGCCGGCGCGCTCACCCCCGGCGCCACCGACGCGGGCAAGGCGTCCAGATCGATGGTCAGGTACAGGTGATCCACCGAGCCGGCGAAGCCGGCAACAAATTCCCGCACCGCATCGAGATTGCCCAGGTGGCATTCGGTGTCGAGCAGCACCTGCACGCCGAGGTCCTGCGCACGGTCGAAGAGCAGCTTGGTGTTGGACGCCTCGGAAATGCCCACCGCTGCGTAGCGGAATGGACGGCCCGCGGCCGCCTCGGCCGCGGCGATCTGCGCAAACCCGGTGCCCGAGGTAGCCGCCTGCGCGACGCGCAAATCGAAGTGCGCGTCGATATTCAGGCAGCCCAGGCTCCACGGACCGGCGGTACCCAGCGCTTTGGCGATGCCTGCATAAGAGGCGAAGGTGATCTCGTGTCCGCCGCCCAGCCCCACGGTGAATTGGCCGTCGCGCAGCAGGCCGGCTAGCGCGTTCGCGAATTCTTCCTGGCCCGCTTCTAGCTCTTGGCCTTCAACCATCACGTCACCGGCGTCGAAGAGGTTGGCCGGCTCCTGAAGAGCGATGGAAGACAACGCCGCGCGCAGCGCCGCGGGGCCGGCCTTGGCCCCGGTGCGGCCCTTGTTGCGGCGCACGCCCTCGTCGCTGGCGAAACCCAGCAGCGTGGCACCGGCTCCCGCGCCTGGCCGCCACGGCTTGATGGTGTTGTGCCAGCGTGCGTTCTGCACCCCGGGACCGTCATCGCGCCCGGACCAGGGTCCGGCTTCATTCAAGGTCATCTCGTTCCTTCGCTCAGCTTGGCCGCGGGGTCGCGGATACGTTCGGTCAGTTCGGCTTTACGGAGCTGCCTCTTTCACTCGGTTCGGCCCTTGCGCTTGATCAGCAGCAATTTCTCGGCCAGAGAAAATTCTAGGGAACTAATTCGAACCGCCAATTTGCCTGCCTGCTGCCGGGGCTGGAGGCAGGACGCCAGTTAAAGTGCCGAAACATGGGGTCAGAAGGGTGATGGGCACTACAAGGTGGAGCGATTCAGCTCTCATTCCGGGCACTCGATTGTGCCAAGAATCACCGATTTTTGGCCGGAATCGGTGGTCGGCAACGCGAAAAACCGACCAAAGCTCACCCTACCGCATTCTTTAACGTTCAAATATTCGATTGGATTCGACCGCTCGAAGCGGCTCGACGCGAGCCTCACATTCGATGGCCAGGGCCAAAACGAGTTGGCATAGCAAGCCGCTTTTGCGACTGGGGGTCAGGTCAACCGCCGGGCCGGGCAGCAGAGGACGGCAGAGCGAATAGCGCCCCTGGCAGCAGCGCAATTCAGTTCGGCTTTGGGTGCCGCAAGGCCTCGCTTAGTCGGTTCGCACCCCTAGGATCGAAGATATGAGTGAGATTCTTTCCCGGTTCTGGCGAGACCCTCGCAGCCTTCCTCTGGGCGCTGGACCGGCTCCAGCGGCACGACAGCTCTTTTCGCGAGCTGTCCAGGGCGGTTTGCCTGAGGACTAATGCTGTACTTACGGCAGTCAAGGCAAAAGCCCGGAGCACCATGAGCATAGGTGTTCCAGGCTTTTGTTCAGTGGTGGGGAAGATATTTTTACCCTAAGTCGTTTATAGGTATTCCCAAATAATGCCGCCGGCACAGCTGATCGCTCCCAACACGCCAAGGCGACGAATGACGAACTTTGCAGCGTTTTTAGGAGTAGCTAGTTCTTGAAGGAACAGCTCAAAAGTTGCAGCACCATGCGAGCCAACACCCAGACAGGCGGTGATTATTCGCTTGACTTCAGGATGAAGCCAACCGGCTGGTTGGGCAATTGTGGAAGAAACAAGGTTTTGAGTATTGGAATAGGCAGGAGAGACTTCCTCAATGATCGTGCCTTTAGCGCTCAGGGTTGCGATCCGTCCAGAATCGAAATAACGCATAGCTTTGACATTTACTCCGAAAGCCGGTTCGCCCGCGGCGATCCGCGACTTGTTGATAACCACGAGTGTTGCCGTATCAAATTCTTCCGTGATTCCGGGACCTAGATTATCGCCGAGCTTGCTAGCTTTCGGGGCCTCAATATTTGTCGTAGGGCAATCTTCGAACCGGTTTGAAGTCAGATCGAGCGCCACCGACTTGGGCTGCCCGACAGCCACTGAAGGTACGGTAGGGCTTTCAGCCGCAAGAGCACTGCTTGGTGCTGCTACTAGAAGAGTTCCTACGAGAACCCCCGAGCAAAGCATCACAACGCGCTTTTTAAACATCGACACACATTCTCCAAAATATAAACAAAAGGACGTTGCCTTATCTATTTACTGCTCGTCTTCGTTTCGCGTGGGCCCTTCTTTAGCACGCAGCAGTGAGCGTTCAGATACCACGGTAGAAAACAAGAGCAGTCCCGTTGCAAACATGCCGGGGATATATTTGGTGAAGTCTTTTGGTTGCACGTCTGCGAGCAACCATGACGTTACAAAAAAGACAGCTATCGCCAGAACTAGGGAAACTGAAAAGTAGATTACCCGTTTTTTCTTGTTTGCACCCTGCCAGATGGGCAATGTTCCATCATCTGCGTCATCCTTGGTTAGTCCAAAAAATTTCAGCATTTTTCTCCTGCGTTGCCTGTAGCCTAAACCGAGGGGTACCGTGCCCTCGAAGGGAAAGCTCACCGAACAGAAGACCTGCTTACTCCTGACGATTTGCTATATTGAGCATAGTCAATGCCGAAATACTTGTAAATCATACTTAAGTAGGGGTGTCGAAATTTTCAGAACGAACCGGACACCACAGAGATAAGTTGAGCCTAGAGACGGTGCTGAGTTGCTTAGCATCATCGGTAAACGAGAGATAAATGCCTGCCCTACTGATTCAGGACGTGGCGCCACGTCCTGAAGTGGAACCGAAGTTTCTTCGGTCCTGCTTTGTTACTTCTCCCAACAGCGAAGAAACGCAACCTAATTTGTCGAAGCTGAGCATGTGCGTCACGCTATGGGGCAGACAGAGCGAATAGCGCCCCTGGCAGCAGCGCAATTCAGTTCGGCTTTGGATGCCGCAAGGCCTCGCTTGGTCGGTTCGCACCCCTAAGATCGAAGATATGAGTGAGATTCTTTCCCGGTTCGGTGCCGCGACCCGCCAGTGGTTCACTGACGTGTTCACCGAGCCAACCGCGGCCCAGCAAGGCGCCTGGGATTCAATCTCCAGCGGGCACCATACGCTGGTGATCGCTCCCACCGGTTCGGGCAAAACCCTCGCAGCCTTCCTCTGGGCGCTGGACCGGCTCCATCAGGCCGAGATTCCCAAGCCCGCCCTTCCGGGTCTCGAGCCGGAGAAGTCCCAAGGCTCGGGCAGTGGCACCAAGGTGCTCTACATTTCCCCGCTGAAGGCGCTGGGCGTGGACGTCGAACGAAACCTGCGCTCCCCACTAGCCGGAATCCGCGCCACCGCCCATCAGCTTGGGATCTCCCAGCCCTCGGTTTCGGTGGGCGTGCGCTCGGGAGACACTCCCCCCAATGTGCGCCGTCAGCTACTGAAGAACCCGCCGGATATCCTGATCACCACGCCCGAATCCCTGTACCTCATGTTGACCAGCCAGGCGAGGCAAACCCTGGCCACGGTGCACACCATCATCATCGATGAGGTCCACGCCATCGCCAGTTCCAAACGCGGCACCCATCTGGCGTTGTCCCTTGAACGTCTCGATGCCCTGCTGCCCACCCCAGCCCAACGCATTGGGTTGTCGGCCACCGTGGAACCTGCCGAAGAGGTAGCCCGCTTCCTGGCCGGTTCGGCCCCGGCAAATATTGTGCGTCCCATTTCCACCAAAAAATGGGAACTGGCGGTGCGGGTCCCGGTAGAGGATATGACCGATCTGCCCTCGGCGGCGGGCGCCCACGATTTGGGCCCCGGTTCTTCGCCAACGGCCGGCGCAAGCATCTGGCCGCATGTGGAAAACCAGCTGGTGGACCTGGTCTTGGCAAACCACTCGACGATCATCTTCGCCAACTCGCGTCGGCTGGCCGAAAGGCTCACCGGGCGGCTGAACGAAATCTACGCCGAACGCGAAGGCTTCGCCGCCGAGAATACCGCAAGCTCCAGCCCGGCGGCGATGATGGCCCAAGCCGGATCCAGCGCGCCCAGCGACCCGCAGGCACCGCTTTTGGCCCGGGCGCACCATGGTTCGGTCTCCAAGGATTCCCGCGCCCAAATCGAAGAGGATTTGAAGCTCGGCCGCCTGCGCGCGGTCGTCGCCACCAGCTCCTTGGAACTCGGTATCGATATGGGACTCGTTGACCTGGTCATCCAGGTGGAGTCCCCCAATTCGGTGTCTTCCGGGCTGCAGCGGGTAGGCCGCGCAGGGCACCAGGTCGGTTCGGTGTCCAAAGGCATTTTCTTCCCGAAGCACCGCGCGGACCTGCTCTCCACCGCCTTGGTGGTCACGCGGATGCGAGCGGGCGCCATCGAGAAGATGGTCATCCCCGCCAACCCGCTGGATGTGCTCGCCCAGCAAACCCTGGCAGCGGTGGCGATGGACGAGCTGAGCGTCGAGGCCTGGTTCGATACCGTCCGCCGGGCGGCTCCCTACCAGAAGCTTCCGCGCAGCGTATACCTGGCGACCTTGGATATGCTCTCGGGCAAGTACCCCTCCGATGAGTTCGCCACGCTCAAGCCCAGGCTCATCTGGGACCGCGACGCCGGTACCCTCACCGCCCGCCCCGGTGCGCAACGGCTTGCGGTAATTTCGGGCGGAACCATCCCGGACCGGGGCCTATTCGGGGTATTTCTCGCAGGGTCCGAGGATGACAAGGCGCCCAAACGCGTGGGCGAGCTCGACGAGGAAATGGTCTACGAGTCCCGCGTCGGGGATGTCTTTGCGCTCGGCGCCACCAGCTGGCGCATCGAGAACATCACCCATGACCGGGTGCTGGTGACCCCCGCCTTCGGGCAGCCGGGCAAATTGCCTTTCTGGCACGGAGACGGGCTGGGACGCCCCGTTGAGCTCGGCGCCGAATTGGGAAAATTCACTACCGGGCTGCTTGCCGAGGAGGGCGGCAGCGCCGCGGCCCGGCTAGAGTCCGGCGGACTGGATCCCTACGCCGCGCAGAACCTGCTGAACTACCTGGGCGAGCAGCGCCGTGCCACCGGCCAGGTGCCGAACCACCAGAACTTCGTGATCGAAAGATTCCACGACGAGCTCGGCGACTGGCGGGTGATCCTGCATTCTCCCTTCGGGCTTTCGGTCCATGCCCCGTGGGCCTTGGCCATCGGCGCCCGGGTGCGCGAACGCTGGGGGTTGGATGCCTCCGCGATGGCCGCGGACGACGGGATCGTGCTGCGCATCCCCGCGATGGACGACGAACCTCCAGGAGCCGAGCTCTTTGCCTTCGAAGCGGATGAAATCGTCGACGTGGTCACCTCGCAGGTAGCCAACTCGGCGCTGTTCGCCGCCCGGTTCCGCGAGTGCGCCGCCCGTGCGCTGCTGCTGCCGCGGATCAACCCGACCAAGCGCACCCCGCTGTGGCAGCAGCGCCAGCGGGCGAGCCAGCTGCTGGATGTCGCACGCAACTACCCGGACTTCCCGATTATCTTGGAGACCGTGCGCGAGTGCCTGAATGATGTTTATGACCTGCCGGCGCTGAGCGAAATCCTCTCCCAGGTCTCCTCGCGGGCCATCCGCCTGGTTGAAGTGCAGACAGAGCTTCCTTCCCCGTTCGCGCAATCCTTGCTCTTTGGCTATGTGGCCCAATTCCTCTATGAGTCGGATGCTCCGTTGGCCGAGCGCCGGGCCGCGGCGTTGAGCCTGGACCCGGTGCTGCTTGGCGAATTGCTTGGCCGCAACGATGTGCGCGAGGTCCTCGACGCCCAAGTGATCGCGCAGCTCGGTGAGCAACTTCAGCATCTGGCGGCGAATCGCCGGTTCGCCGGCTTGGAGGGCGCCGCGGATCTGCTGCGTTTGCTCGGCCCGCTCACCGCACCGGAACTTGCCCGGCGCCTGCGTCACCCGGAGCACGAAGCTGAACAGCTCGACGAGCCGGCCGCGCGAGCGCACGCCGAAGCGCTGGTCGCGACCCGCCGCGCCTTCACGCTGCGCTTGGGTGGCGAGCTGAGCTATGCGGCCATCGAAGACGCCGCAAAGCTTCGCGACGCCTTGGGCACGCCCTTGCCCACCGGGATCCCGGCAGTGTTTCTGGAACCCGCAGCGCAACCGGTCGAAGACCTCGTCTCGCGCTACGCACGCACGCACACGCCATTCACCGCCACCGAGCTGGCGGCCACATTGGGCCTGGGAGTTGCCCTGCTGCGTCCGGTGCTGGACCGGCTGGTTGCCGCCGGACGGTTGTCGCTCGGCGCCTTCCGACCGCTGGAACTGGTCCCGGAAGGCATTTCCGGAGACGAGTTCAGCGACGTGTCGGTCCTGCGCACCATCCGCACCCGGTCCCTGGCGGCCTTGCGCGCCGAGGTGGAACCAGTCGACCAAGCCACCTACGCGCGGTTCCTGCCGGCCTGGCAACAGGTCGGTTCCCAGCTGTCGGGCAGCGACGGGCTCTACGAGGTGATCGGCCAGCTGGCCGGTTCCGAGCTGCCCGCCTCCGCCCTCGAATCCTTCATTCTCCCGGCCCGGCTGCGCGCTTACCAGAGCGCCTGGCTCGACGAACTGACCAGTTCCGGCGACGTGCTGATCTGCGGTGCAGGCGCCGCCGGCGGCAAGGATGGTTGGCTCTCCTTGCACACCACCGAGCATGCCGGACTGACCCTCTCCGGCGGAGACGCCAGCGCCCTGACCGCACTGGATCTCAAGGTACTCAATTCTTTCCAAAGCACCGGCGCCTACTTCACCGAGGAGCTCGCCGCGCGCATCGGGTCGGAGGACGAGGCTCGGCCGACGACCCAGGAAGTCACCGGCTCCTGCTGGAACCTGTTCTGGGCGGGGCTTATTTCGCCTGACACCCTCGCCCCGGTGCGCGGCTACCTTGCCGGCGGCAGCACCGCGCACAAGATCGCCAAACCGGCTCCGCGTGCCCGCGCCGCCCGGTTGAACAGGCTTTCCGGCCTGAACCGCTTGGCCCGCGAACAAGCCGGGCAGTCTGCCCGTTCCATTCGCGGCGGGGCCAGATGGTCCCTGCTTCCTGTCCCGGTCAGCGACCCGACTATCACCGCGCATGCTACCGCCGAGGTATTGCTCGAACGCTACGGGGTGCTCACCCGTGGCTCGGTCGCCGCCGAATCCGTCCCCGGAGGTTTCGGCCAGCTCTACCGGGTCCTGACCAAGTTGGAGGAAGCCGGCCACGCCCGTCGCGGCTACTTTGTTGAAAAGCTCGGCGCCGCCCAGTTCTCCACATCCAACAACATCGACCGGTTGCGCGGCTTCTCCTTGCCCGAGGACCCACGCCGCAAACCGGCCGCAACCGTGCTGGCCTCGACCGATCCTGCCAATCCCTACGGCGCGGCGCTGCCTTGGCCGGTCGGCGACACCGGGCACCGCCCGGGGCGCAAGGCAGGAGCCGTGGTCGGCCTGCTCGACGGATCGCTAAGCCTCTATCTTGAACGCGGTGGCCGCACGGTCCTGACCTTCGGGGAGCACACAGAAGAGGCCTGGCAGCTCCTCGCCACCGAATTGGTGGCGGTCTTGCGGGCCGCGAAGATCGACAAGATCGCCATCGCAACGGTTAATGGCCAGGCCGTCAGTTCCCACCCGTTGGCGGCACCGCTGCTCACGGCGGGATTCTATTCAACTCCGCAGGGCATCCGGTTCCGCCGGTAGCCGTCAAAACGAAGGAGTCCCATGCCCGAAGGCGATTCGGTATACCGTGCCACCGCACGGCTGCACCAGGCATTGGCCGGCCAGCGGCTGATCCGCAGCGACTTCCGGGTGCCGCAGCTGGCCACCACCGATCTGGCGGGTTACACCGTTCACGAGGTTCGGCCGCGCGGCAAGCACCTGCTGATGCGCTTGAGCCCACCCGAAGGCAGCGGGCAGGCGCCGTTGACCTTGCATTCACATTTGCTGATGGATGGCCGGTGGGATCTCTACGCGCCGGAGGAGCGCTGGAAGCGTCCGGCGCATACCGCCCGTGTAGCGCTGCATACCGTTCCCTGGACGGCCGTCGGGTTTGATATCGCCCAGCTCCAGCTGGTGCCCACCGCCGAGGAGCAGGGGCTGGTCGGCCACCTCGGACCGGACCTGCTTGGGGACAACTGGGATCCCGAGCTTGCCGCCCGGAACCTGCTCGCCGATCCCGAGCGGGTCATCGGAGAGGCGCTGCTGGACCAACGCCTGCTGGCCGGAATCGGCAATATCTACCGTTGCGAGGTGCTGTTCCTCACCAGAGTTCATCCGCTGACCCCCGTGGGCGAGGTCGAGAACCTGCCCGCGGTCATCTCGATGTCCCACCGTCTCCTGCAGCTCAATAAGGACCGCGGCCGCCGTGTCACCACCGGGGATCCCCGCACCAGAGAACCGTTATGGGTCTACGGCCGCGCCGCGAGGCCTTGTCTGCGCTGCGGGACGAGCGTGGCGGTATTCAAGCTTGCCGGGCAGAAAACCGGGATGGAACGAGACTGCTATTACTGCCCGAATTGCCAGGCAATGAAAGAATAGGTCCCATGGCAATGCTCTCCCCACTCCCGGTTCGTAATGGCGTCAACGCAACACGTTTGCGTGTGCCGAAGAACGGACCGTGGGAAACCGTGGCCGACTACTTGCTCGAACGCTTCGGCCATGTGGATCCGCAAGGGCTCATGCGCCGCTTCGAAGAGCAGGAAATCGTGGGCCTGGGCGGGGTGCCGCTTAGCGCCAGCACCACCCTGGGCGAGCACGAATTCATTTGGTACTACCGCTCCTTGCCGGTTGAGACACCGATCCCCTTCGAAGCAAAAATCCTGCATCAGGACGAGCACCTGATCGCCGTGGACAAACCGCACTTCTTGCCCTCCACACCGGGCGGCCGTTTCATTCAAGAATCCGCGCTGGTGCGCCTTCGCAACCAGACCGGAAACCCCGAGCTAGTTCCCATGCACCGCTTGGACCGCGCCACCGCAGGTGTCATCCTCTTCGCAGCGAACCCGCGGACCCGCGGCGCCTATCAGATGCTTTTCGAGAATCGAAAGATCTCCAAGAAATACCAGGCGGTCGTCGCCCTGCAGCCGGGCGACGGCTTGGAAACCGGGCGAGTGCTCGAAGCCAATGGGGAACACCCCAATGTACGGAGCACCGAAGAATTACATGGCTTGCTGCAGCGCATGCCGCTGGTCTTCGAAAACCGGATGGCCAAGGTCAAAGGGCAGTTGCGTGCCACCGTCGAAGACGGGATTCCCAATGCCCAGACGCGGATCTCGCTCGGTTCCCTCGGCACCAGCAAGGGTCACCATGCCGGCCTGCCGGTCGCGCTGATGGAGCTGGACCCGCTCTCGGGTAAAACCCACCAGCTTCGGGTTCACCTTGCCTCGCTGGGGCTGGGCATCATCAACGACGCCTTCTACCCGCGGTTGTGGGATTTGGCACCAGATGATTATTCGCGCCCCCTGCAGCTGCTGGCGCACACGATTTCATTCACCGACCCGCTAAGCGGGCAGCCGCGCAGTTTCAGCTCGCGGCAACGCTTAATCGAGGCGCCTTAGCCTGCGGCTCTTCTAAAATCCGTTGGACTATCCTAGGCTGTTGCACACACCTGGCGGTTATTGATACCGCAGTCGAAGAAGTGCCTACCCAAGGACGGTACCCCGATGGCAGAGCCGCATCCCACCGAGAATTTGCGTTCGCTAGTGGACTCGGCCCAGGAGGCGATCGCCGAGGCCTCGCAGAAGCAGAGCCTGCAATTGCCCTACGCCGCCCCGGATCGCCGCCCCAACCCTGCGGTGGAAAACTTCGACAAGGTCCGTGCAGCGCTCTTTGCCCTGGCCGGGGTCCTGCTGCTGGTCACCTCGCTGAACACCGCTTTGGATACCAGTTCCAGCACCCAGGGCGGCTTGCTCGATACCTCGCCGGTGCTCGCCTTCGTGTGGCCGGCCATAGCGATCACCATGATCGCCAGTGCAGGATACTCGGTACTGCCGCACCAGCTATCTTCACGCAGGCAGCGGGCCATCACCGTCTATGGGTTATCCGCCGTGGCGCTCATGGCCTGCGCGCTGACCTTCACCGCCGGGTTCCTCCTCTGGCCTGGCGCCCTGCTGGCCACCCTGGCTACCGGTTTCGGGCTGTACGGCATGTTCCAAATGAACAGGCACACCGCCCGCAATCACCTAGAACGTATCGCAACCGATTTGCCGGTCAGTTTTTTCACCGGCTTTTCGCTGACCTTCACCCTGCAGCTGTGGTTTTCCGCGGCCGGCTGGAACCGGCCGGAGCACCTGCTGGCGATCAGCATCGTCACCGTTCTAGCTACGCTCCTGGCCGCCGGATTCGCGCAGACCGAGCGCGGCCGCCACGCCTTGGCCACCGGTTACGGACTTGGCATGTTCGCCGCAGCCTATCAGGCCTGGCGGCAGGAGAGCGCGCCGCTGTGGTTCGCAGCATTGCTGGTTTTCATGGCAATAATCGTGTTCATCTGCGCCGAAAGCCGGCGGTTCCAGATCAGCCACGCCGAGCATCGCAACCAGCGGGGGTTGCGCGCCGAGGACTAGCGTGGAGCCATGCGGATGGCGCCGTCCAGTCGGATGGTTTCTCCGTTGAGCATTGGGTTAGAAACAATGTGCGCCACGAGGTCCGCATATTCTTCCGGCCGTCCCAGCCGTGAAGGGTGTGGTACCTGCGCGCCCAAGGAATCCTGGGCCGCTTGCGGCAGCGAGTCCATCATGGGTGTGTGGAAAATTCCCGGAGCGATGGTCATCACGCGGATCTGGTGCGCCGCAAGCTCGCGGGCCAACGGCAAGGTCATGGCGGCCACGGCTCCCTTGGATGCCGCGTAGGCGGGCTGGCCGATCTGACCGTCAAAGGCTGCCACCGATGCGGTATTGATGATCACTCCCCGCTCGCTGGTGCCCCGCGCATCGAGCACGGCTTCGCTGTGCGCCATTGCTTCGGCGGCGAGACGCACCACGTTGAAGGTGCCGGTGACATTGATTTCGAGGACCTTGGCGAACTTCTCCAGCGGGAGCACTCCCTCGCGGCCGAGCACCTTGCCTGGAGTCGCCACGCCGGCACAGTTCACCACGACGCGCAGATGCCCCAACTCGGCAGCGCGTTGCACCGCAAGCGCCACATCTTCGGCCCGGGTGACATCCGCGGGGACGTAACGGACATTTGCAGAAATCTGGGCCGCAATTTCGTCTCCGTCTTCACGGGGAAGATCAAGCACCACCACGTGGGTGGCGCTCTGCGCGAGTTTGCTTGCCGTTGCTCGGCCCAGACCGGATAGCCCTCCGGTGACTAGCGCGACAGTATCCTGCAGTTCCATCGAATCCCCTTTTTTTGCGTTGTTGACTTGGGATTTAGCCTAACGGCCACGGGAAGATTTGAGAAGAGTTCGCATTTGGGAACGGCAAAACCCCCACAGATTTTTATCTGCGAGGGTTTTGCACGGTGCCGGATTAGTGCATGGCAGAAGTACTCTCGGATTCTGCCTCCACGAGTTCTTTTTTGCCACCCATCAGGAAACCGATGATGAGGATGCCGACGGAGCAGGCGGCTCCCACGAGGAAGCCCGGGGCGAAGCCCTCGACGGCTGCGACTAATTCGTCGGTTCCCTCGGCAAGCTTCGAAGCGGTCGTGGCGGCAACTACGCCAACCACCAATGCGGTGCCCAGTGCGCCGCCGAGCTGCTGCAAGGTGGAGAGCAGGGCAGAACCGTGCGAGTGCAAGTGATGCGGCAAGGGGTTCAACGCGGTGGTGAACGCAGGGGTGAAGATCAATGCCAGGCCCAGGCTCATCGCCAGATGCAACAGGACCAAAAGCCAGATCTGCGTCGTTGAATCCAGAATCATTGCATAGGCGAGCATCACCGCGGTGAGCACCAAGGCACCGGGAACGACCAATGGCCGCGGGCCGACCTTGTCATACAGTCGCCCGACGAATGGGGCCAAGATACCCATAAGCAGGCCGCCGGGCAGCATGATCAGGCCCGTAGTCAGTGTCTCCATGCCGAGCACATTGGTGAAGAACATCGGCAGCAAGATGATCACGCCGAACAGCGCCACCATCGCGAACATCATCAGCACCAGCGACAGGGTGAAGTCGCGGTAGGTCAGCGGTCGCAGATCCAGCAGCGCCTTGTCTTCACGTTGCAGACGGCTCTGCAAGACGGTGAACGCCACCAAGCAGAGCAACGCGACGAAGAGGATCCCGAGGTTCAGCGGCGACGCACCTGCTGCCGAGAGGCGGCTGAGGCCGTAGACCAAACCACCGAAGCCGGGCACCGCCAGCAGGATCGAGACGAAGGACAGCGGGGTCTTGGCCTGACCCGCCTCGTTGCCTAGGCGTGGAGTGCCGATGACTAGGGCCAGGATCGCAATCGGAATGATCACGATGAACATGAAGCGCCACGAGAGGTACTGCAGAATCAATCCCGAGAGCGTCGGGCCGATGGCAGGAGCCACCGAGATCACGATAGATACGTTGCCCATGAGCACGCCGCGACGCGATGGCGGGACCAGATCGAGAATCGTGGTCATCAGCAATGGCATCATCACCGCGGTGCCGCAGGCTTGAATAACGCGCGCCACCAGCAGCACTCCAAAGCCGGGGGCCACCGCCGCCAGCGTGGTGCCGAGGGCAAACATGCCCATGGCCAGCAGAAAGACGTTGCGGGTGCTCATCTTCTGCAGGAGGAAACCGGTCATTGGAATGACGACGGCCATGGTGAGCATAAAGATCGTAGCCAGCCATTGAATAGCATCGGCGGTGACGTTGAATTCGACCATGAGTACGGGCAACGCCACGTTCATGATGGTCTCATTGAGGATTACCACGAAGCTGGATACGATCAGCACCGTAATCGTGGTGAAGTTCTTTTTGCTCAAGCGCTCTGGGGCGTTCGTCAAGGCTGGACACTGCTTCCGAGAGAAGTTCGAGGAGAAAAATACCGCCAAAATAAGGTGAAACGGTTCAACTAATCCTACAGTTCGGCCTTTTAATGCACCAGAGCGGAAAGTTCGGATCGGCAGTGAATTGCGCAACACAGCGGGAAGTTCACCACGGTCGAGCAAATATGTATGAAGATGGTTCTATGAACGTGCGTACGCCCGACCCTTATCCAGGCTGGCTCAACGAGGAGGACCTCTACGAAGCCCGCCAACGCCTCCCCATGCTCTACGTCGAGGCCATCCCGGTGCGCCTCGATCCGCTTGGCTACGTCAACGAGGTGGGCTTGCTGCTCACCGGCGACGAGACCGGGCACATGCTGCGCACCTTTGTCTCCGGCCGAGTCATGTACCGCGAGACCATTCGTGCCGCCCTGATCCGCCACATTGAAAAGGATCTGGGCACCATGGTGCTCCCCCAGCTCCCGGCGTCTCCGGTCCCCTTCACCGTCGCCGAATACTTCCCATCTCCCAGCGAGACCGGGCTGACCGACGATCGCCAGCATGCCGTGGCCATGTGCTATATCGTTCCGGTGCGTGGTGAATCGACCCCGCGCCAAGACGCGCTCGAACTGACCTGGCTATCGCCAGCGGAAGCACTGAGCGAAGACATTCAGGGTGCGTTTGCCGGGGGCCGCGGGAATATTCTCCGTCAGGCATTAGCGCATGTCGGAATCAATATTTAGCCAGGTTGCTATCCGTTTGACTCGGTGATTCCCAGTCGCCGCCGCATTTGGTTTCCAAACCAGCTGCCGAGCACGACACCCAGGATGCCCACCGCGGAACCAATGATCGTTTCGACCACACGGTCGTACATCACCGCGGTGGACAGCCCGGTGATCAGGGTGGTGCCCACCAGGGCCAACGGAGTGATGAAGACCTGCGCGAGGAAATAATTGCGCATCACCAGCATCTCGGCCAAGAACTGGAACAGCCCGATGAAGGCAACTAGTATCCACATGGCCGGGTTGATTAGGATCAACACCGCGATGAGCAGCATGCCGGCCAAGGTGCCAAGTACACGGTGCACGCCACGGCGCACGCGCAACGCGGTGGTGTGTCCGGCGAGCGGAACCACGGCCGCCACCATGGCCCAATAGTTGTGCCCCGCTTCGACCTGGCTGCCAACGATATTCGCCAGGGCACCGGCCACACCGGCGGTCAGCACATAGAACAGGCCTTCCCACCAGATAGCCTTGCGCACGTTATCGGACAACGGCGGCACCGGGGTGCGTTTCCACAGGCTTGACCACTGGCCGAGGGCGCCGCTGGCCCCGATGAACAGCGCCAGCAGGATCGTCGCCGCCGCGGCGAACATCGCTTCGCCAAAGGGTGCGGGCTTGGCGATGGAGGCAATCGCCGCGAAGGCGAAGATATGGAACAGCGAACCGCCCGGACGCAACCGCAGATACCCGGTGACTACCGAGCAGACGCCGGCGACAAGGGTTGTCGCCCCCACCACCTGCCAGGCCTTGAGTTCCGGATTGTCATGGTCGATCCAGAAGGTCGAAGCCAGCAGCGCCAACCCGATCACCACGAAGAACAACAGCCCGGAGCGGGTCTGCATGCGCAAGCGGTTCCAGTAGCCATCCACGCGCCCGTAGACGCCGGTAAAGGCGCCGAAGACCACGAACACCATCAGGTCCAACCGGTCGATCAGGAGCAAGAAGATCAGCGGCGCGAAGACGCCAACGGCAGTACGTAGTCCGATCCAGTGGTCTTTCCGAGCAGGTCCGAGGGTTATCAACGATCGCGCGGATTCCTTGAGATTCTGGAGATTCACTGGATCCTTTCGTCGCATTCGCCACAGTGCAGTTACTTGCATTATTCGCCTTTAACCAAGTCGACCGCTAGGTTTTGGCTCACTTTCGGGTTGTCGTTTTCCTCACCCGGCTACACATACGGCACACTTGGTACGTGTCCGAGAAGAACTTTAACCCCAGCAACCCGCATTCCCGCCAAGCCGAATTCGGTTTCGAGGTAGGCACGCGCCTCACTTCCCCCGAAGGCTCGGAGATGTTGGGCCGCACCGGCGTCATCAACACCCCGCACGGGCAAATCAAAACTCCTGCTTTTATCGCGGTGGGCACCAAAGCCACCGTCAAGGCACTCACCCCGGTTCAGGTAGCGGAGCTTGGCGCCCAAGCGGTACTAGCCAACGCCTACCACCTCTACCTGCAGCCAGGTGCCGACATCCTCGATGAGGCTGGCGGCCTCGGCAAGTTCATGAGCTGGCAAGGCCCGACCTTCACCGACTCCGGTGGCTTCCAGGTCATGAGCCTCGGCTCGGGCTTCAAGAAGGTCATCGACATGAAGTCGGTGGATCAGTCCGGTCCGGACGACGCGGTAGCCCCAGGCAAGGAACGCCTGGCAAATGTCGACGACGACGGCGTCTGGTTCAAATCCCATCTCGACGGCAGCAAGCACCGCTTCTCGCCGGAAATTTCGATGAATGTGCAGCACCAGATCGGTGCAGACATCATGTTCGCCTTCGACGAGCTGACCACCTTGCAGAACTCGCGCGGCTACCAGGTTGAGTCCTTGGAACGCACCCGCTTGTGGGCCCAGCGCTGCATCGCCGAGCACTTCGCACTGACCGATTCACGTGCGGGTAAGGATTACCAGGCCTTGTTCGGCGTCATTCAGGGCGCCCAGTATGAAGACCTTCGGCGCAAGGCCTGCCAGGACCTTGGCGCGATGGCCTTCGACGGTTTCGGCATCGGCGGCGCCTTGGAAAAAGAGAACCTTGGCACCATCGTCGGCTGGTGCTCCGAGGAACTGCCCGAAAACAAGCCACGGCACCTGCTGGGGATTTCCGAGCCGGACGATATCTTCACCGCCATCGAGAACGGCGCCGATACCTTCGACTGCGTCTCCCCCACCCGGGTGGCCCGCAATTCCGCGTTCTACACCCCGCACGGACGCTTCAACCTCTCGGGGGCCCGCTACAAGCGCGATTTCACCCCGCTGGTCGATGGCTGCTCGTGCTATACCTGCCAGAACTTCACCCGTGCCTACATCCACCACCTGCACAAGTCGAAGGAGCTGCTCAGCCACACGCTCATTTCGATCCACAACGAGCACTTCACCGTATCTCTGGTGGACTCGGTCCGTGAAGCCATCGAGGATGGCAGCTTCTTTGCGCTGAAGGAAAAGGTCCTGGGCGAGTACTACAAAGGCGAACCCGACCCGCAGGGCCTGCGCGGCTAACGGCGCGGAGCATTAAAAACGGCGGCGGGTTGCCCACCACGGTTCAGGCCGAGCACGGGTAGCCCGCCATCGCGCTGTCCTCGGCGGCTAGCTGATCGTTGCGGTTTGCTGTTCGCCGGCGCGGCGCAGGGCAAGATAGCCGGGGTATGCGCATAGCGTGCTCAGCGCCCACACTCCCCACGGCACCGGCGACCCCGGCGCCAGAAGCAAGAAGAATATCGGCAGCCCCGAGGCCAACGCCTGCAGGAAATGACCAAATTCCTTGAGCGCCAACGCACCGGTGTGCAGCTCATTGGCTGATCCGAGGATCAAGGATTCCCAGTCGCGTTCCCCGCGCGTGGCCCGGCCCCACATCGCTGCCGTGATGCCACAGGCAGCCACCAACAGCCCGGCGCACCAAGGCCAAATATTCGCGCTCGGGATCATTCCCAGCGCGGCCGGCAACGCCGAACAGATGAGCAGCCCACCGAACGCCAAACCCACGGTGAACCCCAGGGCGGGGCGAACCAGCCGGCTCCGCGGCAACCCCAGCAGCTGGGCTAGACCCGGTTGGCTGGCCAGTGGCCGGTTCATTTGGGAGAGGTTCTCCGTCAGCAGGCATAGTGCAAGCACCAGGAATCCGGTCAGCGCAAGCGGGTTGGCGATGCCGCGGACTCCCAGCGTCAAGGCCAGGGCCGTGAGGACCAGGCTCAGCGGTCCATGCCAATACCTGCCTCGCAGGTAGCGCAGCACCAAGATCTGAAGCACCACCGGCAACCTGCGCAGCGTACTGTGGGCCAACCTGGTCCGTGCGTTGCGCCCCGCGTTCGGCACCGGCAGGACTCCTCCCAGGTCCATCTGGATCATCGATCCGACCAGCTGGTTCTGTACCTGCCCGGCCTGCCGCATGGAATTCGCGTCCAAGCGCTCGATCCGGCTGAACGCCAACCATGTGGCGGCCGCCGCGAGCACTAGCAACCCGGAGCAGGCAACGGCCCAGAGGCTCGGTTCAAAGACCAGCTCTCCGAGCCGCCCGTAGACTCCCTGAAGCCAGCGGTTCCCGAACAGCAGCAGGCTCCAGGAAATACTCAGTCCCAGCAAGAGCAGGGACCAGAGCGTCCGGCACACCCGGAGCGCGGCTCTTTGCCGGGCGCCGATTTGCGCGAGCGCGGCCAAGGCACCCAAGAGCGCCCCGGATGCTGCGGCGGCAACAATTCCCAGCAGCAGCACTTCTGCGGTGAATCCTCCGGACAGCGCAAAGAGGCACACAAACCACAGGACTCCGACGAAGATATTCGCCAGTGCACCAAGCGCGATGGCGCTGCCGAGAGCACGCTGCCTGACGGCGCTGAGCTTGATGGGCAGCGGCAGCCACCAGCTGGCCTTGTCCGGAGAAAGCCCGCATGGGCCGAGATAGAGCAGCCCACGAAATACACAGAGCAATAGTGCCGGAATCAGTACGATCGCCAGATCCTGCAGGTTCCAGACCGCGCTTGGCAGATCCAGCGCCGCTATGCCACCGCCCTGCAGGGCAAAGATCACCCCGGAGAGCACGCTGAAGAGATAGGCGAGGGCAATGACCGCCAACAGCACCCAGATATAAGCATCGGAGAATGCGTCGAATCGCGCGGAATGATCCCGTCGTTTGCGCATCCGGGTGATCATTTCCCGTGGGTCGTAGCCGCCCAGTTCGTCAGCTTGCTTGCTAGCGCTCAAGCCACAGCGCCCCGGACTGCGCATCCACCGTTCGCACCTGGCCGCCGTGCAGCATCAGCGCACTTTCGAGGCAGTCGCGGATCATCAACGGATCGTGGGTGACCGCAAGGATGCTCACGGATTTCTCGCGCAGCTGGGCCAGCCTGCGATACAGCCGGACCCTGATCCGTTGGTCGAGGCGCTGCTCGGGTTCGTCGAGGATCAACAGTCTTGCCGGGCGGACCAGCGCCGCGGCTAGGAGCAATTTGCGCCGCTGCCCGGAAGATAACTCCCGGGGCTGCTGCTTGGCAACCTGTTGCAGCTCGAAAAACTCAAGTTCTCGGGTGACCGCGTCATTCCAGTCTTGCACCCCATGGCCTCGCGCCACCATTTCAAGGTGTTCTGCCACCGTGAGTTCTTCAAAGAATACGCCGTCGCTCACCTGGACCGCGACGTCCTTGCGGAAGCGTGCCGAGCCTTCGTCGAGGGCTGCACCATGAAAGCTGACCGTACCGGAGATCGCCGGCTGCAAGCCCAGCACCGTGCGGATCAAGCTGGATTTCCCGCTGCCATTCGCGCCAATGATTCCCAGACCGGCACCGGGCGTCAACGACAGGTTGATCGGTTCGCAAAGGGCCTGACCGGCGTAGCCGATTTCCAAGTGCTCGACTGCCAGTTGCACGTTCCCTATGCTCATCTCTCAACAGTATCTAGTGGCCTGCCTCCGGGGCATCGTCCAAACTGCTGATGGGGTTCGTGTCTTACCGTGCGGCAAGCAACGCCGCATAGCTAGGTTCGCGCTTCTTGAACCAGCGGATCACCAGCGAGGTGATTGGCACGAAGATGATCTCCACCGCCGTCTTGTAAACGAACCCGACCACGACATAGTTGATGAAATTCGGCATATCGGTGATTCCGATAACCGGAGCCGCAATGGCGCAGAAGATCAGCGTGTCCAGGAATTCACCAACACCGCTGGAGCCGATCAACCGTCCGATGAGCCCGCGTTCCCCGAATCGTTGCTTCATCCGCACCAGCACCCACGAGTTGGCCAGTTGCCCCACCAGGAAGCCCAAGCCCGAGGCAACCACAATCTGCCAGATCGGCCCCAAGGTGCGTTCGAGGGCTTCTTGGCCGTCGTAGAATTCTGCCGACGGCAGCTGGATCATAATCCAGAAGGCGAACACCGCGAAGAAGGCCAGGGCGAAGGTAATGAGAATCGATCGGCGAGCGGCCTTCAGGCCATAGACCTCTGAAATCACATCGCCCATGATGTAGGCCAATGGGAAAAGGAAAAACCCGCCATCGGTGATGAATGGGCCGATGGCCACGCCCTTCGACGCTCCAATATTGGAGAGTATGACGACCGCTCCCATCAGCGCGAGCACTGCGGAGAAGTATGGAGATCCGGCGGCGGCAAAAATTGCTTTTGAAGGCCGCGCGGCTACTGATTTGGCGTTAGTTTCGCCCATGAAAATGTTCCTCGTTAAAAGTGGTTCGCCAAGACTCCGCGTGGACCGACATCCAGATACCAGCAACTCTTCGCTGATCTGTGGTTATGTGCCGGAGCGCTGTCCCGCTGTATTAGCACTTGCCTTGCCAGTATCCCACGGAGCCATCACAAACTCACCGTGACCTGCTTCACGGCAACCGGAGTTTGATATCCATGAAATTTTCAATCAGCTATCTCACCTTGTGTTCTTCAAAATATGAATTTGAGGAACCAAAAATGGCAGTGACTCGCTCCGCACGCTTCAGCGTAATCAGACTTGATTTTTGAACGCGTTCAATACTTGGATACACTTGACCCGTATGGAAATTATTCGCGAGCCAACGCAGCTCAAAGAACCGCGTACCGGCAAGGGCCAGCAGACCAAGGCCAAACTGCTTCGCACAGCTCTGGCGGCTTTCGCCGAAGACGGCTACCAAGCGGCGAGCATGCGCGCCATCGCCAACCGGGCCGGAGTTTCCCTGTCGCACGCCTACTATTACTTCCATTCCAAAGAAGACATCGTCCTCGAATTGCTCCTATCCTTGCGGGCGGAGCAATACGCGCTATGCAATGGCCAACTCGACGACGGCAACACCTTGGAAGCGAATATCCATACGGTCTTCAACTCAAATCTGCAGGTGATGGAGAAGTACCACGATTTCGGGCCGGCATTCTTGAAGGTCTTGCTCTCGCGCGATCCCGAAAACAGCGAACTGGCTCAACTTGAGATGTCGCTGTGGGAACGCGCGGTCGCTGGCGCGCGGCCACTTCCCCCGCTAGGTATTCGGCGTGAGTTGCCAAGGTTCCTCTGGCTGCTGTCCAGACAGGTATTCTCCGCTTGGGCCTACGACAGTTCACCCGATCAGCGACGTTCGCGAGCGCTGATGCGCAACGTCGCTCCCGTCGTCGGCAAGTTTGCAATCCTCTGCCGCCTGCCGGTGGTGCGTTCCCTTTTCGAAGATGTGCTCGCCCTGATGGATTCCAGCGGTGACCAAAATGCGGAACGTGGCAGTACCGCCACCGGAACAAGCCGCCAGGCGAACATCACCAAGGCAAAGGCCTCGTAGCAGCTGGCCTTGGTGTAATTTGGGCGGTTGCCGCCCCTTCCTCCATGGAAGCGCTCGATCCGCTGGGTCCGTGGCATCGCGGGGCGCAGGTTCCGCTTCATGGTTCCGTGCTCGTCGCCATTAAGGCGTAAAGTCGAAGTACCGACCTAATTACTTCCGAGATGCTTAGGAGCGAATCTCACGATGAGCGGAACTGCGACTCCCCTGCCGGAGTGGACTGAAGGCTACGCACTCCTACGCGACCGCATCGCCTCATTCCCCGGCCCAGATCAGTTGCGCTCGGTTGATCTGAACGGCGACGATCCTGAACTTTTACGTTATTGGCCCAGAAACGACTGGGTTCCAGCCAACGAGTATCGTCGCGTCATCCTGCTCGGGACCCCGAACCCGGCAGTTGCCTCCTCGCTCAGTTCGGCCGGTTGGCATGAAACCGCAACGCTGAACCTCCTGGCAGCCAAACCGGAGGACGTAGAGCAGGTCGTCAAACTGGCCGAGACATCGACCGCCTTCGAAGCTCCCATGGACAACTACGACGTAGTTGAGGTGGCCGAATTCGATCGCCCGGTAGCGCGCGGACGAATGCATTATGGTTCAACTTTTGGACTCTTGTCCGACCCGGATCTGTACGCACCAACGAACCCGGATTTGGCGCGGCGCGCAGTACTGGCAAATTTTGCCGGAGCCGCTTACAGCCATGATTTGCCATGGATTCTTCTGGTTGCCGCCGCGGAACATTCCGAAGCGATGACAGAAGGCTGGTCCAAAGCCACTAAAATCAGCATTTGGCAGCAAAGCTAAACACCTATTCAATCCGCACTACCTTCAATTGGGACTATGACTACTACAATCAACACCCCAGGCCCAGCCCTGACCTTGACCATTGCCGGTTCGGAAGCCACCGGAGGCGCCGGAGCGCAGGCAGATTTGAAGACCTTCCAAGAGCTAGGCACCTACGGAATTGTTGCCCTGACCTGCATTGTGTCATTCGACCCGAAGGCCTCGTGGAATCACCGTTTCGTGCCGGTAGAGCAGCAGGTCATCGCCGACCAGCTCGAAGCCATCCAAACCTGCTACGAGGGCCAACTAGGCACCGTCAAGCTTGGCATGATGGGATCACCAGCTACGATCAACACCGTTGCCACCGCACTGAAATCCCAGCAGTGGAACAACGTGCTGTTGGATCCGGTGCTGATCTGCAAGGGCCAGGAACCAGGGCACGCGCTGGACACCGACGAAGCGCTGAAATCGAACCTGCTGCCGCTGGCAAGCTTTGTCACCCCAAATCACTTCGAAGCCGAGCAGCTCTCCGGACTGAGCATCAACAGCGAGGATGACCTTGTTGCGGCCGCCAAACAGATCCATGCCATTTCCGGTGCCGCAGTCCTGGCCAAGGGCGGCGTGCGCATTGCCGGCGAAGACGCAATCGACGTCTTCTACGACGGAACCACCCTCGAAGTGCTGCGCGAAAAGAAGATCGGCGAGGTTGCCGTCTCCGGCGCAGGATGCTCGCTCGCTGCAGCGGTGACCGCCGAGCTGGCCAAGGGTGCGACACCGCTGGAAGCAGCCCGCACCGCCAAGGCTTTTGTTACCGAAGGCATCCGCAACCGCGTCGCCGGAAACACCCCCTTCGATGCGCTCTGGCAGGGCGGCCGACGCTAACAGCACTTGCGTCGGAGCAGGCAAAGGCCACATCTGCGGGTGTGGCCTTTGCTATGATTGGAAAATCGCGGCTCCAGCTTGAGCCTGGAGACCACACTGTCAAGTCGTTGCGTGCTCAGGGCACGCGGTAGGGAGGTCGGCTATGCAAGCCACTTTGATGCCTTCCCCGTTCGTCCCCTCGACGGACGGGTAGCTTCCAAACACCGCTCCAACGCCATAGGCGTTGCAGGCGTTTAATTGTGCTGCTCTGCCTGTTTTCCGTTGCCGATGGGACATGCCCTTTCCCCGCAACTCTCTGCGCGCGCCGTACGCCCGCAGATCTCTTTAAGGACCTGCAATGCAGCCATTGACAGAAAAAACCATTCGCTCCTCCTTCCTCAACGCCAGTCGCAGCGAGACGAAGAAACTGACCTTGCCGGAAAACTTCTCGGCGCTGGACTGGGAAAACCTCGAGTACCTTGGGTGGCGCGATCCCAAGATGCCGCAGCGCGGTTATCTCATCCACAGCAATCCAGCCGGCCAGATTCGGGCGCTGTTGCTGCGCTCGGCCGATGGACTGCGAAAACGCAGTAGTGTCGCCATGTGCGATATCTGCCGGGACGTAAATATCCCTTGCTACGTGAACATGTTCAGTACCCGCCGGGCAGGGCAACCGGGCCGCGACGGCGATACCTTGGGCACCATGATCTGCGCAAACTTCGAATGCTCGACTAACGTGCGGATTCCCCCGCCAAAGAACCCGATTTATCCGGACCCGATGGTGGTAGTGGCCGAACGGATCAAGTTGCTCGAGGAACGGGTCAACAACTTCGTCGACCGCGTTTAAGGTCCATTTCCCATAACTGCTTCGCAGCTTCACGGGCGGATGCAACGGGCTCTGCATGAGCACATTGCGTCCGCTCGTTTTGGGCTGGGGCTTCGCCAAGGACTCCGACGGCTACTAATCTCACCCGAGTGATGAAATCCCCTACCCGGGAGTAACACTTGGTTAATAATTTCTAAAAAATAGAGAACCACTAGGCGCTTAGTACGTCGAGTTTCGGTTGGTGATCCGGGGTTTTGGGTGTGAAGCATATGCAAAATGTTTTTAGCTGAAAAATATCACTATTCAATAACCCCTTGATATATGACGTGGGTCACTTAGGATTCCTCAGTAGGAGACTCGACGTTTCAGCGGACGTCGGCCCCGGTCATCACTCAACGCGCACCGACCTGCCGCGAGTGAAACCGTCGCATCTTCACACGGAAGCATCCCGCTTCCTGTTCAGCTAGGAGAATCATGGTCACTCGGCGCAATCCACGATTGCCGCGCCTCATTCTGGGATCAGCCACCGCTTTAGCATTGGCTGTCACGATGACAGGTCCGGCGTCAGCTGCCAACATCCCGCAACCATCTGACGGAGAGAATGCAGCTTCCCTGCCAATAGTTAAAAGCCAAACTCTTGCAGACCTGAAGGTCAGCGGCCAGCTGGCGAAGTCCTCCGGCGAGGTGTCGGTATTCGTCCAGCTCGAAGGAGACGGCGCTTACCAGGAGGTCAAAAAGTCCGGAAAGAAAAAAGACAAGGCAAAGGTCAAATCGGTCCGATCCCAAGTTAAAGCCAAGGGTAAGGAGCTAGCCAAGGAAGCCAAGTCCGAGGTCATCTACACAACGTCCAACGCCTTGCGGGGTGTCGCGCTTACCGGTGACGCCAAAGAGCTACGCGCGCTGGCCGAACGCGGAGATGTCGCAAAAATCAGCGCCATCGTGCCAAAATCTCCAACTAACCGCGGCGCCGTCATCGACACCGAGGCTATCGACGCGTGGACCGCGTTGGACACCACCGGCGAAGGCGTAAAAATCGCCGTGCTGGATACCGGTGTAGATTACACGCACGCCGGCTTTGGCGGCCCCGGAACCATCGAGGCTTATAAGCAGGCGCAGGCTTCAGCTGAACTCCCGACGGCGGATTCCGGCCTCATCGATTCAAAGAAGTTCATTGGCGGTTGGGACCTGGTCGGCGATGACTACAACGCCAACCCAGACGCCCCGGACTACCAGCCGATTCCAAATCCCGACCCTAACCCGCTGGACTGCGAAGCCGCAGGACACGGATCCCACGTGGCCGGTTCGGCTGCCGGTTATGGCGTCAACGCGGAAGGTTCCACCTTCACCGGCGATTACGCTTCGCTGACCGCCGATGAGGTAGCCACGATGAAGGTCGGCCCGGGCACCGCCCCGGAGGCGCAACTGATCGGCATTCGCGTCTTCGGTTGCGGCGGTTCCTCCGCCGTAGTCGGCCAGGCTCTTGACTACGTGCTTGATCCAAACGGAGACGGCGACTTCGCAGACCGCGCCGATGTGGTCAACATGTCCCTCGGCTCGGATCACTCCCCCGTCCAGGATCCGGAAAATGACATTGTCGATGCGCTCTCCGAGGCTGGAATTCTCTCCGTCATCGCCTCGGGCAATGCCGGGGACGTGACCGATGTCGGCGGCTCGCCGGGCAACTCGCGTTCCTCGCTGACCGTCGCCAACTCCGTTGGCTCGCAGGTCACCCTGGATAAGATCCAGATCGATGCGCCCGAGGGCGTTGCCGGAACCGCCGCCGGCCAGTACTCGGCAAACTTTAATTACACCGCGGCCGATCCGGCCGACCTGAGCGGCGAAGTGGCCATGGCTCCGGCCGATAACGCTTTCGGCTGCTCGGCCTTTGAACCAGGATCACTGGAAGGCAAGTGGGTTTGGCTGCAGTGGAGCGAGAACGGCGAATTCCCTTGTGGATCCGGCGCACGCTTCAACAACGCCGAAGCCGCCGGTGCCACCGGCGTCCTGTTGGATGCTGAAACCAACCTCTTCGATGCCGGAATCGCCGGCAACGCCACCATCCCCGGCGCCCAGTTCACGCTGGACTACTCCAATAAGCTGCGTCCAGCGGCCGACGCTGGCGAGCTGCAGGTCACCTTGGATGCTTCGTTTGTGGGTGCCGCTTCGGGCGACTCCGGAGTCAAGGACACCCTGAACTCCTCCTCGTCACGTGGCGTACATGGTTCGAACGGCGTGGTGAAGCCCGATGTTGCGGCCCCCGGCACGCAGATCGGTTCGGTAGGCGTTGGTACCGGCAACGGACCGGCAGTCATGTCCGGCACCTCCATGGCAACCCCAATGGTTGCCGGTGTGGCGGCCCTGGTGATGCAGGATAAGGAGCTCACCGCCGCGCAGGCCAAGAGCACCATCATGAACACCGCGGCAGCCGATGTCCTCGCGGCAAATGGCAAGGCCTATGGTCCAAACCGTGTAGGCTCGGGCCGCGTCATGGCCGAAGCTGCCCTGTCCACCCCGGCCATCGCCTACGATTCCGAGGCCGCGGATCTGACAAGCGTCGTCTTCGGAGTGCTTGAAATCGACGGTAAGAAAACGTTTACCGATTCACGTTCAATCACCGTGGAGAACACCAGCGACACGACGCAGAACTACGAGATCGACTACGTGCCAGCTACCGAGATCCCGGGCACCAGCTTCACGCTGGACCGCCAGAGTCTCACCCTGGCTCCGGGAACCTCGCAGAACGTCGAGGTCACCCTGAGCGTGGATCCAGCCACATGGACCAAGACCCTGGATCCGACCATGGACAGCGCCCAGTCGGGTCTGGCCCGCGCATGGGTTTCCGATGCCAGCGGTCGCGTCGAGCTCACCAGCTCGGAGGCTCCAACCTTGCGCGTCCCGGTTCAGGCAGCTCCAAAGCTCTCTGCCGATATGTCCGCTTCGGTCAAGAAGCTGAAGAAGGGTGAGAACACCACCGAGCTGAAGCTCAAGGGCAAGGATGTCCGCGCGGGCGAAGGTGCCACCGAGGTAGTCTCGCTGCTCGGCGCATTTGAACTGGGCGCTTCCAGCGAACGCGGGCCGAAGACCATGGACAGCGTTCCAGGGGCCCGCTCGATGGATCTGCAGCACGTTGGCGCTTCAAGCACCGCACCGGGAACCGGCGTGGCCGATGGCCTGCTCAACGTGGGCATCTCGACCTGGGGGAACTGGGCGCATCTAGCCGGCGGCACCGAATTGGATGTCAACATCGACACCAATGGCGACGGCGAAGCCGACTTCGTGACCTTCACGACCGCGCTCGACGGAATCGACCTTGACCTCGCTGCCACCTTCGATTTGAAGACCGGCGAACAGGTGGATCTGCAGCCGGTCAACGGGGTGCTCGGAGATGTTGACACCAACAGCTTCGACACCAATGTGGCAGTCTTGCCGGTATCGCTTGCGGCGCTCGGCCTGGATGAGGATTCCACCGAAATCTCCTACAGCGTCTCCAGTTTCTCCTGGTACCACACCAATGACCAGGGGGCGATGATCCCGGTGGATCAGACCGACTGGGTCACGTTCGATATTGCCGAACCTCAGGTTGATTTTGGGGCTCAGGGTTCGCTATTCACCGATCTGAACGGCACCAAGCTCCCGGTCACCGTGGCAGAGCCTTCCGTTGCTTCCAAGGCGTTGTTGCTGCACCTGCACAACAGCACCGGCACGCTCGGCGAGAAGAAGAACCAGACCGGAGACCGTGCACAGGTCCTGGAAATCACCAAGGGTGGCAAGAAAGGAAACGGCAAGGGTTAAACCTCACCTGAGCTAAGCGTCTGAGCTTGATCGCGCAGACCTTCAATCTAGACCCGGGCGTTCCCTAGCGAGTAGGGTTTCGCCCGGGTCTTCCCTTGTCGCAAAAGGCGTAGCGGCCCGGAACATAGGCCAAGCATTACCTCTGCAGGCGAAGCTTTTCGGCAAGAATCAAGATTGCTGCCTCGCGGACCTGCCCCGCCAGCTCTTCGTCTTCGCCGGACTGCGTGGCCAGCGTTTCAGCCATGGTCAGCGCCTTGCTTTCATTCACGCACAGTGGCATGGTGCCACCGGCCCGAACAAACTTCACCGCACGCTGGCCCACCGGAACCGCGGAAACCTGTTTGGCGTCGCAGAGGTCATCGGAAATGATGAGCCGCTCGTAGCCCAAGTCCTCCCGCAGCAGACCGGTGACGATCTTCTTCGAGAATGGTGCGTCGTTTGCCTTATCGAGCCGGGTGTATCTGGCGTTCGAAATCATCACCCAGGCCAAGTCCTGGTCTACCGCCGCCGCAAAAGGTTCAAGGTCGGTGCTGTCGTCACCGACTTTTGCGTCGGTCACCTGCGCATGGGTATCCGTATTCAGAGAGACCCTGCCCAGTCCCGGGAAGTGCTTAACCACCGGTTGCACTCCGGCCTCGGCCAGCTCCTCATTAACAATCAGCATGGCGGCCGCGGCATCCCCCGCATTGTTGGCGTATTGCCGCCCGAACTTGCCAATGGGCGCGTTGCCTGTACCCAGGCTTGCCGGTACCACATCTGCAACCGGTGCGAGGTTTACGTTGATTCCAGCGTCGGCTAGCTCTCCGCCCAGCTCGGAGATTTCCGCACCAAGCCTCTTCGCATCCCAAGCACCCTGCTCCAATGCGGTGGGCAGCTCGGAGAAGCCCTGCCCCTGAAGGACCCGGACGAACCCGCCTTCCTGGTCGGTGGCAACCCAGACGGGCAGGTCCGCTGGAACATTTGCGGCCAATGAGTCATGCAGTTCCGCGACGTGGCTGGAAATCTGCGCATGCGAGAGTTGCGAACGGCCACGCAGGAACACATTGGAGATCCCTTGCTGCTTGAGCGCCTGGATCTGCGCGGCAGAAGCCCCGTCGGCCGATACGCCAGCCATCACGAGGCTGCCGGCCTGCTCGGCAAGGCTCATCTCGTCGGCGAGCGCTTCGGCCTTCTCGCGCAGTTCTTCCTGTGGATCTGCTGCTGTCGGACTCGGCGTGGGTGCTGCAGAGCCCGGCGTTTGGGTATTCGGATTGCTTGATTTGCCGGGCTCGGGCCGGTCGGCGGTGCCAGTGGGGGCTGTGCACCCGCTGAGCAGCAGGGTGCCGAGCAGGCCCAGTCCCAAAGTTCGACGAAGCGCAGTATTCATATTCGACATTCTGCCACCGAAGACTTCACGCTTGCACGATGAGCAGCTCGTCCCAGTCGGTGGTGTAGCGCTGTGACATATGTTCGCGCTTCATCGACCATTCGGGATCCTTGGCAATACCGGCCCGTCCTAAACCGATGGCCTTGGCCCCGAAGCGTTGGGATACCTGCTGCACCACGTCGCTCACGTTGATCTTCTCGGACTCCTGCGCACTGTGCGAATCGAGCAGTCCCAAATCGAGTTCTTCCGCCCCCGGGTGGTCGCTGAGCCCCGAGAGGATGACTCCCCCACGTACATAGTCGATCCCGGGTGCCATCAGCTCACTCATCGCATCGACCGCGATTCGGGTCAGCGTGATCGGGTCTCTGGTGGGCCGGGCCAGCCGTACCTGAGCGGTGGGAAACGAGGCCGCCGAGTTCGCAAATCTACTGGTTCCGGCGGTGACTGTCAGCAGGCTGGCATAGCGTCCTTCGCGTGCCAAGCGGCTTGCCGCCTTCTGCGCGTAGATCGACATGACATCCGCCATCGCTTCGCGCGTGCGAACCGGTGTGGAGAAGGAACGAGTGAACATCACCTGGCCCTTGTCCGATCGCTCTTCGATCGGCCCGATACAGCGCTTCCCGTTCAGTTCCAGCACGGTGCGTTGGAGCACCACCGAAAACTTCTTGCGAATCACTTGCGGATCAGCGGCGCGCAGCTGGGCGATGCTTTGGATTCCCATGCCGGTCAACTTCTCGCCGGATTTCTTCCCCACACCCCAGACGTCGGTCGCGGGAACCTGCGACATGATCTTGTCCACTTGGTCCGGTTCCATCAGCCCTTCGATGCACAACCCGCGCATATGTGGATTGTGCTTGGCAATATGGTTTGCGAATTTTGCAAGTGTCTTCGTTGCAGCGACGCCGACGCACACCGGCACGCCGATCGACTGGTCGATTGCCGCACGGATCTGCGCGGCGGTGCTCCGCACCTGTTCAAGGGTTCCATTCAATCCGACAAATGACTCGTCGATGGAATACACCTCATGCCAGGTGCCGAAGCGGCCAAGCAGTTCCATGACGCGAGCAGACATGTCGCCGTAAAGTTCATAGTTGCTAGAGCGAACCGCGAGGTTATGGCTTTGCATATAGCGACGCACTTTGAAGAACGGTTCACCGGTGGCTATCCCCAGGCCTTTGGCCTCTTGCGACCGAGCTACCACGCACCCGTCATTGTTTGATAGGACGACCACCGGTCGGTTCCGCAGCGAGTGGTCGAAGGCGCGCTCGCACGAGACATAGAAGTTGTTCACGTCCACCAGCGCCACGTGGTCACTCTGCTCAGAAGCTCCCGGCTCAGCGGACATGGTGCAGGCACCTAGTGATCACGCCAAAGACTTCAACTTCATCGCCCTCCGTGAGCACTACCGGTAGCGGCGACTCGTCGCTGAGCAAGCTAACATGCGCTCCGTCAACTTGCCAGCGCCGCACCAGCATCTGCCCATTCAGGCTCACCACAACCACCGATCCGTGTTTCACGCTCAGCGAGCGGTCCACGATAATTTCGTCGCCGTCGTAGATTCCGGCCGAATGCATCGAGTGGCCAGCTACCCGCATGATGAAGGTGGCAACCCGGTCATGGACGAGCAACCTGTTCAGGTCGAGCCCGCCGTCAAAATAATCTCGCGCAGGCGAGGGGAAGCCCATGGCGGAGACCGCCTGCACCGGACCTTGGGTTGCCCCCGGGGGCATCACCGAGTCAGCATCGCTCACCTAGACACCACCCTTAGCTAGAACAAACTTTCGAATACTAAGAATTGTACAGCGCTTGCCGACCCCTAGTTACCCGGCTCAGGAAAGCAGACTGGCGGGCTCCGCTTTGCTGGCTTGCCGCGTGCTTACCAAGGAAATAGCAAGACACAAGAGTTGCACCAGCACGGGCACCGCGGGAAGTATGTAGCACCAAACTGGCAATTCCCCATCCGGGAAATATCCAGCGAACGCCACGATCTTCTTGGCCCCAATCGACAACACGACGTAGCACAGCACCATGGAAATCAGCATCGTGCGACGCAGCACCGGGGCGAAGCGTAGGGCCAAGACGGTCCAGGCGAACGTCATCACCGGCAACCACACCCAGTGGTGGGACCAGCTCACCGGAGAGACGAGCAACGGACAGGCCGACGCCACACCGAGCAGGACCACCCGATCCACCTTCTCATGCAACTTCCAGAGCAAAATGACGAAGGAAAGGCCCACACCCAGGGCCAGCACGAGCCATACCAAGGACGGAGCATTGAGTCGCTCAAGCATTCCCTGAAGCGAGACATTGTCGATGTAGCCCACATTGCCCACACGCGATGGATCCTGCACCACGTCTAGCCAGTAGTCCAAGGTGTTCTGCGTTTGAAAAAGCAAGCCAACAACCTGGGTACCAATAAATGTTGCTACCCCGACCAGCACCGCACGCCACTTGCGCATTGCGAAAGGCAGAATCAGTAGTGCAATAGGGGTGAGCTTAATGCCGGCGCAGATACCCACCGCAATCACGAACGGCATCAATGACTTGTAGCGCACGAAGGTCAGATAACAGGCGCCAAGTATCAAGATGTTGATCTGGCCAAACCACACCGTGTCCCGGAAGGGAGCGGACATCAGCATCAGGCACGTCAATGTTAATGGCGTGATAACAGGAGCCAAGGTCGGCCATTTCTGCACAACCCGGGCAGAGAGATCTTTTGCGACAAGGTAGGTCAGAATGATCGAGGCGGCCATGGTGAGCGAGACCGAAACCCAGTAAGGGAAAAACGCCATGGGCAGAAACAAAATAGCCGCAAATGTGGGGTAGGTAAATGGCAAACCCGGCGCATTCGCTGGACCGACGAATGGACCGTAGAGAGCTTCGGGCTCACGCAACAGCGTCAGTGCGCCTTCACGATACACCGACAGATCCCAACCGGTTGGTTCGATAGCCACGAGAACACTAATCAAAGCCGCGACCAGCAGAATCTCAAGGATTGCAGTGCCTGGATGTACCTTACGAAAAATTGAAGACCGAATCTTCTTGCACCCTTCTATGGTGATCAATATGGGTCAATCCAACGCGAATGCCCCTGCGACCCGCACTCCGCCGTCAACAAGACCGCGACCCAAGGCACACAACCAGTCTATTTTATCGATTTATCCGCAACCGCGGACCACGCGCCTCTTCATCAAGCACATAACTCGCCTTGCAAGCCCTAGGGTTAGTAGCAGGGCTCCACTAATGGTGCCATCCGACCAACAGAAGAGGCGCCGAATGAAGATACTGTTGATCAGCTGCGGAGATGTCGCCACCGAAGCAGGCTTACGCTTCCTGGCCGCGGGCCATCAGGTCACCGCATGGCGCCGAAACGGCGGCAAACTTCCGCCCTCTTTCACCGGACACAGCGTAGACCTTCTCGAACCAGAAGCCTGGCCGAAGATAGATCCGGAAACCGACATCGTACTTTTGACTCCGGTTCCCGCCACCCGAGATGTCGACGGATACGACCGGGGCTATCTGCGAGTAGCGCGTCGCCTCGTCGAGACACTGGTCACCTCATGCCCCGGCCTGCAACGACTTATCTACGTCTCTTCTTCCGCGGTCACCGGCGGTACGGAAGGCCAATGGGCCAACGAATCATCACCGCTAGCCCCGACTCGCCCCACATCGCAGATCTTGGCCGAAACCGAGCTATTGCTGGCCGATAGTGGTCTGCCGCTAACGATTCTCCGAGCTTCAGGAATCTATGGACCGGGACGCACGCGACTGATCGATCTGGTGCGCAACGGGACCGCACGACTTCCGCGAACCTCTCATTGGACCAACAGAATCCACCGCGATGATCTTGCCGCGGCGATCGTCCACGTTGCCGCACTCGGAAATAGAGCCGAGAGCCTCTATATAGCCACCGACAGCGAACCGGCTCAGCTTGCTGACGTATACCGCTTCCTCGCCGAAGAGCTCGAAGAAAAATCTCCCGAGATCGAAGCAGAAAGCCACGCTTCTCGTCGGTCCGCGGACCGCAGGCTGAACAACGCCCGTTTGCTCGCTTCTGGATTCATCCCCCGATTCCCTAGCTACCGCGAAGGCTACAAATCAATTCTTGCCGGCGACTCCACTCGCCACGAGTAGGTAACGCTAGATGTTTAATTCTCAAGCCACCTATCCTTTTGTGGATTTCGGCTGAAAGAATGAAGGAATGACATCCAGATGGACTACTCGAATCGGTTGGGAACAGCTGCCTGGTCATGTACGCGGCGCAGTCAACGAAATACTCGACTCCCCAGTAGTCGAAGCAACCGGCCAACAAGGTGGCTTCTCCCCAGGAACAGCTGATCGAACACTCACCGCCAACGGGCGCAGAGCATTCGTCAAGGCAGTCGGAGAGCCTCTGAATAAAGAATCTCCACGCATCCACCGGGCTGAGGCAAAGATCGCCGCATCGTTGCCCGATACCTTACCGGTGCCAAAGCTCATTGGTTCCTACGATGCCAACAGCTGGGTAGCGCTGGTGTTTGAAGACATCGCTGGCAGCCATCCGCAAACTCCATGGGTTGCTACCGAGCTCACCGTCGTGCTGAATTCGCTGCAGAAACTCAGCGACCTTGAAGTTCCCGACTCCTTGTCTCAGCTACCAAAACTCCACACGGAGCTTGCATCTGATTTCTCCGGCTGGGAACGGATTCATGATGACCCACCCCGCACTTTGGATCCATGGGCCAGGGAAAACCTTCAGCGACTTCGGGATCTCGCTCGCATCGGGCTTACGCACCTCGAAGGGCAAACGTTGGTTCACTCGGATATTCGTTCAGACAATATCTTGCTAACCGACGAACACATCGCAATCCTCGTGGATTGGCCTTGGGCTTGTCTTGGCGCCCCTTGGTTCGACGCTTTATCAGTGCTGCTCAATGCGCGCGTGCACAATAGCGAATTCGACGTGGACACGATAATCCAGAACCACCAGATATTCGCAACCATGACCCCCGAATGCGTTGATGGATATTTGGCTGGCATGGCCGCATATTTCATCGATAGTGCGCGACTCCCCGCGCCGGCACGCCTTCCTACCCTGCGCGCATTTCAACAAGACCAGGGCGATGCCGCCATTTCTTGGCTTCGCGACCGGCTGTCCGCCACCAGCTAGTCAGCAGTCAGCAGTCAGCAGTCAGCAGTCAGCTAGTTGAGCACTTTCGATGTCCATGCTGTGCGACTACCGGCGTCAAAAGTATTCAGCGCCCGCTCAGTTGCGAGCGAGTGGCAGATCACCGCCTCAAGCACTGGACGCATCGCCGAGACTTCGATCGTGTCAATCAGCTCGGTTGCGAATCGGCGAGATCCACAAACTTTCAGCTCGCGTAAACGCCGGCCGGACAAGCTCACCAGAGCCGAGCCACGTTGCAGGTCATCCAGCGGAGTTATAGTTCCCTCTCAGCGCACGGTGTGCCATACACCCTGGGGATCCGATATAGCTCCGGAGGCCTCGACCCCAAGCTCAATGCCCACATTTACTGCCGCCTGCCTGGCACAACGCCCTTGGCCGTGTCGGCCGACGCACCGGCTGCTACTGATACGGCTCGAAGCTGCAGGTCCGCAATTGAGACATGCGCTCACAATTGCAGGGCTCACATGAATTGACTACCGGGCCGGTGCTTTTGCACCTATGCGCCCTGGTTTAGAACCCCTTGCGCAACGGGTTGAAGTGACGTGCCAAGCTAGGCACCGTCTGGCCGGTAATCTGCGCGGCAAGAATTTTGCCGGTCAACGGGCCAAGGGCGACGCCCCACATGCCATGACCGCCTCCGACCGAGATACGCGAAGATTCGGTTTGGCCGACCAGAGGTAGCCCGTCCGCGGTGCATGGGCGTCCGCCCACCCACTCTTCCTTGCGATTCTCCCAATTGATTCCCTGGTACACCGGTGCGGCAGCGGCGACGATGGCCTCGATGCGCTTCGGCTCGAGTTTGTGGTTCACGTCCCGGAATTCCATGGTCCCGGCAATGCGGAAGCGATCTCCCAGGGGGGTGCAGGCCACGCGCTGGGCCGGGAAATAAATTGGGTGAGTTGGCATGTTTTCAGGCTCCACGGTGAAGGAATAACCGCGTCCCGCCTGAACCACCACGTTGACGCCAAACTTCTTGGCCAGATCTGTCATCCACGCGCCAGTGGCCATTACTACGTGATCCGCGGTGATCGCACGCCCCTCCGAACCAACCACGGTGACCGATGCACCGTTATCGCGCACGTCGGTGACGTTGAAGTAACCGATGATGTCGCCACCACGGGCGATCACGGATTCCGCCAGCGAATCCATGAACTTAGGCGGGTTAATATAACGCTGGTTCTTGATGGCAATACCAGCCGCGACGCTGTTGGACAGTGTCGGTTCGATGGTGCGCAGTTCGTCACCGCTCAACAGGTCGAATTCGACCTTGCCGCCGGTCTTGTGGATCATCTCAAATTCGTGCAGCAACCCTTCCCGGTCTTTAACGGACGTGAATCCGGCGAGGAATGGATCTGCGGGCTTGGTCTTTTCGGCTACGCCCGCTCCGGCCGTGGTGGCCTCTGCGATCTCGTCAAAGGAGTCCAGGCCGTTGGTGCCGACCTCGGAGAAGACGCGCATGGCCTGCTCCCACTTCTTGGGAGTGGAATGCCAAGTGAAACCGAGCAGGAAGCGCAAGAGCTTTGCGTCGGCCTTCAGCGGGATGTACAGCGGAGAAGCCGGGTCGAACATCATTTTCAGGCCACTGGAGAAGATCGACGGTTCGGCGATCGGCAAGGTCAGTGCTGGGGTCAGCCATCCAGCGTTACCCCACGAAGACCCGGACGCTACACCGCCACGATCAACCACGGTTACTTTGACGCCAGCCTCTTGCAGGTACCAAGCCGTCGACAGTCCAACGAATCCGGCGCCAACAATAACAACATGATCCGGTGCTGGTGTTACCGCCATGGGCTACTCTCCTAGAACGACTTTTGAGGCCCGCATGCGGAGCCATATACCTTCACTCTCGCGCGAACAGAAAGGAAAATCAACGGGCACTGAGGATTCAACGGTGACCGCAACCACACAACTAAGTGATCTGCATTTTCTGCGGCAAGTCCACCTGCTTCCCGTATAAAATACGTAGCTTTTAGGCTATCCCTGCGGTATCCCCCAGAGGTGGTTCTCCCAAGGATCGTCCGGCCTCGCCGGGCGGAGCGCCCTGCGTAGACTGGAAGTAACGACCTTTTCCCGCATAGCGAAGGAACAGCAGTAGATCATGGCATCACGTAAGCCCCCCAAGAAGAAGGCCTCCACAGGTCACCCAGCTCGACGTCCGGGAGGGAGCAGTGCCCCCTTCGAATCCGAGGTTCGCCAGGCTCTGCAGCCCTTCAAGTCGCAGCTGTTCCGCCACTTCCAAGAAGAAGACCAGCCGGCCAGCGAAACTCGCGCCGGCCTGGAGGGTTTGACTACCCTGCTGATCGCGCACGCGCAGTTGCGCAATAAAGTCGACGTGACCACACTGGACCCCACCGTTCTCGGTGAACAGCTAGGCCACCTTTCCTCACTGGGCAAAGAGGTCTCCGAAGCGAGCGCGGCGATCTTCAAGCATTACCTGACCTTCTTGGGCACCACTGCGAACTTCGGCGGTAGCGTCGAGGAATTCAAGGAGACCTTTGAATTCCTCTCCCGCATGGCCGGTGATTCGCCGATCGTGGTCCCCTTTATGGATGACGAAGAAGCTAACGCAGTCCTGGAGGCGATGCCATTCGTTTTCGCGGCACGTGAGCTGATCGAGTGGGTTGGAGACGGCAAGCCAAGCGACCCCTCCGGAATGATCAGCGGACAGACGCTCCAGGAAGCCGCCGGCGCGCTGGGACTCTTGGTCTCCGTCGATGAACCCGCCGCCCAAGGCACCAATGCCTGGGAACCCGAAGACGGCACAGTTGTTTCGGATCTTGCCTCCATCCCCCGACTCGCGGCCTACTGGGATGCCTTGATCGGCACCGCGATGCTTCGCTACAGCGCGCCGAATGCGGTCCCTACCGAATCACTGCGAGAGGCCCTGCTAGCCTCCAGCGGACCGGGTGCTCGTCTGGTCAAGGAACTCATCGCAGAGATCATCTATTCGCATGTGCTGATCACCACCTTGCAAATTCCCGGACAGGCACAGGTTGCCGAGATGGTTGCTGGGCTATTGACCCATGCGGCCTCCTCGAAGCCACCACGCACAGAATTCGCTCTGCAGATCCCTTCCGAAGACGATCTGCCTGTTGAGCAGCATCACCTCATCACGAGCCTCGAAGAGTCCGTCCCACGGGTTGAAGCGATCTTGCGGACCTTTGAACGCGAAGGAATGCTGAAACTTGAGGAAGAAATCACCGTCCCGGTGATCCTGCGCGCGGCATTGGAACGTGCGCTATCCAAGGTGTCGGATCACCTGCTGGAGAACGACCCTGTCGGCATGACTGAGTAACTGGGCCAAAACACCGGAGGGGTGAGAAACGCGATGCGTTTCTCACCCCTCCGGTGTCTAAGCACTGCGAAGCCTAGATGCTGCCCGTAGCGAATTCGGCCGCGTGGCGTGGAATGCGTCCGAACCACGCATCCGCGCCAGGCTTTCCCACGTTCACTACAAAGAATGACTCGTTTCGACCATCGGTGTTTACGATTGCGTCAACGGCAGAGTTGTCGAACCCGGCCATTGGGCCTGCTGCAAAGCCGACGGCCTGAACTGCCGTGATGAAATACCCGGCCTGCAATCATGCACTATGGTTGCCCACTGCTACGCGCATGCCCTGATCACCAAGCATCGCCTTGCATTCCGGGGCGTGAGGGAAGAAAGACGCGAACCCTTCGTGCCACTCGGTTTCGACAGGAAGGATCGCAAAGACCGGCGCATTCAGTGCCTTTTGCTTATTGGTTCCCGCCATAGTCTCAGAGATCTCTTGGCGAGCGTCCGCACTCTTCACCTAGGGGATGCGCATCGGCTGGTTATCCATGAGCGTTGGCCCCATTTTCATGGTCTCGTAGGTAGCTTCAAGCACTTCATCCGAAACCGGTTCATCGCTGAAGGTGTTTGCGTTGCAGGCTTCGAAAAACAGTTGATCCGCCGCTTCCGACCCAATGCTCAGCGATTCGCGGGGCTGGTTTTCAGCCTGAACCAACATGTGATGCCCACTCTCGAATGACAATAGGATTCAAGAGGCTTAGCAAGAAAGCTCGATGGGGTCATCCCGAAATCGGGGAGTGGTTTACAGCGCTCTGAGGCTGAAGGTGATTATAAAAGGTACGTCGCGCCACTAACGAACTCAGGCGTGCGATGGGGGCACAACGCCGAAGAAAGATCAGTTCATCCATGACGCAACGTACCTTTTAATCACTGCGGAACCCTTGATGATGCCACTCGCAAAACATCACCAATTTCCCTGCGGTGATCGGTCTTCACCGATACGTATATAACTTATCGCGATTACAAGAATTCCGAAATCATACTTAAGTAGGAGGGTAGGGCTCAGAAGGGGATGCTGGCACTAAGTATCCACTGATCGTTCACAACGCTAGTGCTGAACCGCCCACCGAAGGCATTCATGCGATCCTTCATACCGATCAGCCCGATTCCACCGCCGGAGAGCTCCTCTCTCGTGGAATGCGAATTCGGCATCTGATTAGTCATTTCAAGAACAGCATTCGGCCCTACGATCTCCAAACACATGGTGCAGGCTCCTCCCCGACGACCATGTTTGATGATATTGGTCGTCGCTTCCTGCATAACCCGATATAGCGCGGTCTGCGCAGATCTCGGGAGCGCCGAAATGTTCTCGCCCGTGTGAGATGTCACTTCAAATCCAGACTCATGCAATCGTTGAGAGAAGATCTCCACGCCCTGGACCGCATAAACAGTTGTCGCCGCCGGTTTGTCGACACCGGACCCAGGCGAGCCACTCATCGTTCCGTCGGTCCGCAAGACGTTTAGCATCAGGCGCAAATCATGCAATGTTTCGGTACTGAGCTTGGCGATGATGTCGATTGCCTCGATGGCCGCTTCCCCATTATTGGCGAACTTTGCAGCTTTGGACTGCATGGCCACAACGGTAATATCGTGCGCGACGATATCGTGCAGGTCGCGCGCAATATTCTTGCGTTCGCGCTCAACGGCAATCCTGCTCTGCTCGCTGTTCTCCTGCATCTGCCGAATCGCATTTAGATTTCGTTCGCGCAAGTTGAAAATGCTGCGGGCCAGGATATAGGCCAACAGGGCAAGCGGAACGAAAATCACCAGCAAGATGGCGTCCTTGCCTGCCCTAACTCCGTATTGCCCCATCCACACGAATAGCATCACCAGATACCAATTACGCACCAGTGAAGATGCAACCGTCGCCGCGAGAACACTGAAGATAACGAGCGAGAAGACCAGCCATAGCAAGAGGCCGCCATCCCAGAAGAAGAAAAAGAGCGTGGCTAGATACATGCCGAGCGAAGTGGCAACCCATCGCATTCCGATCGCCAACGAGGCGGACAGCAGCAACCCAACGGCCACCCCGCGAATAACGCTCGAGGACGAATTATCAATCCCGTCCTGAAGCAAGGTGTATCCCTCAGTCGCTGTAATGGCGACAAAGGCGAGAATACCCGTCCAGACGACAACGCCCCGACCAGCAAAAAGCTTAGTCAGGGCGGTTTTTATTCGCAGTCTCATATGCGGAATACTTTACCTGGTTGCGGGTAAAGTCAAATATGCCGCTAACCGCAAGCGTAGCCGTAATTCTCGCACACCCATTTAGAGAAGTCAGTGCCCCAACCGGCAGGATTCGCAACGCCCGATGAAGAATAGGTAGGTTCTGCCACTGGTGCCGCCATAGCAGGCGCGGCAAACGCCAACGGAGTTGCCGCCAGCGCGGCCACCGCCAAGATCTTTAAAGCTTTCATTTCAAACCCCAAACTCTTGAACTTATATACTTCGATTCATGCCAGGTTGGTTCTTGTGCCAACCACCGTTCAAAGGACTCCAATGGAACAGATTAAGGTGCTCATCGTCGATGACGAGCCGCTGATTCGGCATGCGCTTAGCACGATCCTAGCAACTGATCGTCGAATTGTGACCGTTAATACTCAAGAAAATGGTGAAGGTGCGGTTAATTATTGTGAAACAAATGATGTAGACGTTGTTCTTATGGATTTGCAAATGCCAATTATGGACGGGATTGAAGCGACCAAAATTATCAAGGCCGCCCAAAACAGCCCAGCAGTCCTTGCAATTACGGCCTTTTCGTCTGATGACTATCTAGTTCCGGTCCTCATGGCCGGAGCCAGCGGCTACCTCGTGAAGGACACGGAACCGGCCGAAATCATCGCGGCAGTCCATGCCGTTCACCAAGGTTCGGCGGCTATCTCCCCGTCGGTTTCTTCTGATCTAATCTCCGCTGTAAAAAACGTCTATAGTAAATCGCACGACATTGCAGGACTTATCGAAGATCTCGGACTAACTAATCGCGAAATGCAGATATTGGATCTTTTGGCAAAGGGATTCAATAATACGGAAATTAGCCGACAGCTCGTGATCTCCGAGGCGACGGTGAAAACCCATATGGCGAAAATCTTCATGAAGCTCGAAGTACGCGACCGTGTGCAGGCACTTGTGGCCGCAGCCAGGCTAGGACTCGTTGAGATCTCCCGCCAAGCCTAGAGTTGTGAACTCGGCCTCTTATTGTTGCCTTGACCGAGATTGCGGGAATAGATTCGCTCGTATTACGTTGAACATGAGCATAGACCACTCAAGTTTCTATTAGGAGGCTCACTTGCCAGCATTTTTCGGTTCCTCGTCAGATGGCTCGTTCGAGGAATTCCTCTCCCGGTTCCTTTCCTCGCGCACCCAAGCCGCGCGACCCATCGACATTACCCGCCTGCTCTCGCAGCGCACCCACGAAGCAGTGTCCACCGCGGCTGCCTTCGCACATGAAAACGGTCATGCAGAAATCGACGCACTGCACCTGCTGGTCGCGCTGCTTCGCACCGAACCCGCTGGCCAGCACTTGAGCGCCATGGGCGTTGATCTGGAAGCCCTGGCCAAAGACGCCATCGAACGCTTGCCACGTCGGGAAGAAGCCACCGAGAAGCCATCACGCCTCTCCTCCGCCGCCCAGCGCAGCCTTTTCGATGCCTATCAGGTCGCTCGAAATTACGGTTCGACTTACATCGACCCGGAACACCTGTTCCTCGCCTTTGTCTTCTCCCCCGAATCTCCTGTGGGCGTGCTACTCGCGCAGCACGGTATCACCGGCCAGTCCCTGCAGCAGGCAGCCATGGAGCAGGCCCAGCGCGCCCAGACGGGAGAGGCAGAGTCCGGCGAAGAGCAAGATGTCTCTATGCTGGAACGCTACGGTACCGACCTGACGGCGCTGGCCTCCGACGGCCAGATCGACCCGGTCATCGGCCGCGAGGACGAATTGGCCCAGACCATTGAGATCCTGGCCCGTCGAACCAAGAACAACCCGGTGCTCATCGGTGAGGCAGGCGTCGGCAAAACCGCCATCGCCGAGGGGCTCGCCCGTGCCATCGTTGCCGATGAAGTCCCGGAGCAGATCCGTGGCGTCCAGCTGATCTCCATCGACCTGCCCGGCATGCTCTCCGGCACCCGGTACCGCGGTGACTTCGAACAGCGGCTGACCGGCCTGCTCGAAGAGGTAGCCGACGCCGAGGGCCAAACACTGATATTCATCGATGAAATGCACCTCTTGGTCGGTGCAGGTTCCGGCGAGTCCGGAAATATGGACGCCGCGAATATCCTCAAGCCACGCCTGGCCCGCGGCGAGCTGCACCTGATCGGCGCCACCACCCTGGATGAATTCCGCAAGGTAGAGAAGGACTCCGCCCTGGCCCGCCGATTCGGCAAGGTCACCGTGGGAGAACCCTCTCAGGAAGTTGCGCTGGCAATCCTCGACGGGTTGCGCGAATCCTACGAAGACCACCACCAGGTGCAGTACACCCCGGAAGCATTGAAGGCCGCGGTCTCGCTGTCCGCACGCTATTTGACCGACCGGCGCCTGCCGGACAAGGCCATCGACCTGCTCGATATCGCCGGTGCCCGCAGGTCAATCGCCGCAGGCGGTACCGAAGACGTGCAGGCGCTGCGCAACGAACTGGTGGAAGCAGATCGCGATAAGGCCCGAGCCGTCGGCGAGGAACGCTTCGAAGATGCAGGTGCGTGGCGCGACCACATCGCAACACTTACCGAACGCATCGCCGCCGCCGAGCAGGCGGGAGACTCCGGGGTTACCCGCATCGTCGATGAGGCCCAGATTTCCGAGGTGATCTCCCGGTCTACCGGCATCCCGACCTCGCGGATCAACGGGGACGACAAGACCCGCTTGGCCTCCCTTGAGGAGCAGCTGCACGCTTCGGTCATCGGCCAGCATGACGCGGTGGCCGCGGTATCCCGCGCGGTACGCCGTAGCCGTACCGGGTTGGCCCCGGCACAGCGTCCGATCGGTTCCTTCCTGTTCCTCGGTCCGACCGGTGTGGGCAAGACCGAGCTGGCCAAGGCCCTGGCCAACAACCTCTTTGGCTCCTCCGAGTCGCTGGTGCGCATCGACATGAGCGAGTATGGAGAGAAGCACACGGTTTCGCGGCTCATCGGCGCCCCTCCGGGCTACGTCGGCCACGACGAACCCGGGCAGCTCACCGAAAAGGTCCGCCGCAACCCGTATTCGGTGATCCTGCTCGACGAGATCGAGAAGGCCCACCCGGACGTGTTCAACGTGCTGTTGCAGGTACTGGATGACGGTCGGCTGACGGATACCGCCGGACGCACCGTGGACTTCTCCAACACACTGATCCTGATGACCAGTAACCTCGGCGGCGAGCACCTCGCCAGCAAGGCCGGAAACTTCGGCTTCACCTCGATCAATGCCGGCAGCGAGAAGGCCGAGATTCGAGCCAAGGTAATGGGCAAGGTACGCGAGTTCATGCGTCCCGAGTTCCTGAACCGGCTCGACGAGGTACTGCTCTTCGGCAAGCTCAGCGAATCCGAGATCGCCCAGATCGTCAAGCTGGTACTCGATGAGACTCGCAAGCACCTGGCGGGGCAGGAACTCAAGCTCCACGTCACCGACGCCGCGATCACCTGGTTGGCAGCCGAGGGCTATGACCCGGAGTTTGGTGCCCGCCCGTTGCGCCGCCTGGTGCAGCGCAAGGTGCAAGACGCCATTGCCGATCTATTGATCGGCGACGAAGTCGCCGCCGGAGACACCATCGAGGTGGACTTCGCCGGAGGCCAGCTCTCGGTTGCCAAGCAGGTTCCGGCCGTAGCCGCGGAACCGGCTGCACCGGTTATGGACTACTTCGGCAGCTAAGACCCCATGAAAGCCAGACCCAACAGATCATCGCGATCTGTTGGGTCTGCTTTTCGATTAAGTCTAGAAACCACTACCGGCTCGCGGTAGGTTGAGCTCATGCCAAACATCGCCATGATCACCCTCGATGCCCTAGACGAAGTGGCTGCCGCCGAGTGGTGGCGGGAACGTCTCGGAGCCGAATACGCCGGGCAGTACCCGGGGTTCACCATGCTTACCGCCCCGGGCTTCAGCGCCAGGCTTGGATTCCAGAAGGTTGGGTCGGTCTCCGCTGATAAGAATCGAGTGCATCTCGATCTAGAGGCCGACGGCGACCGCGAACAATCCGTGGCCGGCTTTGTGGCCGCTGGCGCGGTCTTGGTTGAAGAACACACCGAGGATCCTAGCTTTGGGTGGAGCGTACTGCGCGATCCCTTCGGCATTACCTTCTGCCTTTCCGACCCACACTAAGTCACACGCACTACCGAAACTTGCTGAGCGAATTTGCTTCGATAGACTGATATTTACTCGAGTCTCCGGAGGTTTTCATGCGCTTGCGCGTAGTTTTCACCGCGGCGCTAGCCGCCTTGGCGCTGACCGGTTGCTCGGTTCAAGCAACCCCACCGCCCGGCGAAACTGCAGGTGTTCCGGCTTCGGCCACGACGTCATCACCTTCGCCAAGCCCGAGCCCCGCTGCGGCCGAATCCTCAGCGACGCAACGTTATGATCCTGCGCGCGGCCTAGACGCTAGCGGACAGGACTGGGCCGATTCCAAGATCCAGGCCTGGTTGGATAACTCCGGCATCAAGTCGGTCAAGGGTTTTCTCGGTGCCTACAAGCTCATGAATTCGTGGGATTCACCCAAGCCCGGGCATCTGTCCATTCATCTGGACAACTCATACCGTTTTAATCAGGACGGATCGGCCGAAAGCCATGAAGTCTCCACGGACGAACTGCGATTTATGGGGCGGATCATGTTCGAAAGCATCGGCAAAAAATCCCCGGAGCTCGAATCGGTCACCTTTGCCACGGAGAACAAGCAGCATTCGGGCACCTTCTCGCGTGCCCGCACCGGAGCGGACCCGGCTGACCGGGAGGCTTGGGCCGAGGAAAAGTTCGTGCAGTGGCTCGAAGCAATGAATGATACCTACGAGTCATTCTGCTCGGCGAACATCAAGAAGATCGAAACCTATCGCGACTGCATTCCCACCGATCCCCACGCCTACATCGATTCGGTCTCTTCCCCGGCAATTGGCGAGCTAGTCGTCACCCTCGCCCCGGGGATCTGGCAGGGGAACACCTACGATACCGATTCGATACCCGGCGTCGACTTCGTTTCGGGCAACATGATGCTCAAAATCAACAGCAAAGCCCACGGACCGGAGCAGGTGGAAACTCTCACCGTCAAGGTGCAGGGAACTGAGGAAACGAGTACCGAACACAAATCAGAGTGGACCCAGTAGGCGTTTGGTCAGTGACGGGCCCCGGCCCGCGCATACGAGCCAAAGTGGTGAACACCCGGTTCGTGGAACCGAACAACAAGACTTAGCCTTGAAGGCATGGACCAGGAAATGAGAATCCCATGGGAAAGCGGAACCCTCACCGCCATCGTTGACCACGCGGAGCATCCCAGCGCTTTTCTGATTCTGGCTCATGGATCTGGAGCGGGCAAAGACCACGACTTCATGTCGGGGTTTTCCCAAGCAATGGCTAAGCGTGGAGTATCGGTATTGCGTTTTAACTTCCCCTATATGGACGCCGGGAAGAAGTTTCCTAATAAGGCTCCCGTTGCCCTAGCGGTGTGGAAACACGTCCGAGAATGGGCCGGCACCCACCTGACAGGCGACCTACCCGTTTTTACCGCCGGGAAATCCTTCGGCGGGCGAATGGCGTCTCTGGCGGTTGCCGAGGACATGCCCACCGAAGCGCTCATTTTTCTTGGGTATCCCTTGCATGCCCCCAAGAAGGAAGAAAAGCTTCGCGACGAGCATCTCTACCCGCTGAGCACACCGATGCTTTTCCTCGAAGGAACCCGTGATCCCTTCGCGAACCCGGCAATCATCTCTCGCGTAGTCGCAGGGTTGAACGCCGACTGCGAACTTATCTGGTTCGAGGGCGGTGACCATTCATTCAAGGTTGCCCGTTCCGGTCGCAGCGTCGCCGAGGATGGCGCACAATTGACCGAAGCCACCGAGAAATTCATTCGAAGGCACCTGAACTGATGTCTGGCACATCGCAACACAAAAACAGACGGTATCCGAATGACTGCGTGTACCTTCGGGCAAGGCCAGAACCCCCAGTCATTTCGGTCCCTGGATCACCAAGCCCCCGGCGGTGATCACCATCTGTTTCACCATCATCGGTGCAGCAATTCTGCGCGGTTACTCCGTCTCCGGCGAGCCGAGGAAAGCGCCCGGATCGGTGAAGAATTCCCGCCAGTTTCTGACCAGTTCCAAGTGGTCGTATTCGCTCTCGCGGAACCCCCAGGAACCGACCTCCAGTATTCGTGCTCCAGGGAAGGCGGCCAGTACCGGGGAATGGGTGGAGATGAGCACCTGCGAGCCGCGCTCCACGATCCCGCGCAGCCGCTCGATCAACTGCACGCAGCCGGTTAGGGACAGCGCCGACTCGGGCTCGTCGAGGACCCACAGCCCCTTGAGCCGGATCCGTTCCTCGATGAGGTCCAAGAAAGATTCGCCATGGCTGCGCTCATGCAACGCCGATCCCACGCTCGATTCCTCCAAGTACGTGTAGAAGGAATGCATGGTTTCGGCACGCAGAAAGAACCCCTTGCGTGGGGCGGCAGCACCACGGTGAAGTTTCAGCAGCTGCGAGAGGGTGGATTCAGAGGCCCGGGTGGCATGCATGGCGCCGGTGGATCCGCCCTCGGCGTTCAACCCGTACGCGATGGCCAGAGCTTCGAGCAGCGTTGACTTGCCGACCCCGTTCTCCCCCACCATCACGGTCACCGCTCCCAGGTCCAGGCCTTCGAGCAGAAGTTGGCGTACCGGCGGCATCACCATAGGCCAGTGCGCGGGCAACTCGGCATTCGGCTCGCTTGCCTCGATCCGACGCACCGGCAAGAACAAATCGCTTCGATTCATCGCCACTTATTGGCTACCTCTGCTGCTGCAAAAAGCGGTAGACCTCGGTCTCATCCACGCCGGGGAAGGCACCGGTTGGCATGGCGGCCAAGAGGTGGGTGTTGGCGCGCGTCGAAGGCCATGCGTTGCCAAACCACTCGCTGGACAGCTCGGCCGGTGGACGCCTGCAGCAATTTTCATCTGGACAGGTCGACTGGCAACGCTCCTTGGTGTCGCGGCCGCGGAACCATTTCACATGCTCAAAGGGAACGCCTATGGACAGTGAATACAATCCCGAGGAGTGCCGCTCGGTCCGCGCGGTGCACCAATAGGTCCCGTTGACCGTGTCCGTGTACTGCTCGAAGGAGCGGAACTTATCCAGCTGGTCAAAGACCACGCGGCTGGTCCAGTAGCGGCAGATGCTCTGCCCTTCGATGGCGCCGGTATGGTCGGCAGGAAAATTCACCCGGTCATTCTCGTAGGCCTTGTGCAGGATGCCCGATTCGTGGACCTTCTGGAAGTGGCAGGTCATGCCCAGATGCTCGGTGGCGAGATTGGTGAACCGGTGCGCCGCGGTTTCGTAGGAAACCGCAAAGGCATCACGCAGATCCTCAATGGCCAGTTCCCGGTTGGCCTTGGCCCGGCGCAGGAATGCCGTGGTGGATTTCTCCGGCATCATCAGCGCCGCGGCGAAATAGTTTGTGGCGACGCGCTGGTCCAGGAAGTCCGCATAGCTTGTGGGTGCCTCATGCCCGAGCAGGTAGTGGCCCAGCGCCTGCAATAGCACCGAGCGCGGATCATGCTCGGAGCGGCTGGTCTGGGTCAGATAGATCCTTTTGTTCTTCAGATCCGTGACCGAACGGGTCGAGTGCGGGAGATTTCCCACGAACCGGAGGCTGAAGCCGAGATGCTCGGCGATATCCGCCGCGCGATGGTGCGAGAGCGGGCCTTCGTCATGACCTACCGCCGCGAGCACCTTGGCCGCTTCCTGCTCGATTTCCTTGTAGTAGTTGTTTCGCTGGCGCATCTCTTGGCGCAACGCCGTGTTGGCTCGACGAGCCTCCTCCGGTGTTGCCGCCTGTTCGTTGAGCCGGCGCTCCAATTCATGCTGCAGCCCGACCAGGGATTCCAGCACGTCCATCGGCAACCGCGTGCCGACCCGCACCGTGGGCAGACCCAATGCCTCGTAGAGCGGGCCGCGTTGGGCCCGTTCCAAATCGATTTCCAGCGCCGCGCGACGAGTGGGAGGCTCCGCACCTAGAAGATCATCAACACCTACCTGCAACGCCCTGGCCAGAGACTTCAGCAGGGAAAGCTTCGGTTCGCGTTTGCCGTTTTCGATCAGCGACAGCTGGCTCGGCGCCGTATCGACCAAGGTTGAAACGTCGTCCAGGGTCAACCCCTTGGACTTGCGCAGGTGGCGGATCCGCCGGCCGAGCGCGAGCGTGTCCAGGGCGGCGTCAATGCCCTGATCGGTTTCCGGTTCTTGCGATGAGCTTCGATTCCATGTGGGTGCAGTCACATTCATAGCCTAAGCGAAGAACAGGTAATTTTTCTAGAAATTCGGTAAAAATCGCGTCGATAACGTCGTTTTGTTAGCTTATGCGCCAAAGTTTTCGGCTTCTTCGCTTTCACCGCTGAGTTCTGTTTTCGCCCTTGCCTCGGCTGCCCACTCCGGTTACCGCCGTTGAACCGCGTCCCGCACAAGCAGCCTTCATGAGATTCACATCGAATTTTCAGCCAGAAATTGGTATCACCACGGCGTTGCCACTCGTTATACGTTTCGAGCACACTGTCCATCCACCAATATTCGAAGGGAGCCGCAAGATCGCCTCCATTGCCATTAGACCCATCACGCCTGCCGTTCGAGCCCCCGCCGAGGATTCCTGCCAGGCCCTGATTATTCTGGGCATGGACGGTGCGGGGAAAACCACCACCATCCGCGAACTGGTGCGCAGCTTGGAGCTCCGTGGCCAAGCTGCCCAAAGCCTGGCAAACCCTGCCGGGCGCCGCTGGCTGACGCGTGCGGAACAAAAGCTCGGGCTCACTATGCCAATAGCCCTTCAGAACGCGATGGAGACGATGATCCGCACCGGCAACATCGCCTTGAACGCTAGGCGAGCCGCGCTGTTCCCGGGCGTGACCGTGATGGACCGCCACCTCTTTTGCCAGCTTGCGCTGCGCAGCATCCGCCAGTTGCCGCACGGACGCTTCCTGACTTGGCTGGCCCGGAACAGCGTGCAGCGGGCGCAGGTGGTAGTACTCGACGTCGACGTGCGCACCGCTCATTCTCGCATCCTTGCGCGCGGCGAGGATTCGGAAACCTACGCCTTCCTGCATGCCAGCCGGGCAGAGTATCTGCGGCTTGCGGCAACCCACGGCTGGCCCGTCATCGATGCCACGCAGAGCACCGCGCGGGTGGTCGATGAGCTGATGACCCTCTTGGAGAAGTAAACTCGAACCATGAGTGAAGCTCCCCAGCAATTCCTGCCAGGTTCCGTCACCCCGCTTGCCCAGAGCAGCAAGAAGCAGTGGGAGCTGGGCCAGATCCGCCAGATCTGCGCCGGTGAATTGACGGACGGCGGGCAGCTCACCGCGGCATCCCAAGATTCGGGCAGCTGGCAACTATCGATTCGCTCGATCGAAAAGGCCGGGTCCTTCCACAACGCGGGGACCTCGCAGGTGCTCACCCTGCTAGCCGGAGATTTTCTCCAGCTCGACGTCGACGGGCAGGCGCAAGGCCTGGAACCGCTGCGCCCCCTAAAAATTGAAACGGCCAACCCGGTGACAACCAGCCAGCCCGCACAGGAGCTGCTGGTTCTGCATCTGCTCACCCGGCCCGAGCGAGTACGCGGCACGGTGCGCATCGTTGAGCTTTCCAAGAAGCGCGAGCAGTACCTCTTCGATGGCCAGCTGGGCATCATGCTGCAGGGCAACGGCGTCCTGACGCTGCACGGCGAAGAGCGCAAGCTCGAACTGCGCGATACCGTCATCGGCGGTGATGCGGCCGAACCGACGATCTCCGGGCGCGGATTCATGGCCGTCGTTTCGCTAGACCTGCCGTAACCGCCATAGATCGCACACACCTGACTTAGCTGCCTTTGGCGCGCCCAAAAACCCCAAACCGCCACCACTTCATTCCTCAAGAAAAACACTTCTTCAGATTACGAAGTCTCCAAATCAACCATTTCTGCCATTTTTCACTTATTCATGCGAAGAAACCTACTTTTTTCAGCTTTCTCGAAGAACCGCGAATCTTTCCCTCGAATACCCCTATTCGCCCCCTTGCATCTACGGAAAAGTAAGTGTCACGAAGAAGTTCACCGCATCTCTCCGATTCGGGCGAACACCAACATGTGGGCGAAGGGGCCAGAACAATGACCGAGCAGAATTCGATCGACAACCGCATCACAACTATCGAAAACGATTGGGCGAACAACCCACGCTGGAGCGGGACCACCCGCGACTACAGCGCAGCCGACGTCGTGAAACTGCAGGGCCGGGTTCAGGAAGAGCACACCCTGGCCAAGCGTGGCTCCGAGAAGCTGTGGAAGCAGCTGACCGAAGAAACCCCGACCGGCGGCTACACCAACGCACTGGGTGCGTTGACCGGCAACCAGGCGGTCCAGCAGGTCAAGGCCGGCCTGCGGGCCATCTACCTCTCCGGTTGGCAGGTCGCCGCGGATGCAAACATTTCCGGCCAGACCTACCCGGACCAGTCGCTCTACCCGGCCAACTCGGTTCCGCAGGTCGTACGCCGCATCAACAACGCGTTGCTCCGTGCAGATGAGATCGAATTCTCCGAGGGCATCCAAAGCGTCGAGGACTGGATGGTCCCGATCGTCGCAGATGCCGAGGCAGGATTCGGCGGCCCGCTGAACGCCTACGAGCTGATGAAGTCGATGATCACCGCCGGTGCCTCGGGAGTCCACTGGGAAGACCAGCTGGCTTCGGAAAAGAAGTGCGGCCACCTCGGCGGCAAGGTGCTGATCCCTACCCAGCAGCACGTCCGCACGCTGAATGCGGCCCGCCTGGCGGCCGACGTGGCCGGCACTCCCTCGGTGGTCATCGCCCGCACCGACGCCGAGGCGGCAACCCTGATCACCTCGGATGTCGACGAACGCGATCAGCAATTCATCACCGGCGAGCGCACCGCGGAGGGCTTCTATAAGGTCCGCAACGGCATCGAACCATGCATCGCCCGCGCCAAGGCCTACGCTCCGTACTCCGACCTCATCTGGATGGAAACCGGAACCCCGGACCTGGAAATGGCCCGCAAGTTCGCCGAATCGGTCAAGGCCGACTTCCCGGATCAGATGCTCTCCTACAACTGCTCGCCTTCCTTCAACTGGAAGAAGCACCTGGACGACGCGACGATCGCCAAGTTCCAGCGCGAACTCGGCGCGATGGGCTTCAGCTTCCAGTTCATCACGCTGGCCGGCTTCCACGCGCTGAACCACTCGATGTTCGACCTCGCCGAGGGCTATGCCCGCGAAGGCATGAGCGCCTACGTCGAACTGCAGGAGCGCGAATTCGCCTCCGAGTCCCGCGGCTACACCGCAACCAAGCACCAGCGCGAAGTAGGCACCGGCTACTTCGACGCGATCGCCACGGCATTGAACCCCAATGCCTCCACCCTCGCTCTGGTCGGCTCCACCGAAGAAGGCCAGTTCCACTAACTCGGACCCCAGCGGTCCGGACGGTGGGGCCGGCAATGACGCCGGCCCCACCGCCCTCAAACTTTTAAGGAAAAGATCATGTCAACCCCCACCTCCCTGAACCCGATCCAGATCACCGCTACCCCAGTGCGCTACCAGGAGCAGATCCTCACCGCACAGGCCCTTGAATTCATCGCCGCCCTGCACCAGGCGTTCGAAGGCCGCCGCGCCGAGCTGATGCAGCGCCGCCAGCTGAATCGGGCGCGCATCGCCAATGGCAAGGACCCGAAGTTCCTGGAGGAAACCCGCCACATCCGCGAAGATTCAAGCTGGCAGGTGGCCCCGATCGCTCCGGGCCTGGAGGACCGCCGGGTGGAGATCACCGGACCGATCGAGCGCAAGATGGCGATCAACGCGTTGAACTCCGGCGCGAACGTGTGGCTGGCCGACATGGAAGACGCCTGCTCACCGACCTGGCAGAACGTGATCAAGAACCAGGTGAACCTGCTGCGCGTGCTGGACGGCGAGCTCGACTTCACCGCCCCGGACGGCCGGGACTACAAGCTGCACAGCTACGAGCTGTCGCAGCTGCCAACCATCGTGGTCCGCCCGCGTGGGCTGCACCTGCCGGAGAAGCACCTGCTGATCGACGGGACGCCGATCGCCGGCGCCTTTGTCGACTTCGGCCTGCATTTCTTCCACAACGCCCAGCGGCTGATCGATTCGGGCCGCGGCGCCTACTACTACCTGCCGAAGCTGGAGAACCACCTGGAGGCGCGGCTGTGGAACGACGTGTTCCTGCAGGCCCAACAGCTGCTGGGCATCGATCGCGGCACCATCCGCGCCACGGTGCTCATCGAGACCATCACCGCAGCCTTCGAGATGGAGGAGATCCTCTACGAGCTGCGTGAGCACTCGGCCGGGCTGAACGCCGGACGCTGGGACTACATCTTCTCGATCATCAAGAACTTCCGTTCCCGCGGCCCGCGCTTCGTCTTCCCGGACCGGGACCTGGTGACCATGACCAGCCCGTTCATGCGCGCCTACACCGAGCAGCTGGTCCGTGCCTGCCACCGCCGCGGCGCCAGCGCCATCGGCGGAATGAGCGCCTTCGTGCCCAGCCGCAAGGACGCCTCCATCAACCAGCTCGCCTTCGCGAAGGTCTCCGAGGACAAGTCCCGCGAGGCCAACGACGGCTTCGACGGCTCCTGGGTGGCCCACCCGGACCTGGTGCCGGTGGCCCGCGAGGTGTACGACGAGGTTTTGGGCGCCAACGCGAACCAGATCTCCCGGACCCGCGAGGACGTGGAAGTTTCCGAAAGCGAGCTGCTGAACGTGGCAGGCCTGGAGGGCCGGATCACCGAGCGCGGGATCCGCGAGAACATCGAGATCGCCATCCGCTACATCGAGTCCTGGCTGCGCGGCAACGGCGCGGTGGCGCTTCGCAACCTGATGGAGGATGCGGCCACCGCGGAGATCTCCCGCTCCCAGCTGTGGCAGTGGATCCACCAGTCGGCCATCACCGACGAGGGCGAGATCATCACCCGCCGCTGGGTGCAGGATCTGGCCGAAGAAACCATGGAGCGGATCGAGCGCTTCGAGGGGGACCGCTTCGAGCAGGCGGTGGAGATCTTCGAGGCCAGCGCGCTGCGCGACGACTTCCCGACCTTCCTGACCAAGAACGCCTACCTGCGCTACCTGGACACCCCGGCTCCGGCCTACGAGATGGCGGGCTAGTCCAGGACACCAACTCGGCTGCACGCGCCTGAACTCAACAAGCGAAGCGGTACGGCCACGAATTGCGGCATTCATCGGATGGTAACCAGCCCATCCGGGGGATGCCGTTTTTCGTGCCCCGTAGTTGCCACGCCATGCTAGGCATTGACCGCTCGACCTCTGGCGCTTCTCGTTCGCAAAGCGGAATTGAAATCCGAAAATGAGTTGATCATCGCGTTCCAAGCAGCTGGAATTCCATATGACCTTGCGAAGGACGCGGCGTGGGTCATCATGAACATCATCATCTAGTTGATACCAGCCAGATGGTAAGTTAGACGTTTTAAATGGTATGGAGAATTTGTGGCTGAAACTACCGACGACGATAAACCTTTGAACAAGGCCATCGCGATTTTCTGGGTGATACTGGTTCTCTTTGCAGTCTTGGTGTTCATCTCGCTTCCGCTTTCGGCGGGCATCGGAAGTTCAATTTTGATTTTTGGAATGGAACAAGTTCGTCAAGATATTGCTGGTTGGTTCGTTTACTGGGCGATGGGCACGTTGATTGCGACTGCGATTGTCGCCGGAATCATTGAAGCTGTACTCAAGTCGAAACTTCTAGGCAACAAGCCTCTTCGAGAAGCCGCATCATGGTCCACCGGATTTGTTGTCATGACTGTTTGCTACTCGGGATTTTTCTACTCTTGGGTGGCTTGTGTGGTTGCTTCAGCAGTCTCAGCATTGTTGTTCATCTTGTTGCTGTGAATCGTCAAGAAGTTTCCTGCACCTAGGCGACCCACGTCGCAAGCGGACTGAGCACTACCAATGTACGGCCACGAATAACGGCATTCATCGGATGGTAACCAGCTCATCCGGGGGATGCCGTTTTTCGTGCCCCGTAGGATGTTTCCATGGCCTTCCAATTTCGTTCCCCCGCCGCCGGCCGCTGGGAGGCGGACCTCCTGGGCGAGGGCTTCGCCCGGCGCACGCTCCCGCTGTCCGACGGGTCAACCGCGACGCTGATCCGCCACCGCCCGAAATCCGCGCGGCCGCAATTCGCCCCGCCCTTGCGCGGGCTGGCGATCCTCTACGTGCACGGCTGGTCCGACTACTACTTCCAGCGCGAATTGGCGCAGTTCCTGAGCACCGCGGGAGCCGACTTCTACGCGCTGGATCTGCGCAACTACGGGCGCAACCTCACCGCGGACAGCACCCCGGGGTTCATCACCGATCTGGAGGACTACTTCGAGGAATTCGATGCGGCGCACCGGATCATCTCCAGCGCCCACCCGGGAACCCGCTTCGTGATGCTCGCCCATTCCACCGGCGGGCTGAGCGCCGCCCTGTATGCCGCGGCGCACCCGGCAAAGGTGGACGCGCTGGCGCTGAACAGCCCCTGGCTGGAATTCCAGGCCTCCGAGTTGGGGCGCACCGCCCTGGCGAAGCTCCTGGCGGTGGCCAGCGGGCGCAATCCGCACCGGAACCTGCCAACCATCGACCCGGGCTTCTACACCCGCACCGTCTCAAACCGCTTCGAGGGCGAATGGGACTATGACCTGCAATGGCGTCCGGCCAACGGATTCACGCTCAGCACCGGATTCATCTCCGCGGTATTCGCCGCCCAGGCGAAGGTGAAAAAGGGGTTGGAGCTGCGCCAGCCGGTGCTGGTGATGCTCAGCGCCCGGGACTACCTGCTGCCGCGCTGGAGTGACGCGGCCACCCGCTCAGATGTGGCGCTGAACGTGCAGGTGGTCGCGCAGCGCAGCATCAACCTGGGCCGCGAGCTGCACCTGGTGCGGCTGCCCGATGCGCTGCACGACGTGTTCCTCTCCGCCGCGCCGGTGCGCTCCGCGGCCTACCTGCGCCTGGGTTCCTGGTTGGCCACGGTCAAGAACCGGCAGGCCGACTCGTCGCTTGCGCGCAGCGTGCGGCGCACCGTGGGCGGCTAGCTACGGTGCGGTGACCGGAGGCTGCGGCACCCGGTCGTTGACCAGTTCCAGCTCCCAGCCCGCGGCGCGGCGGGCGAGGATCGCCACCGAGCCGTTGCGGATGGTATCTAATTTGTAGCCGGCGAAATGCGAGAGCGTGTAGCGGATGATCGTGCCGTGGCAGACCACCGCGACGTTCTGCCCCGGGTAGTCCGCGGCGATCTGCTCGATCGCGCGCAGCCCGCGGTCCACCACCGATTCCAGCGCTTCGATGCCCCCGCCCAGCTTGCCCGGCCAGCGCTCCGCCGCCTCGGTCTCCAGCACCCCTTCGCCCTCGCCGTAGTCCCGCTCGATCAGCAGATCGTAGGCCGGGCCGAGCTCCAGCCCCAACCCGTCGGCAATAATCTGCGCCGTTTCCCGCGCGCGGCTCAGCGGGGAGGAGACGATCGCGTCCCAGCGCCCGGCGCCGAGCACCGCCACCGCCTCGCGGGCCTGCCCGCGCCCGGTGTCGTTCAAGGCGATATCGCTGCTTCCCTGCAATCGGCCTTCGAGGTTCCAGCGGGTCTGTCCATGCCTGATAAATCCGAGTTCCATAGGGCCATTCTGCCACCGGGCACCCGGTGCCTGCCCCCTGCGGATGAGCTATCTCACGCTAGAGCTTCGCCACAAAGCGCCCCGCCGCGCCTCCGGCAGCACGTAAGATGCTTGAGGCAGCGGCTGGCTTGAACCTTCAAGTCTCCGGCCGCAGATCGCATGCACCTCAAAGTAGATCCGAGTATTTCATCGTGACCGATATCAAGGCGTCCCTCGCCCGCGGGCTCACGGCCCGCCACATCCGCTTCATGGCCCTCGGCTCGGCCATCGGCACCGGATTGTTCTACGGCTCCTCCGCCGCCATCCAGGCAGCCGGCCCGGCCGTGCTCTTCGCCTACATGATCGGCGGCGCGGCGGTATTCATCGTCATGCGCGCCATGGGCGAGATGGCCGTCAAGCATCCGGTCTCCGGATCCTTCGCCCACTACGCCTCGCGCTACCTGGGCCGCTTCGCCGGGTTCGTCACCGGGTGGACGTTCACCTTCGAGATGGCGATCGTGGCAATCGCCGACGTCACCGCCTTCGGCATCTACATGCGCTTCTGGTTCCCGCAGGTGCCGCAGTGGATCTGGGTGCTGGCGGTGGTGCTGCTGATCGCCGCGATCAACCTGATGAAGGTCAAGGTCTTCGGCGAAACCGAATTCTGGTTGGCGGTCATCAAGGTCACCGCGATCATCGCGATGATCATCGGCGGCGCCGCGCTGATCCTCTTCGGCTTCAACGCCCCGGACGCCGAAACGGCCACCGGCTTTGCCACGCTGATGAGCGCCGGCACGCTGTTCCCCAACGGCTTCATGGGACTGCTGCTGTCCTTCGCCGTGGTGATGTTCGCCTTCGGCGGCATCGAAACCATCGGCATCACCGCCGGCGAAGCGGAGGATCCGGGCAAGTCGGTGCCCGCGGCGATCAACACCGTACCCTGGCGCATCCTGCTGTTCTACGTGGCCTCGCTGGCGATCGTGATGATGCTCTTCGACTGGCGCCAGATCGACGGTTCGGCCTCGCCGTTTGTGCAGATCTTCGACGCGCTGGGCATCCCGGCGGCCGCCCACGTGCTCAACGCGGTGGTCATCACCGCCGCGGTGTCGGCGATCAACGCGGACACCTTCGGCGCCGGGCGGATGATGTTCGCGATGTCCCGCGAGGGCCACGCGCCGGCTTCCTTCGCGAAGATCTCACGCCACGGGGTGCCGTGGATGACGGTGCTGATCATGTCCATCGTGCTGCTGGTCGGCGTGCTGCTCAACGCCCTGCTGCCCGAATCGCTGTTCATGATCATCGCCTCGATCGCGACCTTCGCCACCGTCTGGGTGTGGATCATGATCCTCGCCTCCTACCTGGCCATGCGCCGCCAGGAGAAGTCCGGCGTCCTGGTGGACCGCGAATTCGCGGTTCCCGGGGGCACCGCCAGCGCCTGGATCGCGCTGGTGTTCATGGCCTTCGTGGTTGTGCTGCTGGCCTTGAGCGCCGAGACCCGCATTGCGCTCTACGCGGGCGCCGGCTGGCTGGTGCTGCTCGCGGTGGCCTACAAGTTCCTGGTCCGTTCCCCGCAAGCCGAGCTGGTTTCCAGCAAATAACTTCCGGAGCACGCCACATGCTGCCCCCGCGGACCGCCCCGGTCCGCGGGGGCAGCATGGTTTAAAGGGCGGTGCTATCCAATCGGCGCTCGCGCCACAGCCCCAGGCTGGCCCAGGCCAGCATGCCCCCGGCCACCAACCACAGGGCGTCCAATCCCAGTAGCAGATAGGCGAAAGCCCCGCAGACCGAGCCGAGGGTGATCATCGCCCACAGGATCGCGTAGGGCACCCACAGCGCACGGTTCGCCCCGGACAGCGCCCCGGCCAGATGCTGGCCGAGTTTCACCAGGGTGCCGGTCATATAGGTCAGCCCCAGCGAAACCTCCCCGGAGCGCGTGTAGCTGACGTTGACCGCGCCCATGGCTGCCGCCAGCAGGCAGGCGGTCAGCACATTTCCCGCCGCACCCAGCACGGCCGCGCCCAGCAGCAGGGTGGCGGATAGATACATCACCCGGGGCCGCCGGTAGCGCGTGGCCCGGGCGGAAAACAGGGTTGCGAGCATGACCCCCAAGACAAAGCTCGCCACAAATCCCATGGCCAACCACCATCCGCTCGCGTCTCCGGTGGCCAGGGCCGCGGAGGATCTGGTGGAGTTCCCGGACATGAAGGAGAGGAAATAACCGGAGAAGTGCAAGAAGCCCACCCCGTCGACGAAGCCCGCCATCATGGTGATTCCGCCGGCAAAAATAATGCCCTTATAGCTCAACGACTTGGCCATCGTCCTCCTGACGGTGCATAGGTTCTGCCTATTCCATCTTGCCATCGCCGCGGCGGGAATGTTGCGCAGCGGCTAATTGTTGAAGCTTGCATGAGTGAAAAACGAGTCCGTGTGGACATCTGGTCCGATATCGCCTGCCCCTGGTGCTTCATTGGCAAGCGCCGCTTCGAAAAGGGCGTAGAACAGTTCGAATTCTCCGAGAACGTCGACGTCTTCTGGCACGCCTACCAGCTGGACCCCACCCTTCCGGAGCGCTACGACGGCGACGAGGTGCAGTACCTCTCCGAAGTCAAGGGCATGGATCCCGAGCAGGTCAAGGGGATGCTGGCGCATGTCACCGAACAGGCGGCCGGCGAAGGACTGAACTACAACTTCGACGCGCTGCGCCCGGCGAACTCCTTCACCGCGCTGCGCCTGCTGGAGCACGCAAAGTCCGCGGGCAAGGGCAGCGAGCTGAAGGAGACGCTGCTTTCGGCGAACTTCGAACGCGGCCTGGACACCGGCGACCGCCAGGTGCTGGCCACGCTTGCGGCCGAGGTGGGACTCGACGAGGCAGAAGTGCAGGAGACCCTCGATTCGCCGGCCTACACCGAGGAAGTAAACGCGGACATCGCCCAGGCCCGCCAGCTGGGCATCAGCGGAGTGCCGTTCTTCGTCATCGACGGCAAATACGGGATCTCCGGGGCGCAACCGGCCGAGGCCTTCACCAATGCGCTGGCCCAGGTGCATGCCGGAGCGGTGAACTAGCTTCGCGCACCGGCTGAGCGCAACGACAGCCCCCGGAGATCTTCGCCGCCGCTATTTCGACTCGGCGCAGTGCAGCTTTCCGGGGGCGTCATTGAGCTTGCGTTCCTTCTCCAGCCCCTCGAACTTCGCCCCGACCTCCAGGTCGATGCGCGCATCACGGCGCTCCTTGTCGAAGACGAACACCGCCCCGGGCAGCTGGCGCTGAACGCTCAGCGCCTGGGCGTAGCCCTTGGGTCCGGCGATCACCGCACCCACCTCGTTTGCGTAGTCGCTCGCTGATTCGGTGATCGAGGTGATGGTAAAGCCGCGCTCCTTGAGCGTTTCTGCGGTCGCCCCCGCCAGCCCCGATTCTCCGGTGGTATTCAGCACCCGGACCTGCACCGAGGCTGGATCCTGCACCTTGAACTCAACGTCGGGGCATACCGGATTTTCGATGGTGACCGGCGTATCGGCCACCGCATCCTCCGCCGGTTCCTCGGCCAGCGGCCAATTGCCGGTAAAAATCAGCACCGCGGCCACAAAACCGAGCACAACGAGCGATGCCATCACGGAGAACACCACGTTCTGCCGGGTGCGGCGGCGCTTCTTGGCCTGCAGATCCGATTGGAAGGCCAGCTCGGACTCGCTGACGATATGCTGCCCATGCCAACTGCTTGGATCGCGACGATCCTTCGGCTCGGTCATTGGCCTACCTTCCCTGCGCACCTTTCGGCCTGCGCCCTGAGGCTATCTTGATCCGAGCCTACCCGTTAGGCGTCTAAATCCAACACCCTTGCGTGCAGCACCGATCGATGGTGCAAGGCCGAGCGCAGCGCCCGATGCAGCCCGTCCTCCAGATACAGCACCGACTGCCAACGCACCACGTGGGGGAAAAGATCTCCGTAGAAGGTCGAGTCTTCCGAAAGCAGCGCCTCCAAATCGAGCACCGTTTTCGTGGTCACCAATTCGTCGAGCTTCACCTGCTGCGGCGGAATCTCGCTCCACTGCCGAGAGGTAGTTAATTGATGCTCTGGGTAAGGGCGCGAAGCGCCAACGGCTCGGAAGATCACCTTCCAAGCATATGGAAACCCGCCGGCAAAAACACATTCCCAGGCGTTGGGGCGCATTATTCATCGCGGACGCCCAGCGCGTGAACAGGTGACGGGCAGTACCGTGAACACCCGGCGTAAACCCCTCGGAAGATTCGCCATCGCGTAGCTTGCGCCTCTATGAAGCAAAAAGCAAGGATTGTTACGACGGGAGAAACTTGGAGGAACCCGGCGTAACGGACGCTAGTAACAATTGAGTTTTTGGGTGCAGTCTAGGTGTATGAACAACGTAGTCACCGAGATCCCAGTCCTCGACATCTCTACCTCACGCAACGCCGACGGAAGCTTCAACGAAGCCTTCGTGGCAGCGCTGCGCGATGCCGCGCACCGCGTAGGGTTCTTCCAGATCGTTGGCTACGCCTCGCAGGCGAACCAAGACCAGGAACTGCTGGATACGATTGCCGAGTTCTTCAAGAAGCCCGTCGCTGAGAAGATCAAGCTCGACAACCGCAACAGCGCCCAGTTCCGCGGCTACACCCGCATGGGCACCGAAATCACCCGCGGCCGAGCCGATGCCCGCGAGCAGATCGACTACGGACCGGAGCGCGAGACCCTGTCCGAGGTGCCTGCCGACAAGCCTTATTTGAACCTGCAGGGGCCCAACCAGTTCCCGGCAGATTTCCCGCAGCTTGAGGAACGCGCCTTGGCGTGGGCCGAGCTGATGAACCAGACCGGGCACGAGCTGCTCGCGGCCATCGCCGTGGGCCTGGGCCTGCCCGAAGACCACTTCGACGAGCCATTCGCCGACACCCCGTCATGGATGGGCAAGCTGGTGCACTATGTTTCCGGCGACGTCGTACCCGACGCCGGCAACCAGGGCGTGGGTCTGCATGCGGACTACGGCTTCGTGACCTTGCTGCTTCAGGACCAGGTGGGCGGACTGCAAGTGCAGCCCTACGGCCAGGAGGAATGGATCGCGGTGCCGCCGACCCCGGGCGCGCTGGTGGTAAACCTCGGCGAGATGCTCGAAGTGGCCACCGACGGCTATCTGATGGCCACCATCCACCGAGTGGTCGCCCCGCCAGCTGGCGTCGACCGCTACTCGGTGCCGTTTTTCTACTCCCCGCGCCTGGACGCGGTGGTCGACAAGGTGCAGCTTCCGGCGGAACTCGCTGCCGTAGCGCGCGGCGTATCGGATGATCCGCATAATGCGATGCTCGCCTCTTACGGTGCGAACGTGCTCAAGGGCTGGCTGCGCGCTCACCCGCAAACCGCTGCCATTCACTACCCGGAACTGAGCAACAAAAAAACCAGCGCCTAGCCGCCGGCCTAACCACAATGCGTGAAGGCTTCGACTTGGTATTGCGCTACCATTTCGAAGCCTTCACGCACTCAAATGGGTACCAGTAATGATTGCCGCCTTGCGCGGCAGCCAGTTAATCCCCCAAGATCTAACCTCATTCAGCACAGCACCCCTATGGCTCAGGGCCATGGTGATTATTCTGCTCGATAATCCTCAAGGGTTGATTATCGGATGCTCAAGATTCGCTCAATGTTTCGCTGCGGCTAGGAACGCGAGTTTTGCTCGCCGACCATCCGGTATCCGACCCCGCGCACCGTCTCGATCCACAGCTCCGTTCGCGCCGAATCGCCCAGTTTTCGTCGCAGATTTGCGATATGCACTTCAATGCTTCGCACGGCGGCGGGTGACACGTATAGGTCCACCGCACCTGCCCCATCCTCGTCATTCAGCATTCGGGCCAGTTCCTTCTTGCTCCGCACATGCCCTGGATGCAGCAGCAACGCGCGCAGCAAGGAAAATTCGGTGGCGGTCAGCTCCACCGATTCTGCATCGATCATTACCTGCCACGTCACGACGTTCAGCGTTAGATTTCGATGGCTAAGTATTCGACCCCTCTGGCTCTCGCCTAAGGCCAGCAACCTACTGGTGCTGGCCTGGCGGCGCACGAAGGAATCGATTCGTGCCCTGAATTCCCGCTCTCGCAGCGGCTTGGACATCACGCCATCGGCCCCCGCGTCAAAGGAGTGCACGACATCGAATTCTTCATCGGATTCAAGCACCGCAAGCAAGTGGGCACTAACGCGATTTGAGAGCCGGCGCAGGGTCTCATGGCCGTCGATGTCCCGAAGTCCGGACCCAACCACTATCACCTGAGGGTTGATTCGTTCGGCTAGCTCTACTCCAATTTCTCCAGAGGAGGTCTCGTGCACGACAAATCCAACCTGTCTTAGCAGGCGCGACAGCACCGCTCGAACCTCAAACTCGTGCTCGATAACTACGGCTTTACGGACGTCCCCTGCCAAGCTAGCCACAACCCCCATTTGGTGACATAAATCACGCACTGCGTGAAGATCCATGCTACCGGATGGGGGCGTTCTTCGCGCCTGCCTAGGCCTCCTGCTCCGACAAAACGCAGAATTCATTGCCTTCCGGGTCAAGCAAGACGATCCATGGGAAATCACTGGATTCGACTTCCGCATATTTCGCACCGAGACTCAAGAGCCGCTCGACCTCTTCGTCTTGCGTGCAGTCGACCGGGCGCACATCGAGATGCACGCGGTTCTTGATCGTTTTCTCCTCCGGCACCTGAGCGAAGGTCAAGACCGGGCCTTGCGAGTCCTTAGTTGCCTCGGCAGGACCTATCGTCACCAAGCCGGCTTCTTCGCTGAGCACCGAATAGTCGAAGACCTCGCCCCAAAAACGGGCAATCAGTACCGGATTCTTGCAGTCAACGGCCAGTTCTGCGAACCTGCAACCCATTTTCAATCTCCCACATGATGGAGGAAAAGCGATTCGCTGTCCCCTCGATTACCTTGCGCGTCGGGATGCTACTCCCAAGCCCGGACTTAAATGCGAAAACCCCCGATTTCTCGGGGGTTTCCTTTGGCGGAGGATAGGGTGTCGGGTCTCAAGACATCCTTCACCCATGTCGCGGGACATCGTTCCACCCCCACACCCCGGGAAAACCTGATCCCAACACCAGATCTGACACTGCACGTAAAGTTCAAAGCCCCCCCTTCCCCGGCGTGGCAACGCACCCTGTCCTTGGACATCGTTCACTCTCAGAAATTGTGAGAACACACAACAAACAAATAATCACCGCGGTCGTTCACGGATCCATGAACGCCAAAGCGGCAGCCCACCATTTCAACGTCTCCGAATGAGCTGTCATGATGTTGGGTCAAAGAGCTCGTGCGACGCTACGCCTTCGAAGGAGAGGCAGCATTCGACTCCAGGTCTAAACAACCCAAAAAATCACCCAACAGAACACCAGAGAAAACCCGCAACCGCATCATCTTCCACCGCCAAAACCTCACCGCCAAAGGCCTCGACGCCGGAGCAGAAACCATCCAAATCCTCCTGGAAACAGAAGGCCTGACCGCACCCTCAAAATCCACCGTCCACCGCATTCTGCGCCAAGCCAACCACGTCACCGACCAACCCCAAAAACGCCCGAAAAGCTCCCTGATCCGCTTCGAAGCCGCGCTCCCCAACGAAATGTGGCAATCGGATTTCACCCACTGGAGACTGGCCGACGGCAGCGACACCGAAATCCTGGACTACATCGATGACCACTCCAGATTCCTCATCAGCATCCGCGCATACCGGCGCGTGACTGGGCACCACGTAGCAAAACAGTTCACCCAAGCCTGCGAGGAACACGGCCGGCCACAGTCCTCATTGACCGATAACGGACTGGTTTTCACCACCCGCTTCACCGGCAAGATCAACGGAGATGAACCAGCGAAGAACCAGTTCGAGAAGCTGCTCCAGGAATGGGACATCAAGCAGATCAACGGCTCACCGAACCACCCTCAAACCCAGGGCAAGATTGAACGATTCCATCGCACGCTCAAGCTCTGGCTCAATGCCCAACCACGGGCCAAAACCGTCGCCCAACTCAACGAGCAACTTGAGGAATTCAAGCACGTCTACAACATGGAAAGGCCACACAAAGCAGCGGGGAGGAAACCACCATATCTGCGCTACACGGCAACAGCGAAAGCCGTTCCGAAACCGCTTCCAAAGGACGAACGGCGCATCAGAACAGACACCGTGGACAAGGACGGAAAGCTGACGCTACGTTACGGAGGGCAGCTTCGCCACCTCGGAATGGGACGC